>CAZJUO010000025.1:0-15084 GCA_964549245.1 uncultured Gammaproteobacteria bacterium
ATGGAACAGTTTGTCCAATCTCTATCAGAGGCAACGCCAGTTGAAAAAGAGGGCAAAATAGGTAGACAAGGCGGTCGGCTATCACTATTGGTGAATAAAAAATAGCTATCTACTCCATTTAGACTAGACAAAAAAATTCACTGGATATATACTAGTGACTATAGATTTGTATAATAATTTACTTATATATGCCAAAACTAAAAACGCACAAAGCTACCGCCAAACGATACAAACTGACTGGCTCTAAAAAGCTAAAACGGCGAAAGGCCGGCCAAGACCATTTTAACGCACGCGAAAGCGGGACCATCAAACGTCGAAAACGCCGTGACGTTTCGGCTGATAAGACAAACGTAAAAACAATAACCAAGCACTTAATACCCTATAAATAATATGCGAGTAAAACGAGGAACTACCCATTCAAAAAAACGGAGGACCCTGCTTAAAAAGACTAAAGGTTATAAATGGGGCCGAAAAAGTAAAATTAAACTGGCCAAAACGGCCGTTTTGAAAGCAGGCGCCCATGCCTATCGTGACCGGAGAAAAAAGAAGAGCTTTGCCCGAAAGCTTTGGAATATCAAGATAAACGCCGCGGCCCGGAAAAACAACACTACTTACAGCAAACTAATTAACGGCCTGCAAAAAGCCAACATCACCTTAAATAGAAAAATGCTGGCTGATCTGGCAGAACATGAGCCAAAAGTATTTTCTGAAATTGTAAAAAAAGCCGTTCCCGAAAAATAACCATATATAAAAATACCAAAGTAAAATCCATTCATTTGGTATTTTTTATTTGTTCGGTACAATGAACGAAAAAAAACTGGTGACCGCAATGGCAAACGACTTTTGGCTGACTGTTTCCGCGTCAATACATACGGTCGCTTTATCCGTTTGCAAATGAACCGTATCGGACTCGTAGTAATATACTCCATGTACCGGTTTCTTGCGCCAAACGTACATTTCGTTAAAGGCCCTGGCAATTTCAAACGGAGAAGCGCTTTTTACTACCAGAGTATACAGCTTGTTGTCAAAAGCGCTGATGGTATTATATGAACCTCCAAATAGTTTGGGTAAGGCATTTAAAACAAAAACCGCGCTGGCTTCCACCTCCAGGGGTGTTTTGTCGTCAAACCGCAATTGGTGGCGATATCGGCGTACTATAAGCAAACGGAAAAATAATTTCAAATAATAAGCTATACTGCCTAGCATTACTTTAATTTTTCGTGAAGTTCTATCCATCAGTTCGGCATGCGCTCCCGTGGTCACGCCTACCAAAAATACGGTTTTGTTGTTTGCTAATCCCACTGAAGATTCCCGTATCCGGCCTGTAAAAATATTATTGATAGCCCTGCGTATGGTTAGCGGTACACCGATAGCTTGAGCAAATATATTTGCCGAACCAATTGGTATGATGCCAATTGGCAGGCTAATATTACGGGCAAACAGATAATTTGCCACAAAATTTAGCGTACCGTCTCCTCCCAAAACAATCACCGTTGTTTTGGCGAGCTGTAATGTAGCAGTAGGTATCATCTCCGCTTTTTCAAAAACAGAAAACGGGATACTTCTTTTTAACAGCTCTTTTTTAAGTAAACGCAAAGCCCGCCCAGACCGCAGTTTCATACCTGCCTTGGGATTGGCAATGACTATAGCTCTATCCATATTTTGTATTAATCAATTGCATAAAACAAAACAACTAATCCATCATCCAGTAGTTCGCGTCTGCATATAGGATAAGCAATTAGGCTACGGAGCGGACGAGACTCGAACTCGCGACCTCTGCCGTGACAGGGCAGCGTTCTAACCAACTGAACTACCGCTCCTTATTTGTAAACTAACTGCGTACCCGTGCGGCCCCTGAATCTATTTCAGGAGAGCTTTGGGAAACTTATAACCCCCTAACTAATAATTTACCAGGTATGAAAAAATAATAGCAGAATACCGGTATTCTGTCCAGTCTATCAGAAATGGAAGTTCTAAATATCATTCAAGTACAAGATGATACTACTTAACGCTTGATAAGTAACCAGTATGCCGGATCATACGAAGCTCATGCCCTGGCTTTCCAAGTATGTCGAGCTATCGATGGCCAAACTCCCATCCATCAATGGAATCCTCCAAAATTGTAATTTTTATTTACGTACACCGAGTGGCCTCTCCTACTCGGTTTTTTAAATTGACAAAAAAACCATAAAACTGCTAAGGTGATATAATATTAATAAATATCAAAAACACACAAAGTACATAGAAAAAAGGAGTAAACATGTTTACAAAAAACGCTCTGATTTCTGTTTTTCACAAAGAGGGCATTATAGAATTTACCCAAGGATTGGTAGATCTCGGCTGGAAAATCTATGCTTCCGGCGGTACGGCCCGACATTTAAAAAAAGGCGGGATTTTCGTAATAGACACCGCCGATTTTATCAGCCAGGCCATCGCTACTCAAGTCAATCGGATCGCTCAAGAAAATGACCACTTCCTGCCGGTCAAAGTGCAACAGGCGCTATCCACCGCTTTCGGAAAGTCTTATTTTGGACATCGCGTGCTGACACTCGATCAACGCGTACACGGCGGGTTTTTATCGCGCTTTAATAATTCAGATGATATCAGCGATCTGGAAGAAATGTGCGGCGTATACTTTGACCTTTTCTGCGGTGATTTCTACCCCCTGGAGCAGAAAATCAGCGAAGCCGGTGCTACCTACAAATCCGTTAATGAAGCAACGGATATTGGCGGTCCTACCATGCTGCGCTCCGCGGCCAAAGGCCTGCGTATCGCCATTGGTGACGTACCTACCCGCGCTTGGGTTCTCGAACGCCTGCAACAAGACGGCGACATTTCCGCCATGGACAGGCAGATGTTAGCCGCGCGCGCTGAAAAAATTTGCGCCTTGTACTGCCTGGCCTCGGCCCGCTACCGTAGCCAAGGCGAGATCGACGGATTTATCGGTAATAAGGGTAGCTGATCTCAAATATGAAGAAAATCAATCTGGTTTAGCGAAGCTCCCTTGATGAAACTTCGTAAGGAAAAACCTCCCATATTCTTCGCTACTACCAGCGAGTAATCTCTTTGTTTTCGTAATTCAAAAAGGCGGTCCCCCTCCATGGAACCGCCTCTTTTTTATCTTGCCTCTATATCGAAACAAGATATATTTTTATTTTACTATTTATTGAATCGTACCGTCGGTCAGCGTGACGACGTTACTGCAGGTAACTTGGTTCGCCTGATCAACTACACATACTGAATAATAGTACGTACCGCTGGATAAAGTAACGGCGGTTTTTCTGGTGCCTGTGGCAGAACCGTCATCAGCATAGGTAACGGTAGCCGCGCTGGAGATGGGGGTTAGATAACCATCATCCGGATAAGCTGGTGAACTGTTTTCGTCTGACCAGACAATTTTATAGTATTTGAAATCTTTTTCAGACGACGCTGTCCAGTTAAGCGTTACTGTGCCAGCTGAATAGCTGGCTGATAAGCTAACCGCCTCTGGTGCGCTATTGCTGTTAATGGCTTTCACGGAAACGACATTGCTGCAAAATATCTCATTACCTACCGCGCAAACCCGATAATAGTAGCCTGTCCCTTTGACTGATGAATAATCACGGTGGCTATTATCACTGGCTGATTTAACGGCGATATATCCGTCATCTGGGTATTTCAAATTAGCGTTGGTGGTAGAACGAACGACTTTATAATATTTAAATCCAGGAATATCTGAAACGTCCGTCCACCAAACACCCACACCGGTTACCTCTGCCTTAACCGATACTACCGGTCCGGTATACTGGGGTTCTGCTGACTCATTATTGCTTTCCTGGTTCTGTTCCTGGTTTTGCTCTTGGTTTTGTGTCTCTCCTTGGTTCTGTTCCTGGTTCTGTTCCTGGTTCTGTTCCTGGTTTTGCTCTTCTTCTTGCTCTTGGTTTTGCTTTCCTTTCATATGAGCCACGTTTGAACAAAATACTTTATCGCCGGTCATCACCTCACAGACACGGTAGTAATACGTTTTATCAGCGCTTGCCTCCGTATCAATATAGCTTTCCTCTCCGGCGTTTTTCATGGCAATATACCCATCAGCGGGATATTTCAGGTCAGCGTTTGTTTCTGATCGCACCACTTTAAAATACTGAAACGTTGAAGCGGTTGAAGCGTTCCATGATAAATGAACGCCATCAGCTTGGGTAGCAGCTGTTAATTGTATCGGCGTAGCCGCCGCGGCTGCTTGGTAATGAATTTTAATTTCCTGCAACGAACGGTTGCCCGCTGTATCTGTCGCCACTATTGTAATTACATTCTTTCCGGCTGCTAAATTCAAATCGCTGGAAAATTGGCCCGCTTGATTAGCAACTTCTTTTTCATTAATCATAATTGTTGCTTCCGGATCATTGACCGTTCCAGTAACAGTAACCGTCTCTGCTTCGGAAATATATCCATTTTCTGGACTAGTAATGGTGATCTCCGGACCAGCATATTCGGATAAAACTCCCAGCTTATCTGTTTTTTTAGAATCCTCTTCTTTATTCCATTTGTACCATTCGTTGTTTAGTTGGGTTTTATCCATTTCTCGAACCGTAACTTGTTTTTTTTCTTTCGTAACTACTGCTGATTTTCCTTCCAGTACTTCGTTTTGGTCAGCCTCCGTAACTACCGCTACTTTGCTTTCAACCACGTTAATAGAAACCTGATCATCGTCCTCCACCACATCAAAAGCCGTGCCTAAAGCCGTTATTGCGATATCATCAACGTTAACTTGGTAGGTCCTGGATAATTCCTTAGCCACTCGGTTGTAGCTGGCCCCTGTTGTTTGGCCGATAGCCACTTTCTTTGTTGTTAAACTTGATAGCACGATCTCGGTGCTATAGCCCAATCGTACAACATCGCCGTTTTCCAGCTCGATAATGGCCTGACTTTGCGTTCCGGTTTTTACACTATCCCCCTGGTGCAATACCGTATCAGTTGTAACGGCAGCCCAATCAGCTCCGTCTTTTTTTACCAATACCTCGCCCTGTTGGTAAGCAAGTGTTGCCGCCAGAGTGACAGGATTGGTGGCAGTAGTGGTTGTATCAGACTTAATAGCTTCCTGGGTTTGGTAATACCAATACGCCCCGCCGGCGATTATTATCGCCCCGAGGGTAACCAGTATAATGATGCTAGGTAATGTTTTTCCTTCCATAGTTTTTTGGTTTAATTTTTTTATTATTAATATTTTTTAGTTACGTATTATCCCCCTCTATGATCCGTACGTTAGGGCCGCCGCCTGATCGGGGCATGACCAGGATTTCGTCCTGGCCGTCATTATCCACGTCACCGCCGGCTACCATCACTCCACCCAGGTAATTGGTGCCAAAGGCGTAGAACTGGCCTTGGAGTTGTTCACGGATATTGTACCGTTTAACCAATGGTTGCGCATTTTCGCCAACACCGACCATCAATTCCTTGGTGCCATCACCGTCCAGGTCAAGGCCGGCTACCTGTACACCGCCCCGATAGCCTGGGTCAAAAGCGTAAAAGCCGGGCGATAAACGCTTTAACTCGTTGGGTCTGATCTGGAATATCTGCACATGCGGCGCGCCGTATTGGGGTCCGGTAACGATCTCATCGCGGCCATCACCGTCCATATCAATAGTAGTGACGTTAATGCCACCACGGAAATTAGGGTCATAGGCCATGAAATTGGTCAATATCCGACCATCCTGGTTGTAGACTAAGACATGAGGTCCTCCGCCCTGACGGGCCGCCACCACGATCTCACTGGTACCGTCACCATCCGTATCACCGCAGGACAGGTTGACGCCGCCGGTATACATACCGTCCAAAACGTTAAATCCCTCGTTAATGACGTTGCCGTAGCCATCGAATATCTTGACCAACGGCCAACCGCCCTTGCCTTGGGCTGTAACAATTTCATCATACCCATCACCGTTAACGTCACAAGCAGAAACCGTCACCCCATTGCGAAGCGACTGGTCATAGGCAAAGAACTGGGCTAGGCGGTTACCCTGGCTGTCAAACACCTGAACATGCGGACCCATACCGTCCCCCGTACCAGAGATAATTTCCGCCTTGTCATCACCGCGTACATTACCAGAGGCTATTTGATACCCGCCGCGCAGGCGTGAATCGTAGGCAAAGAAAGAGGTGCCGGAGGCTACTGGAGTTGCCTCCGTACTGCTGGCTGAAAAGGTTTTGTACCAGTTCCAAGCTGGCTTAGCGGTAAAATCCCTATTAAGCAGGCCAAAATTATCCTCATAAGGATCAGTGGTTGTTCTATTAATTACATTAAATAACAAAACCTTCTCAACCTGACCTGTAGAAAGTAAATATGGTACTACCGCAGACAAGTATTGCTCCTGGAATGTTTCACTGTACTCACCATAGGTGGAACAGCCAAGTTCGGTAATCCATATTTTATCACTCGGACGATATTTATTCTTAACCGCTAGTACATTTGCAAAATCTCTTTGCAAATCACCGAGATTGCCGTCTGCTTTATATTGATCACAATAATATACATGCAAAGCCAACTCGTCAAAATAGCTGCTCCCCTGCTGGTATAGCCCTTCAACAAAAGAAGCATTTGGCCACGATACCGGAGCATTTAAAACAAGCGCATTGGGATCAACGCTTTTAACGGCTTCATAACCAGCTTGTAAGTATGGAATATAGTTACTAACTGTATTTGGATCTAAAAACTTGTTTAAGTCAGGCTCATTCCATAATTCCCACACCTTAATATAATCTTTATGCTGGCTGACTACATCAGCAACAAACGTCTTCCAGGCTGTGATGCTGGGCATATCTTCGGCAAGCCCAGAAAGCATCCCAATAATATTAATATCAATACCACGATAGTAATTGCGAATCGTTTCGTATCTATCGGCCCAATGCGTATTTACTGGATCAACGGAAAAATCAAACTGTTCTCGTACCCATTTTGTATGGGATGCTTCCAGTTTATTAATCATCAAAGCGTCAAATGAAGCTCCGCCATCAAGTGCCAAATGCACATTTAAACCAACAGTGTCTTTTGACGTCTTAGTTGTGTCAATTCCGCTTAAAAGTGTCGATATAGAATCAGAAACATTATCATCACTCGGTACTTCGATATAGCCTTCTTCATCAGTGTGATTTTCATTAACATAAAAATCAGCCGAGGCAATGCCGTTTGAACCTACCGTTACATTAAAAGATCGCAATAAATTATCTTCCGATATTGCCGGCATACGATTACCCCACGTGTCGTATTCGTCATATAAATGTATAGTATATTCTCCAGGTTCTCGGTACGACCAATACCCCAAACTATTACTTAATACTTGGTCGTCATACGTAGGAAATTCTCCTACTGGTGTAATAAACATCCTCGTTTCGGCTTTATAAATACCATTATCTTCTAAAATACTACCGACTACGTTTGGTTGTCGAAAGCTTACATTGCCTAAATCAAACGTTTTATTTCCTGTAACAACGCCTAAATCAATCCTATCAGGGCGGTGCTGTTTTACATATTGTCCTTGAGAATTTTTTAACAGAATTTTATCATCAAGATTAAAAGTTACATACACATGATAGGTAGATGGATCATAGGCATTAACCTCCTCTTGGGTATATAAATCTGTGGTATCTCCATCAAATTTTCCATAAAATTCATCCCAGTCCCATGAAGCAATAGTAAACTCCCCATTGCCCCCGCTGACCTCTCCGTAACCGATCTGTATATGTCGATTGGTTGCCAAATTATTTGGCCCTACTACCAAACGTATAGCCACCCCACTAGTTATTGGCGTATCGTCATATCCATATAGGTTGCCGGTAACCGTAATACGGGGGTAATTTGAACTAGTCACACCATCAGCCGATTGACTACCAAATAGTATCCAACCCAATCCACACCATATGCTAAATAATATAATTATTACATCATGTATCTTATTATAATTCTCTTTTTTCATGCTAATGGTGTATATAAATTTATCAATTCTTTATTTGATCTAACCTATCATTAATCGACCTCATCCACGTTAACTACCCGCACGTTCGGCCCGCCGCCGCCGCGCGGCATCACTAATAGTTCATCCGCGCCATCACCGTCCACATCACCGCCTCCCAAGCGTAGTCCGCCGGTAAACGAACTGGCATACGCGTAAAACAACTTGCTCAATTCTTCGCGGATATTATAAACCTTAATCATGGAAATGGCCTCCTCGCCAACGCCAACCAACAATTCCTTGGTACCATCACCGTCCGTGTCCACGCCTACTACCGAAACACCGCCCCGATAGCCTGGGTCAAAAGCGTAAAAGCCGGGCGATAAGCGCTTTAACTCGTTAGGGCGGATCTGGAAAATCTGCACGTGCGGCGCGCCGTACTGCGGACCGGTGACGATTTCGTCACGGCCGTCGCCATCCATATCCAAAGTGGAAACATTAATACCGCCCCGGAAATTTGGGTCATAGGCCATAAAATTGGTCAATATCTTTCCATCTACATTGTAAACTAAAACGTGCGGCCCGCCGCCATGCATAGCCGCCACCACGATCTCACTGGTACCGTCGCCATTTGTATCACCGCAGGAGAGATTAACGCCACCGGTAAATTTCCCGTCCAACACGTAAAATCCGCTGTTAATGACATTTCCGTAACCGTCAAATATTTTAACCAACGGCCAGCCGCCCTTACCCTGCGCCGCTACAATTTCCTCATATCCGTCACCATTGACATCGCAGGCAGAAATGGTTACCCCGCTGCGCAAGCTCGCATCAAAAGCGAAAAATTGGCTTTTCAGCGTACCGGTACTGTCAAATACCCGCACCTGCGGTCCCATGCCATCACCGGTTCCGGCAATCACTTCAGCCTCACTGCTGCCCAATACGTTACCCGCTGCCACATGGTAGCCGCCCCGCAGCGTTGAGCTATAGGCGAAAAATGAAGTTCCCTGTGCCAGCGCCGGGCCGCTCGCCCCACCGCTGATTGTCTCGGCGGTTTTGCCGGAGTACTCATAATAAATATCAGGGATATTGCCATTGCTGTCGGTAATACCCAGGGCTCGCTCCAAGGTAATCATCTGCCCGTCTGGTTTGATAACCGTGACATCATACCAGCCAGGGCTCATTTGAGATAAAGGCAATTGCACAGCCAATGACGTGCTGGTCTGCACATAGGTTTTTTCTACTTGATAATTGCCCAGATAGGTTACTACGCCGTGCGTGAAATTTGCCCCTTCTACTTTGACTAGCAGTCCGCTTCCCTTGTCCCAAGCGGGATTAACCTGTCCAGGAGACACGCTTGATACCTCTGGCGCGGGTTCGGCATACGGTGCCACCCCCTCGATAACAATCTGTCGAATTGCATCGTTATAACTATCAGCCGCGTACAAGACGTTAGTACCGACAGCCAGCCCTTTTGGGTTATTAAATTGGGCGGTTGTCTGGCTGCCGTTCTTATAACCGCGCGTACCAGAACCAGCCACCAGCTTGGTTAAGCCGGTAGTTACCTCGACTAACCGTATCCGCTGGGAACCGGTTTCAGAAAAATATAAGTTGCCGCTGCTGTCCATCTTGACGTATTCAGGATATGACAAACGTGCTTTGGTACCAATGGCCTCAAGATATCCGGAGCTGCCATTTCCCACTAAGGTCGTGACGGCATTGGTACTAAGGTTAATTTTACGGATAGCATGGTTATTGGAATCAGCTACGTAGAGGTTGCTGCCAGACGGATCAAGGGTGATGCCCCACGGCCGGTTAAACTGCGCCGCGGCACCCGTACCATTTGTAAATCCAGCGGAACCAGAACCGGCCACCAGCCAGGTCTGGCCGTCACTGATACGGACTTTACGAATGCGATTATTCCCGGTATCCGCTACATACAGATATGTATCCGTGGGATCAATGACAATGCCAGCCGGAGCCCGGAAATACGAGCAGCCCGATGTTCCGGTTGTTTGTACCGTCTCTGC
This sequence comes from uncultured Gammaproteobacteria bacterium, assembly GCA_964549245.1. Classification (GTDB taxonomy): domain Bacteria; phylum Patescibacteriota; class Patescibacteriia; order UBA10025; family JAHIVO01; genus CAZJUO01. Next base: position 9,956 of record CAZJUO010000025.1, read on the forward strand.
ACATCGGGTCCCCTCTTGATAGCCGTTATTATCCGCGCCGCGGGTGTTGATCAAACCGGCGCCGGTGACTAAAAACGAACTGACCGGATCGGCCTGCAAATTGATACCGCGAATACGATTGTTCCAGCGATCAACTACGTAGAGGCGAGTCCCGCTTGAGTTTACGGTAAGACTTTGGATAGTGGAAAAACGGACCGGCAGTGTATCTTCGTCTGTGCCTTCACCGCGGTAATTATCAACGCTGGAGCCGATGACATGACTGACCGTGCCCGCGTCGATATCAATTTTTCTGACCTTGTTATTGTCCGCAACATACATGTATTCCCCGTCTGCGGTCGTAGCCAGATCATACGGCCGCCCGAACAAGGCATTGCCCAAACTGCCGTTTTTATTTCCAAAACGGTCTGCTCCGGCATACAGACTGTTATCATTACCATTATTAATATTAAATTTTTGTATGGTGCCCAGTCCGGCATTAATGGCATATACATAACTTCCAGATACCACTACATTTGAAGGGTATATTAATTCATTCTGCCTGGTGTCCTGGTAAATCAGTGATGTTTGCTGGGTCGATAAATTTATTTTTCGAATACGATCCACGGTCCAGTTATCATGGTCAGTCACGTATAAATAATTTCCTTCCAGGGCCACTCCCCAAACATGCTCAAATTGGGCCGCACTACCCTTCCCCTCTTTATACCCGGAGGTGCCGGAACCAGCCACCACACTGACTACACCGCTGGTGGTATTAACCGCGACCACTCGGTGATGGCCGTTATCTGCTACGTAGAGCGTACTGCCATCACTGGAAATAGCCATATGCCGCGGATCTGAAACGGCAGTTGTCAACGTAGAGACGCTGCCGCCGCTGGTAGAAACCTTTTTTACGGCATTATTTCCCGAGTCACTGAAGTACAATGTCGATCCGTATGGCGTTACCCCGTGCGGGTCAGACAAACCGGAAACAAGTGTCGAAACAGTACCGCTCTTTACTTTTCGGATTTTCCCGTTGGCGCTGTCTGCCACGTAGACCGAACCGTCTGACCCCCAAGCTACACCTTTAGGTAAAGCAAAAGTCGCGCTAGTGGTAGAACCATCCGCCGAACCGTAACTACCCGTACCCGCCACCGTGCTAACAATACCACTACTATTTATTTTCCGGATAGCATGATTATAAGTATCTGCGATATAAAAATTACCGCTCGTATCCTTGGCAATATCCTCTGGGAAATCGAAATATGCCTTGAGCCGACTGCCGCCATCTCCGCCATATACCTCACCAGTTAAGGTACTCACCGTGCCATAGGCCGCATCAGCCGTAGGTACAGCCAAAACTATCGTACTGATAACAAGCACGATACTTAAAAAAGCGATTATGCCTTTTTTCATAATATTTATAATTTTAATGTTTATTTTTGTTTTATTTCTCTTACATTATAACACACTTTTTAATAAAATGCAAGCACAAAAAAAGCGAGCGGGAACAGAGTCCTGCTCGCTTATAATTACGCTATGACTTGGTAACCTTGATACGAACTTTTAGTTCGCCTTGGTTATCAGCATAGCATTTTTGAACAAATTGAGGATCAATATTGAGCTGCCGCTCGTTGATATCGATCTCAAGTAATCCTCCATCTTGGACCACGATAGTTTTTTTAGATCCAAGATACTCTACTTGCGGACCGATACGGCAGATCAATCCGACAATTGGCCTATCCGGAAAAGGAAACTGATGCGGATCATCAGCCCGTTGTCTCGGTGTCCAGCCTGCTCCATCAGCTGAAGCGATAGAGCCGGGAATTTCCTGATCCCAGGAAAATGTTCCTTGGGTAGAAATTTCCAGCGTGGCTCCAGCTGGTACTTGAAAGTATCGTTGCGGACCGCTCGGATTAAAGACAATCATTGTATCCGTAATAACAGAATCAATGGAAACAACTTTTGTTTTTCCACGTTTCGGCAGTGTGTCTTGCTGTTCTTTTTTCTTTGTCGTATCCTTGGTAGACAATGGAATACCGGCTTTTTCGAACAATACTTTCCTTTGCTCTTCGCGCTTCTGGTTGTCGTCAAGTATCTTGCACAAGTTAGCAAACTCCGCGCTGTCCAACGGCTCAAGGAATTTCTGCCGAATCGAATCTGGTACCAAATCAAACTCATGATTACGAATATGAGCTACGTCAGACGGTTCTGCTAAGAGATACTTTCGGAACTCTTCTGAAATAAATTCAGATTCGAGTACCTCTGAAGATTCCAGATTATCGAATATCACCTGCTTCTGTGGATACCCAGGCCGATACAGGTCTATCCTGTTGTCTAAATCAGTATAAGCTCCCTTACGTTCAATTCCCTGTTTAGTGTTCGGCCCATAGGTTACAATAAGATCCCAAACGACGAATCCGAGGATAGACACTATGACCAGGGTATTAATCACATAATTCAATGGCCTTGGCACAGCCTCCGCAACAATGGCTACAATAAATGGAATAGCCAGAATGGGAAACCACCATTGGGGATGTCCGAAAAACTTGGTCATAACCAGCGCCACACCGAGCAGAATTAGGAAGGTAAAAATAAATGTCTTCACGCCGTATTTACGTTTTATCGTACTCATTTAACGCCTTCCTTTCTTGAGGAAATTCTCGAATATTTCTCCGACAAACCACAAGCCGCCTACAATCGGCAGCAGGATATTTCCCCACTTACTGCCCATAGCGGATTCTTTTGCCGCCTCGATAGTGCCCATGACACCGCCTTTACCAGCCGATGCACCGGGTACCTGGGCGGTCTGTTGTGAGAAACCGGCTGTTTGCACCCCGCCGGTAACCAATTGCGTTCTGGATTCTATCAATGAAGTAGAATCGTCACCCTCCAGCTTCATGATTTTTTCCAGGGCCCGTTTGACAATACCCTGGGATTTCACCCTTACGGTAAAGCCGTCTTTAATGCGTATCCGGTGGTATAGGTCAAGGAAAAGCTGATAGGCATGGTAATTGATAAACTGGTAGAACGTAACCACTGCGGTTATAAACAAACCAACCAGCAAACCAATCAACTGCACTATACGCCAGATAAACCAGCTCAACGGTGTCGACGTGTAGCCACTGACTACCGAAGCTTGCTGCACAACTACCTGCTGATCAGCGCTTACTGCGATCTGTTTAAGTTTATCAGGCCAGTATTGTTCCAGGTTGCTAACCGGCCTATCGTCTTTTTTGACCTCCAACGACTGCAACTGATGTGAAGCCGCAGATATGCCAGTAGATACCAGATCGACTGCTAAGAAGCACCAGACCACCATACCCGCCACAATCAGCCAAAAAGCGACTCTTCGGCCGTTGCCAAAGAGAAATCCGGCCAGATAACCAACGGGAATACCGACAATTATGTTGCAGATTTTCTTATACGGGTTGCTGTTTCGTTTTAACAGCAACCCCAGCACTATGCCGAATATCATGATAACCGCACTTGCCAGCCATCCCAACAAAAAATATGATAGGATGGCCAAACCAACCAGTACCAAAAGGTATCGAACCATTGCTAATGAGAGCAACATCATAATCGACTGGCGTTTTTTTACGGCCAGCCAGATAATCATAGCTGCGCCGCAAGCGACCAGCAATGCCACACCTGCTGTTGTAATGACATCCATCATGACCACACCCCCTTTGGTTGGCGAGTTCTGCGCTTGGAGCCATACTGGAAGCAAGCCTTAATAACTTCGCTTAGTGAAGCTTCAGCCAAATCAGGCGGTTTCAGATATTGAGCGCCAGCTTGCTTGCCAGCCAAGCGTAGATGCTTGGTTGGCAGTTTACCTCCGGAAATCTGCAGACCAAACTGGGTATAATACATATTATCCGAGCATTCCACCACAATATCCGCAAATCCGTATTCGTTGGTAGTTGCCTGATACGGCTCGTTTTCCATTTTAGTACCGTCTGTTTCGGTTTTTTCGACTCCTTTTCCGCCATTAATATAAACCGGAACACCCTTACAAGGTTGGCCCTTACTATCAACTACCTTGACCAGAACCCGATATTTTCCAGGTTCATTGTCTATGGGATCTGCCGTCACGGTAATATGAGCCGGCATGGGCTTGCTGAATTTTTCGAACTTAAAGTTCTCGGTCGATTCACACAGCTCTTTGCCATCATCATCAATAGCTATCGCCCGGACAGCTACTGACCTTTTATCAAGGCCTTCCACGTCAAACCTGATTTTGACATGGCCAGTGGCGTCGGTCATAAAGTTCTGCGGTGTTTCACTGCTGGCTTCATCAGGGCGTTCAGCAGTTATCTCATGCCCCAAAACCCAAAACCTTACCTTTCGATTTGCTACCGGTTGACTATCCGATTCCAGCAGAATTGAAACGGTTACATCCCGTTTGTCCTGTTCTGGAACGGGTACGGTAGAGGCCCGGTCAATCCTGAGTTGATACGTACGACCTTTCGTACGCTTTTCTTCTGCCGGCAGAGGAGTTTTGAATGATAACTCGCTCTCGGCCTGGCCCGATATTGCCTTGATTGTCTGTGTAAACTCTTTATACGGAATATCCCGTATAGTTGCCATAGCAATACCGTAACGATCGCTGGTACCGGCAACCGTATGAGCTTCATCATTGTTAAGATGAAACTGTATTTTCTCGCCAGAGCGAATTTTACCGTTTTGTTCGGTTACCTTAACTTTGACCAGCAATTGGTAGTTGCCGCTTTCAGTTAATTCAGGTCTTATGCCTTCCACAAAAGAAAGCACCAGAATCGGCGTATAATTCTGCTTATTACCGCTTCTTCCTGCCATATTACTCACCCCCTCTCTGTAGGGTATATCTCTCTACACACCTATTTTGGCTTAACATGATATTCTCCTTTCTACCCCTTTGGGGGTGAGTCTTACGTTTATGTGTTTTTTCTAATAGCCAATTGTCAATGTGCCTCCTTACAAAAATATGGGGTTACCATACTCCTGCAAGAAGCTGCCTAAATGGTGGTGAACCATCTAAACAGGCTACAATAAATTACATTTCTGCAATTTACCATAGCACTCCATACTACTATATTACCCTTGTTTTGTCAAGCTTGTGTATCAGAAGGGGTCATCGGTAACAAGTGGTGGCGGCGGTAGATGAGATTGAT
>CAZJUO010000026.1:0-14567 GCA_964549245.1 uncultured Gammaproteobacteria bacterium
AAGTGTACCATTTTCGGTACCCGAGAGGTGTTACCGATGTATCTCATCTTTTGCAGACATCCAGCGGTACTTCCTATTATACTCACTTGACAGTAAATCAGCAATACCATACAATATTTATACCATTGACCTTTGTTTATTTATCAACATTGCCGAAGGGGTATAAAGTGGAGGTTGTCTCCTTAACTAGCAACGTTCAGGCATATAAAGAAGTTCAAGCTATGAGCTGGAATTCCCCTTCGGCTCTTTTTTTATTCTAGCAACAGAATCTTACATACTAGGGTTCTTCTTTTTTTGCTTATACTTTTTAATACCTAATACTGCCACTACCGCCGCCACTACACCCAAGGTAATAAGCAGATAGGTGGTAACCTGCTGGCTGCCAGTAGTTGGAGGCAACTCGATCACTTCTTTTTCTGTCTCGGCGCCCAAAACTCCCCCTGGTTCGTTCGTCTCGCTTGGTTCGGAAACGAGGTCATGAATCTCAATATCCGCGGCTGTCCTGGGCAGCAGGCGCAAACCCGCGCTTGTTTTGTCTAAAACTCCGGTAATGGTAACCATATCACCCGGGTCTAGCGCTGGCTGTTCTATGCCAGCGCTTTTTTGGATAAAGGCGCGGAGTACATTACCGTATTCATCCATCAGATAAATGCCCCGGCTGTTGGCCTTTTCCACCTCGCCGGTGACCGTCAAAATTTTACCCAGATAATCCTCGCTGACATCACCAATCGCCAATTCTATTTTTGTGGTATCAGAAGCAGTTTTTTGTTCCGTTTCCTCGTCATCTAGTAATTCCTCCTCTTCATCAGTATTTTCTGTAAATACATTTTCGGAACCTTGGGTAATTTCTTCTGTCCAGGCCCATCCTCCTTCTTCCGTCCTGGAAAACGAGCTGTCTTTTGAGGCCTTTTCGTACTCCACTCCGTTGATAATAGTACCGTCAGGATCAATAAGATAAATTATATCCCCAGAATTATTAAGTGTAATACGGCTTTCCGATCGTTCGACAACTAAATAACTTAACGCTTCAATGATAAACTCATCAGTAAAAACAAAACTACCTTTTCGGTCAGTTAACTGCCATCCCGTCAAGGCAATATCCCCATCCCCGGGATTATAAATTTCAATAAATTCGCATTCTTTATCCGAAGGTGAGCATGACGGTAATAATTCAGTAATTAGTAAATGATCAGAATAATCGTATCCAGTAATTTCAATTTCTACTTCCGCTTCAGCCTCCCCGCCCTTTTCATCAATTACTGACAAAACTGCAAGATAACTGCCTGGCTCACTATACGCATGCTCGGCTTTTCGGCCTTCGTCGGCCGTACCATCACCAAAATCCCAAATAAATTCCATAGCATCGCCGTCAGCGTCTTCTGTATCCGAAGCATCAAATGTGATAGTTTGATTAATTTTAGCTTCTTCATTGCTAACCTCTATTGAAGCTTCGGGTAATTCATTTTGTATAATAAAAACATTTTTATAACCGGGGGTGACTTCATCAGTCCACTGCCACTGACCATTCACGAGACTGTATGATTGCTCTTCCTGGCAATCAATATAGGCCTGTTCGGCTGCTTTCACTTCGTCAGGGTTATATAACTGCGCCGCATCACCAGTATTATTAAGGCTAATTCCGGAAATTTCTTTTTGTATAACGAAATATCCATGCGCTTTGATAACCGTATCAGTAAAATCAGCATTTTGGATCGTATATCGGCGACTGCTCTCATCTCCCACTTGCCAATCAACTAAATCAACCGGCTGACCGCTTGTATTGTACAGCTCTATAAACTCTCCGTCATCCCGGCCTTCAGGATTGGGGAATAGTTCAGAGATAATTATAGCTTTTGAATACTCTATCGAATCGTTCGTATCATCATTGGTATTATCTGACGATGAATTTGAATTATCACTGCCTAAACCAGGTTGGTCAGGCACAGTCGGCAATTCCGTATCAGCATATTCCGGTTCTGATAAACTGTTTTGCGGTTCTGGAACGGCTCTGCCAATAAAATCAGCATGGTTATCATCAGTGTCATGGCCATTGCCCAGAAAATAATGCATGCCGCCTTCTACCATTGCATCTTCAGTAGAATCAGCTCGCGCTTTTCGCTCCACGCTCTTGGCGGCACCTGGATTGGCAAGCGGCGTCCCTTCATAATCAATAGCCGAACCAAAGCCTACCGCATCTACAACCTGCTCATCCGCGTCCAATAGCACCACCGTATTGTTATCGGCTATTGAATTGGAGGTTGTATAGTAACTGTCAGCTGAAACAGATCCCGTATATCCAATGGGGTGCGTAATCAGATAATAAGAATCCGGCGCCACCGATTGTTCACTAAAATTATCCACCAAAACGTATTCGTTTCCCGAAGCGGTTTTTTTTGCCAGCTGCCAGCCGGTTAGATCAATAATCGAATCAGTCGGATTGTACAACTCTACGAACTCGTCAGTGCTATGGCCACTACCGCCGGTAATTTGAATTTCGCTGATGACGATGTTGGTAGCTGGTTGGGCCTTGGCTGTTTGTGGCACAAACAATACAAGGATGATAATAATATTTAGGATTTTATTCATCTATTTATAGGATTAGACGAACTATAAGAGCTATAAGCTCAAAGGTTGATAAAACGATATATTCACCCCCTCTCTCCCCGATCGTACCGAGACCTTCCCCGAAAACGGAACGACCGGGAAGACAAGGAGCAAAATGCTCCCTATCTTGGCTTTAGGCGCCGCTTTCAGCCGGTACTTTATTGAGGTCAATCTCCTCAACTACCACCTCGTCATTGGCTTTTTTGGCCTCGCCGTCCGTTTTTTTCTTGGCACCGCCGAGCATGATCAGATTATTGGCCACGATTTCAGTGGTATAGCGCTTGATGCCGTCTTTGCCTTCCCAGTTGCGGTTGTGCAAGCGTCCGTCAATATAGACTTTATCGCCCTTTTTCAGGTATTTTTCTACCACGCCGCCCAGCCGGCCCCAGGCAATTATGGAATGGTATTCGGTGTTTTCCTTCTTTTCTTTTGACTTAGCGTCCCTCCAGGCATGGCTTGTAGCCACCCGAAACCGGGCAATGGATTGGCCGGACGATAGAGCTTTGACGATCGGATTGGCTACCAGGTTGCCGATCAGCTCTGCTTTGTTGAGATTCATACGTTTTCTCATTAACATATTAGTTTTTAACAAATGACTATCGCCAACAGCTATGCCTTGTTGTAATTACGTTATTGGCCAGGCAAAACATGCTATTGGATAATCATTTATTTTTAGCTAATATTAGCAATTATTAACTCCTTTACAGAAAAACTTGACAAGTTTTTTAAAGGTTCTACAATTAAAAACAGCTCCAGAAAAATATACCCAAAATCTTGCGAAAGCATTCTTATCCGAACACACCTACTTGTTAGGTTGCTTAGGATGAAAATGATAGATCAGATAGTATATTTTTCGTCTCTATGAGCGCCCAGTTGACGACCGGCTCTTAAACTAAGGTCGTCTTTTGGGTATGTGGGTTTTAGAAGAACAGATAAATTGTTCCGGCAACGAGGAAAGCGATGATAAAAAGTAAAACTGCGATTGCTACCGGCTTAGAAAAATCTTTGTCTTGTTCCATCGTATTACAATTGTTGATAGCTTATAAAAGTATAAAACTTATCGCCGGTTTGCATTGAGCTGGGTGATTCGGGGTAACTTGTAGTTTGGGTATAAATAGCCTGCTGGGTAACACTCGCCAAATCAATTAGTTCTAGCGAATGATACTGATCATCCCAAACGGATTTTCTGGTATTCTTATATAACAACACATCATCATTAATCCAAGCAATGAAATCACCGCTTTTTTTAAAATCTTGCACAAAAGCGTCAGTATTTAAATCAATTAAATGAAATCCATGTTGGTTTAGTTGCACGGACTTGCTTTGCGAATCATATGGACCTCTGGCTAAAATTAGTTTATTTCCGCCTGGTGATAACAATTGACCGATATCATTCCTTTCACGCGGATAGAGCGCAGCCTCCATTGTTTTGTTGTCCCGACCATAAACTGTCTCCATAGCTGTACTCTCATAATTGTATAAAATAATGTCTCTGGGTTGATCTAAACCCCGAGCTAAAAGCAATAAGTTATACGCGGGAATGGCATCAAAAAATATTAATGCCTGTTTGCTGCTTTCAGCAAATGCTTCCTGTGATATATCTTCTTCATATATACCTGGCGCGCCAGTGAATAGTATTTGCTCTTTTGTGTTTTGTTCAATACCAACTTTATAAACTATCAGGTGGTCTCCAACATCACCTCCCTGTGACGGACCGACAATAATAATCAGGTTGCCTGTCGAATCAAAGGCTATAGGCTCAATATAAGAAAGCGTCTGGCCATCATACTCAAAGTCCGAGGCCGCAAAGCTTACCACCATTTCGCCAGAATTAACATCATAAACCCTCAAGGACATACTTTTATCTAATAAATCATCCGTATCCACTGATTCGTATTCCTGTACCGCTATCATTTGTCCTTTTGTATCCGCAATAAATGTTCCTAAATAATCACCTCGGATCTCAACTTCACCAATTAGCGTCCCTGAAAAAATAAAATGTTGTACGGTTGTGTTATTGCTGGTATCCGGAGTTACCAGAAACCCGTCATTAGTAACTAACATTTCAGAAAATCGCATATTCATGCTAGAAAAAGTAAAAAGTTCATTAGTGGATTGGCTATCCAGATCATAGGAAAATATCGTTGTGTCAAAATTATCCGCGTCAACATACTCATTGACGTAATAAAAAACCTGTCTGCCACTAATTTGCTCCTTGGCTTGTTTTGTGAGCGCCGTATCGCTATTTCGATTATCACTAGTTTCAGGAAATAGCAAATAATATGCGATCACTCCCATAATAACCAACACAGCGATAATTACGATACCCAAATAATTTTTTTTCATATTTTTTTAAATAAATAATAATTAATGGAGTGGCGAGGAATATTACTCCCTCGCCACACTATGTAACAGATACCATTACCATACTCTATACTGATACAGTTTGTGGCTGCCATATGGAAAATAATGACGAGCTATCATTCCATTGCCCATGCCGGCAATATAATTTGCGTCAATAACATCAATTTTGGTGGCATGTCCAGCTCCATTACGACTTAGAACCGTAAAAACAATCGCAGTATGCGGCGTCCCGTAGCATGTCGGGCGCTGGATAATATCCCCCGGTTTGCAATATGATATATCGCCATGAGCATAATAATAACCAGCCGGGAGACTATAACGATTGCCAGTAGCACGCTTAAGGATCCGATTAGCAAAATACTTACAATTTCCCCCACGTCCGTAACCTAACCCGTCATAATTCCAATCACCAACGATCCACCACGCCCTATTCCAATAATAGTGACGCGTTGACTGGCCAAAATTGCCTTGTAAATATTTCGTTCGAGATAAAGCATAGCAGATCTCGCGCCAACAAGCATATCGCCAATAGTCAGAAAGGGCCGATAAAGAAATCTGGTCATCGATGGTTTTCTTACTGTACTTATAATCCGATAAGCGTAGAAACTCCTGAAACAACTCTTGCTCACATGCCGGTATGGTACTTCCATTTAATGGTATTAGGTTGCCTTTTTCATCTACTGAAAAACGGTATTTCCCCTTCTCTAAAGCATTTTGGAAAGCGACCGCCTCTTGATGGTCGACTTCCTCCGGCGGACTATTATCCCCAGCATGTTCATTAACGGTTATCTTCTCTTCCGGGCTGCTAATCCGGTTTTCAGCATCAGAACAGCCCATAAAGGCTGCCAGCAAAAGTAAGGCGGCTATTACGGCCGCGGCCAGTTTACAATATGTGTGAAACACGATTTTCTCCTTGTTTGAAAGAATTTCAGTTGTCTTAGTTGAAAAACAGCAATCAATCTTTCAGAACTACCCACGTAGCATTCTGAAAGAGGGCACCCCTTTTAGTAACCGTATGGCTTCATAAGCACCTGTCTTTCCCGTTAAACCGTTTTTTTGGCTTAACGATGTTGGTAATGAGCGATGTTTATTGTTTGTAAACAGCATAGTTATTTGGCCTGATATGCAGTTTGCATCCATTTTTAAAATATATATACAAATTATCCGGCCCGCCGTAGCTAATAATATCTACATCATATTTTTTAGATAACACAGATAGGTATTCCTGGTCACTATCTGATAGCTCTGCTTCAGATGTTGGCATCGGCCTATTTTGAAATAAACCTTGTATATTACTGGCTAATGCCTTTATTGCTGCGTCATTTTCCGAACATTGAACTGCTGAAGCGCTTGTTTCATTAAATATAATATACAACGCCAATCCAACTAAAATAACTAGTAAAATGATAATAATTGTTTTTTTATGGTTCATAGTAAAATGATATTATTAGGCCCCAGTGGTCGACTGAAGCCCAATTGCTTATTCACAACATCCGTTATTATAACTGTTCCAATGGATATAGAATCTGCCTGCCTTGAACGATGAGGGCCAATGTGGATAGTATACCCACCACCAGGTGGTTGGTACAAGAAGTACAATATCTTTCACCCACGCACTGCCATTCCAGTAACGATCTCGGTGCAGTAATAAATACCAGTCATGCGCGTCTCCATGTGTCGGCGTCCAGGTATATACCCACCAATCAGCGTTTTTGCAGTAGCATGCCGCATTCGCTGCGACAGTGAAATATACTGCATTATGCCCCTGGTACTTGTAACCCCTTGCCTTGGTTAGGGATTGATTCCAGCGTGTAGTACCGGCCCATGCGCATGCAGTTTCAGAAAGTTTACCAAATACTTCTTGGCCATCCACAGAGGCTGGAAAAAAGATAATGCCTCTTTCTTCAATTACCTTAATTACCGCCTGCCAATTAGAGTCTGATAAATTCGCCAGGTACACACTATCATCGGCAGCAACACGCTCACATTTTAACAACGTAATAACGCGTTCAATTTCCAACGAACTTAGCTGGGTGGAATCCGGATTAATCGAACGATCCCCTTCCTGTGCGCAGCCTACCGCCATCACTACCAGAAGCATGATTAGCGGCATTATTACCAGTTTGAAAAACCTTAGGATTTTCACGTGAATATCCTCGCTTCTAGAATTGTAATTGTAAATAACAGTTTCCTTTCAGAACTACCCACGTAGCATTCTGAAAGAGGGCACCCCTTTTAGTAACCGTATGGCTTCATAAGCACCTGTCTTTCCCGTTAAACCGTTTTTTTGGCTTAACGATGTTGGTAATGAGCGATGTTTATTGTTTGGTTTCATATATTCCAATGTTCTTTTTGAATAATTCTATCAGGACATACAGCAACAGAAATGCCGAACCTACCGAAATTGCTTTGAGTACTACGTCGAGTAACTCTACGATGGCCAAGACCACGCCTCCGAACACCACGGCGATAACTATCTGAACTGCCGTGAGCCAGGCCACCTTCTTATGGTGAACGGTAAATACGTGCCAGACTAGCAATGATCCGACAATTACACTGACGATACTGTATGGAGTTAGATAGTGCATAAAAATGTGCTGCTTATGATATTTGTTTAGTGAAAAAGGATAGTATAGTTTGTATAAAAACGCATATCACCCAAGCCAGCAAAGCGCCCTGCGCGTATTTTTTATAGCGCCGATCTACCAAACTGATCAGTATGACAATGGCAAACACGAAAGCTATTGCATAACTAACCACCGCAACAGTATCAAAATTCGATTCTGAAAAAATAATTCTTATAACGCGCAAAATGCCATAGAGCGCCACCGCCACCACAAAACCTATTAATTTCTCCTTAGAAATTTTATTCTTGACCAGCTTCTGTCTGCAATACATAATTACCAGAGAAATTACAATTATCGAAATGGCCAAGAGAAAATATACGATGTCACTTCCCCAATCGATAACTAGTAACAAAATCAGGAATAAATAGTATATGGAGTACTGAATAGCCGATAAAACTGCATCAATCACATTACGAATATTTTTGCGATAGTACAAATCCCACAGCATGCCAAATGCCACTATTACGCCAGCCGCTAAAACAACAATAACGCTTAATGAAGTATTTTCTAAATTCATAAATTGTTAATCAAATTATTAGGAGAGAAGAAATAATTTTTACTCCCTCTCTCCTTTTACTGTCTAAACACCAGTTATCCAGACACCGCCTGCCCAGGTGCGGTTAAAACAAAAGCCTCCGCTGGTTGATATATGATATTCAGCCCAGGCTGCGTAAATTGCCAGCCCCCAGCCAATTCCGGGCACAGTACCGCCCATAGCCATAACCATAACCCAGTAATGAGCTTCGCTACCCCAATAGCAGCAACGCTTGCCCCACCAGTAGTAACCACACCAACTTCCTAAAGCTATTTGCTCACCGCTATTGTGCTTGCCTATTTCAGCATTCACCTTAACCAGACCGTCTTTCAACTCTTGATAGACTTTTTTCTCATCAGCTTGTAAGCTGGTATATTGAGCACTAAAAGCAGCTTCATCAAATACATATTCGCCGCTGGCGGTTTGTGCCACATAGGGGTCCATGCGCTCAATCCACTGCTCGTATAAAACTGCCATATGGTTAGTGGTGGTATCAGCCTCAGCTGTTTTCGCTGATTCAGAGCTATGAGCGGTGTCAACAACCTTTGAGCAACTCATAAGGGATACAAGCGCCAACATATATACGGCTATCAACAAAAACCAAGATTTTCGTAACATTACAATATCCTCTAAAAAAATTTCCGCGAGTGCTTTGTTAAAAATCGTAAGAAGAGACCCACGTTGTCTTCTTACTAACTAATCAATAACCTCCTTTCAGGAAAAATGGTGGATAACTTATTATTAACAAAGAACAAATTGTATATAATGTATAATTTTTCCACAGCTTTTTTGGACGGCGATTTGTTCCGACGGCTGACATGCGACGGCGCAACCTATTGCGATTATAAAATATTATTTTCACCTTTTTAATCATTTTTTCTTTTGGAAGAGCCGTCGTTTTTTTCAGTGAGCAATCCTTGTTTCTACCTTTATTTTAGCATAAAATTCGGCTTTTATAAACTGTCAAAAAATAATTAAAAAAGGCCACTATGGTATATAGTGACCCTAACAATGATAACCTCAACTTATGGAAATGCTTGCTTCTTCCCAAAAAGCGAATTGCTCTTGTTTCTGCTCTTTGGAAAGAACACTCCATTCTTTTATTACCGTCTGAACTATCCGCTCGAGATCAAGATACGTTCCTCGCATCCCAATGACTTCCAACGCCTCGCCCATACTCTGGAAAGTGATAAAGCGCCGGTTCTCTTCGCGTCGAGCGATATTGTCTATGGTAATGGTAATACTGCCGGCACTGTCCAGGCTTATCATTCTGACACCATGGAAATCACCGTACATGCCTCGATGGACACTCTCTCTGATCATGTCGTATAGATCGGGATGAAAAACTTTCTTGACAAATTGCTGGGCCAGCTGTCTTATTTTTTTAGCAAATTCTCTGGATTCAGAATCGAGCATATGAAAAAAAAGGATGTCTCTCCATTCCCTAGAAGTATAGAGTACGTTTTCCGAGAGCTTGGTCTGGTTAATAAGATCAACCCACCCCATGGGCAGTTTTGGCTCACGATAAACCGTAATCCATAGGTCTTTGCCGAGATACTTTTCCTCTTCTGATTTCTCGTACCACCTAAATGACCAAAGCCAGATAATATAGTCAATTTCATGAAGCTCACACCAACCTAGATTTGCCAACTCCATTAGCTTGTCAATGAGGAACGCATGAGTACGTTTCCCTGGTGTCCATTGTATCTTGCCGTATGTCCCGTCTTGTTTCACTACGATAACATACTCGTCACGTAGTGCCCGCTGGTTCTTCCTTTCCACTTGCTCGTCTTCAGCTGGTTCAACCCAGTCCTCTTTACGCATAATTTTTCTGGGATAGTTGTACAACAAACTTCCGTCGCCGCGCTGTATCCGGATATAGGCTGGTGCTGTGGGATTGCCAGGCATCCCCCAATCAATAAGCTCCGGTTTGATGGCCGGAAATTGCTCTGCTAATTGCTCTGTACGTTTAGGATCTTGGCGTTTCATAATACGCCTCCTCTCACCTGTCCAACGTTCCGTTGATATGGTTTTTCGTTTTTCCAGTTAGCGTTCCGCTAACCAAGTGTAAAAAGAACTACTATGTAAAATAGTAGTTTATTATAATCACGTGCATTGCGCTTCGTCAAGCCTTATGGCACCGCAATACCGCCGGGATTTGCTACGTGCATCCCCGGGTCAATCTCCTCCACACCGACTTCCAGCGTATAGGTCATATCATAATACTGATAGGGTGACGAACCAATGCCTGTATAATTATATGCTGTGCCGCCAGGTGTGGGGTTTTGGGGAAGATATTCCAAATAGTCAGGGACGAGGCTATCCAAATTTTCCGGATAATATCCATTATCCTCCTGGTAAATTTCCAACTTGGCTCGCAACTGCTTCACGTCTGCCAAGCGTTTGCTGTCTCTGATACGCGCTTGCTCGCGTTCTTCATCCGACATGATAACTTCTGGCTGGCTGATGGATGTTGTGTTAGCATTACCCCCGGCCCCGATGGATGTCGCTTGACCTGTTTCATCAACATTATCTTCTTTGCTAATCCAAATACTATAGCCAAACAAAGCAATAATAACAATCCAAACTACCACCAAAATAACCGGCAGTTTGTATGACCTCTTTTTAGGTACACGCTTTTCTGCCAACTCTGATTTATTGATATCCTTTTGGCTGTATATTTTTTTCATATTTGCATTATACGGCAAAAAAAACAGACTGTCGAGATAACAGTCTGTATATAATAAGGTTCAAAATTTCGTGGCCATTCCACTAACGCTATCGCCAATTACCGTACGGCGAATAGCTTCGGCCAGCTCATCCGCTACCGAGACCACCTCGAACTTGGGGGATGTTCGTTTGAGCGGCAATGTGTCTGTTGTAACCACCGCATCAATAGCCGAGGACTCGATTTTGGTAACTGCATCAATACCATTGCCATCGGATGATAGAACTGGGTGGGTAAAACCGGCTATAACCTGCTTAGCGCCTTTTTCTTTCACCAGCTTGGCAAACTCGATAACAGTTCCGCTGGTATCACTCATATCATCTAAAATAATGACGGTGCGATCCTGGACTTTATTGCCGCCTACCAGTACCATTTCCAATTCTCCAGGAGCCGGCCGGGTTTTTAACCCTCCAACCAAAATACAATTGAACTTGCTGGCATAGTGCCAACATATTTTATATGCTCCCGGATCAGGGCCCCCGAGCGCTATTGATTGCAGCCGCTGTTGGTCTATGCCGTCGTAAGGAATATTAAGCTTCTGCAAAATCCGCTGCAAGACAATTTTCCTGCCCCACAGATTGGCCATAGGACCCTCAAAAAATCCCTGCGCTTGGCCGCAATGCAGGTCCACGGCAATGATCTGTCCGACATGAGCAACCTTGGTCATGTTAAAAAATAATTTGCTGCTGATGGCGTCATGAACATTGATTTTACGATCTTGTCTCCCATAGCCGACATATGGCGCCACCCAGACAATTCGATGCTCTGGTGTAGCCGCTCGGAAAGCTGCATCAGCCAACAGCCAGACTTCTGTCCAATGCTCCATCGGCGGTGGCGTAGCCCCGATGATAAACACCCACGAATTTCGCAGCGGAGCATTATCACCAATGTCGACTCTGACTTCCCCGTCATTGAAACGTCCGCAACGGCACTCTGATAATGGCAGCTTAAGTTTTTTTGAAATGCTTTGCGACAAATCAAGCGACGCTTCAGTGGCCAGCAATACCACGTTGTTTGGGTCAAGTGTTTTTTCCACGCGATACCTCCTGTTATTTCTTTATTAAGTAACAATTTTATTTTTTCATATCTTTTTTAAATGGCAAATAGTATTATATTTTATCGAAATCAAGCCCGGCTGTCAAAAACTTGCCCTTTTGCCTGTTTTTTATATAATAGGTAGAATAACTATGCGCCGGGGTGGTGAAATTGGTATACACGCTAGGTTTAGGACCTAGTGCTCGCAAGAGCGTGGAGGTTCGAGTCCTCTCCCCGGCATGGGCTTCGGCAGGCGCGGCGTGCTAGCCTTACCTGTCCGCCGTTGCTTGAGCGTAGCGAAAGCGTTGGCGGAGGAGCTAGTGGGAGCAATCCCTTAGAGGTTCGAGCCCTTCCTTTATATAATAAATTATTTTGTAAGAGTCTCGGAGCTCCAAAAAAATAAGAGTGACAACCCCGCTGAAGCAAAGCGGATAGCGGGACTCCCTCTCGACATTTCAAGTCCTCCTTGCCCCGCACCATTACTCACTACGTTCGTATTGTTCGGGGTCCCCGGCATTATATTTATTTTCTGAATACACCCATGGGACAAAGTAAAAAATCCACCATCAACCAGCTAGCCGGGAGACTAAAAAAGCAATTTGGACAAGAAACCACTGGCCATGATTGGTGGCATATTGAACGCGTTTGGAAATTAGCTACATACATTGGCACAAAAGAAAAAGCAAATATGCCTGTGGTTGAACTAGCCGCTCTGCTCCATGACATTGCTGATTCAAAGTTCCACCGCGGTAGTTTTGCCGCCGGCCCGTATCGGGCTAAACGTATCCTGCAACAGCTTGGCGTGGATAAAAAAACAATACAGGAAGTGCTCTATATCGTAGGTAATATTTCATTCAAAAAAATCGGGGCTAAAAAAACATGAAAACCCTGGAGGGAAAAGTAGTCCAGGACGCTGACCGCCTAGACGCACTCGGGGCTATAGGTATTGCACGGGCCTTCGCTTACGGAGGTTACCGCCAGCGGCCGCTATACAATCCAAAAACAAAACAAGACGACTCTACTATTGACCATTTTAACAATAAAATCCTCTATTTGAAAAAATTGATGAATACCAAAACAGGCCTTCGTCTGGCCACATCACGGGATACATTCATTCGCCAATACCTCAAGCAGTTTTATAAAGAATGGTCCGGCACTGATTATACAAAATAGACTATACGCTATAAGCTATTTGCTACGCGCCAAGCGCCCCTTGCGCTTTTTTTGCATTACGATAAGATAAGATAATTGCTCTTTTTAAATGATAAACAATATAATTAAGGAGGTTTTGTTTTGCCAAAACGACTGAATGTCCTAGTCATCGGTAACGACGGGCGCACCTGGACTCTGTGTTGGAAAATCAGACGTTCACCAATGTGCGGTCGACTGTTCTGCGCTCCGGGCAACGGTGGTACCGATGAATTTGCCGAAAATGTGCCAATAAACGTTACTGAATACGATCAGCTACTGAAGTTCGCTCTGGCCAATGACATTGACCTAACCGTAGTCAGCCCAGAACACCCCCTGGTCGATGGTCTGGTAGATATGTTCGAAGCGGCCGGCCTGAAAATTTTTAGCCCCAGCAAAGCAGCCGCGCAACTGGAAGGTTCTAAAGCCTTTGCCAAAAACTTTATGGCCAAATATAAAATTCCCACGGCCAAAGGCTATATCTGCTTGAACTACGAACAAGGCCTAGAAGCCTTACGGCATTTTAAAGAGCCGGTGGTAAAATATGATGGTCTGGCCGGCGGTAAAGGAGTCACGGTTTGCGCCAACCATGAAGAGGCTAAAGCTGTTCTAGAGGAAATCTTCATTACGTATAAGTTTGGGACGACCAATCCAAAAGTGATTATTGAAGAGCGCCTGGCAGGCCAGGAAATTTCCGTGATGGCGCTTTGCCACGGAACCGTACCTCACCTTACCATGTTCGCAAGACCATAAACCGGCCTATGAGGGCGACCAAGGTCCTAATACTGGAGGCATGGGAGCTTTCGCTCCGGTACCCTGGGTGACCGAAGAGCTGATGGGCACTATTCGCCGTACTATCATTGAGCCGACCTTGCGCGGTATGGTCGAAAATGGCGCGCCATTTAAAGGATGTCTCTACTGCGGTTTGATGATCACCAACCAAGGGCCAAAAGTCCTTGAGTACAACATCCGCTTCGGCGATCCTGAAATTCACCCGGTTTTTGATCTGCTGCTCAATGATGTGCTTTCCCTACTGCTTGGCTCAACCAATGGCACCCTGCCCACCAACCCGCTTTCTCTTTCCGGCGGATACGCGGTTACCGTTGTCTTGGCTTCAAGGGGTTACCCCGGCAAATGTGACACTGGTTATCCTATTACCGGCATAGAAGCAGCTAACTCTACTCACACCTTCGTAGCCCACGCCGGTACAGCCAAAAACCCTGACGGGCAAATCATCAACGCCTCCGGTCGAGTACTGGACGTCACGGGCGGTGGCGACACCCTGCAGGAAGCCATTGACTGGGCCTATCAAGCCTGCGACAGAATCTCATTCCCCGGATGCTGGTATCGGCATGACATTGCCAAGAAAGCATTATAGAAGGATAACTCATTCTGTAACCCTTATTTTAGGAAAAATAAGGGTTTTTTATTAAACCGCATAATTCCCATTAAAAATGCGACAAATGATATACTCAAAGGGTTAAAT
>CAZJUO010000027.1:0-14308 GCA_964549245.1 uncultured Gammaproteobacteria bacterium
CAGCCGGCAGGGAGCTGGTCCGAAAATATTATCAGAACAGCCGATACGTACCTTGGATACCAATGATGACAATAAGATTGATATCAATGACGCGGCTTCATCCTTTATCCAGCGGCAGGAAAGTTATTGCGGAGACGAAAAGCTGTGCCTGCAGGAAAATGACGACGGTACCTGTGAGAAGTACGGATACTGCGTTGAAGAAGAGCCGGTTTGGCGATTGAACGGCACTTCGTGTGACGCGCAGTATAGCTCTTGCCAATCATTCAGTACCCCAGACGGCGACCAGGCCTCATATCTGACGGATACGCTTGAGTATAACGGATGTAATGCTGATAATGCGGGTTGTGCCTGGTATTGCCGGTTGTGGGATGAATTAAACCAAACATGGAATTGTTCTAATATTGGCCCTAGTGGTTCAAGCGCAGTGGCTGGCGGTAAAAAGGGTATCTATACTGATGAGGTAGAATCGTGCGAAGCATCCGCTGAAGGATGCAACCAGTTTATCAGTTATGAAGACGCGAATCTGTTAAAAAACTCAGACCTTGAAGCATTTGATGGTACGGTCGATGACGGAGTGGTCGATACTATTAATAATTTTTCTACAGACAGCGTTGAAACCTATGCGGTGACCGACAGCATTGACGGGCAAAGCGCGGTGCGGTTGCACGCCACCAACAATAGTCCATCGAATTATTTTAATAAAGCCTACATCGCTCCATCTGTAAGTGACGCTGGCTATCTAACCAACGGAAGGAAATTTACCCTATCGCTGTATGCAAAAACGGATGATCCAGGCTGTAGTAATGCCCAATTAGGTTTCCAGATTTCACGAATATATTATGCTGATCTTATTGCGAATCCGTATATTCTCAGAACCCAAGAAAGCGATTTCTTACCTATTGATGTAAGCAATGATTGGAAACGGTATACCGCATCCATCACCCTTGATGTCATTCCAAAGGAGCAATGGTATTGTGAGTGGACACTTGGTTCCTGTTTATCAGTCATAACAAAACAAATAAACCCCGTTATTACGGTAAGTACCAGCTGTGATGTAATTATTGATAATGTGCAGTTAGAAGAGAGCAGTTTGTCAGAATATAATACGTATGAAGATAGTCCCAAAACATATTTAACCAAAGCGCCGTCTTATTATTCTTGTTATGATGACAATCCGGCCAATGATAGTGCCGCCTGCGCCAATTACGCGCAAGCCTGCTATCCTTCTGAAGTCGGCTGCGAGGCCTACACTCGATCTGATACGGGCCAGACTATCAACGGAATTATCACTGATCCTGGCGCTTGCGATCCAAACGATCCAGCGTCATGCGACCAGTGCCCGGCAGAATATGTGGGGTGCCAGTCTTTTCGGGAGCTGCCTATCGAACGGATGCCCAGGCGCCCGGCCGTGGATCCGATCTCCTTTGTCCCTTCCACGGGCCAGACGTGCCCGGCTTCCGCTGTTGGCTGTGAAGAATATACCAATCTAGAAGTGCTGGGCCAGGGGGGAGAAGCCACCGAATACTACAGTTATATTCGCTTATGCGTTGAAGAAGACGATGCGGATACCAAGGCGTATTATACCTGGGAAGGGTCTGAAGAATTCGGTTATCAGCTGAAAAAATACACCCTCAAGAAAAGCGATAATGATAATGGTCCTTGTACTAATATCATGCCGGAGGATGGCACCTTGCCCGCTTCTTATCGCTGGCCATACTGTGTTGATGATGAAACGTTTGATGAGGATGGTGACGGCAACGCCGAAGACCATCCGGCCGCTACTTGTACGGCGGCTGATGTGGGGGTAAATCCTGACTGCGCGGAATTTTATGATGACCTGGGAAATAAATTTTATCGCTTACGATCACGGGTTATTTACGCTGATACGGAATGTAAATCATATCGCAATTCAATAGACGGGGAAACGGCTATTTACCATATGGTCCCCGAGCAAGGCGTTTCTTGTTCGGCGGAATACGCCGGTTGCCGGGCATACAAAGGAAACGCTGGAAACAATATTCGCAATGTATACAACGAGCAGTTTGAAGACGGCAGTGTTGGCCAATGGATCGGGAGTGTCAGCTATAGCAATGAATCGATTTACGTAGGGGGGCACTCGATGCTGGTCAGCAACAGCGCTGCCTTGCCCAATATTTCAACTAACGCGGAATTCAGTGATGATAAATCATACGTGATTTCATTCTGGGCAAAAGCCGCCGTAGCCGACTCGCCCATTGCCGTGGCGCTCAATACGTCACCAGCCCTGTCATTTTCCGGGCAGGCTATAGCGCGGACTGATGAATGGAATAGATTTGAACTTGGGCCGCTATATATCCCTGACGGTACGGATCTGACTACGGTACAACTGCAAGTCAGCAGCAGTAACGCGTTTTACATTGACGAAATTCGTATAACTGAAGTATTTGAAAATATTTATGTAATAAAAGATTCATATACCAGCTGCTCCGGGTATGAAAACTGCACGGCATACAGTGACCGCGCAGGCACGACGCATTATCTCAAGTCATTCAGTAGATTGTGCCGGGAGGATAAAGTAGGATGCGAATTAATGATTGATACGTACAATACCTCATCACCAAACCCAATCAAGTACTCTGTAGAGAGGCTGGATGATTATTTTGGTGATGTTGACGACGGAACAGACAGCAGCCGTCCGGATGGCTATATTACCCAGGAAGATTTAGATTTTCTGATTGCTCATGTCGGGGAGGCATACGGTGGCAATAGGGGTGATACTGATCGCAGCGGCAGTTTTACGATTACTAATGATGATGTTGCGTATTTGCAAAATTACTTCAATGGCACGGGTCCCGCACCTGACCAAACTATATATGACAGTATCAGTGGGGATACGTATATTTTTCTGGTTAATGAGGAGAAATATTCATGCTCCTCAATTGATAAAGGCTGTGAGCGGATGGGTCGACCGATCATCGCTGGTGATAATACTGTAGCCAGCTTTGAAGAAGTTTATTTGCGCAATGATCCTGATAAGTACAGTGATATTTCATGCCTGTTCAGTGAACATTCATGTAATGAGTATACCTCCTCAACTGGTTCTATTTCCTATTTCAAAGACCCTGGTGACAGGATATGCGAGTATAAGAATGTGGTTGGCCAGGGCTCTGACTGGTACCAGGCAACTTCAGCCGATTCTGCCGCATCGTGCCCAGTGCCTGATGGCATTTGTATGGGCCGCTGTATCGGAGGTTCAAGCGCGGGAGACGCCTGCATGTATGACGATGAATGCGCGGGAGGAGGGCTGTGTTCTACCGGGCGCTGTATCGGCGGCGGTGATCGCGGAGAAGGCTGTTATAAAGACAGGGAATGTGATCGTAAGATATGCAATAATTATTTCGAGCTTGGGCAGACCTGCGATACCACTGTTCAGAGTTTCTGTGTTGGAGGCCCCAATATTGGCGATGTTTGTACTTCTGACGCCGATTGCGGGGCACCGGGATTCTGTGACCATCCGGTTTGCGGCATCGGCACCTGTGAAGCTCGGCCCGATCTAGTACAGCAACCCACTGATGGCTGGGTAGGCACTTGCCCGGCTACTGAAGCTGGATGTACCGAATACCGAGACCCGCAGCAGCCGCTGGATATAAGCGATCCTGACAATCCGCGGTATTGCGAAATTACCTTGCCCGATGGCGCCGGCGATAATGAGAATTACTATGATTGCGATTCATATTACTATTTGCAAAGCTCGGTTGATCAGACAAGCTGCAACGGGCTGGTGGATGACCCGGCTGGCTGCCGTTTATTCTATGACGCGTCCGAAGCAACGGCCAATTTTAACGCCCGCGAGTCAGAAGACGGTTCTTCACCAAAGCTATGTACCGATCCCGGGCCGCTGGGCACTCGATATTTAAAAGGTGATGCCAATGCGGACGGCAACATCGATGCTAGCGATGGAGTCTTTATTCTGGGTTATGTAAGCGGCTCATTTACCGAGTTGCTTACACCAATAGGTGTATTGGACTTGAATGATGACGGCAAGATATCGGCTGATCTAGATCCGACCACCAATGACGATTTCGGATTTTTACAAAATTACTTCAACGGTACGGGTCCCGCGCCATCGCCAACCTATGTATATAATGATTGCGATTCTAATATTTTATTGAAAGTCGGCAAAGACCGTCAGTGCGCCAAGTGGCTGGAGTGCAAGGACAGCCTGGTGCAGACTGACAATGAGGGAAACGTCCGTAATGTTTGCCAGTCGCTCTACTTGTGCGAAGAGATGGACGAAACTACCGGGGCCTGCACCAAACGGGTAGAGTTTGATGATTTGGAGCGGGTAAATAATACTTTTGATTCACCAAATTTCGCAGAACAAATAAAAAACTATTCTGGCATGGTGCTGGCCGGTTTAGACTGGGGTCGCCGTTGTTCAAATAACGCGAGTATCGAGTGCAGTGCCGACGTGGATTGTGTGCTGCCTGACGGTTCCAGCGGTATCTGTTCTGAACCGCAGATTATCGAGGGATATATGCCGTATCAGGCCATGCAGCAGCTGGGCACTGTTTCACCTTCGGGTAATCTGATTGAATACGCTGATTTTGGCGATAGTGATTACTTTAAAAACTTTGCTTTGAGCCAGATTTTATCGGCGGTAGATACCAGCGGCCAAGCCAACGGCCCGGACGAAATCAATTTTTCGCGCCTGACCCCGTCGCAATCGCCGGGCTCATGGTATGCCAAGCCCGGTACTGACGCTGACAGCACGCCAGGCATGTGGTGGGCCGAAGAAAGCGATGAAGGAGTCATCCCTTCTCCCAATAACAATTTTGATGAAAATAACGTCGGACATGTGGTAACGGATAAAAACTGGTCTGGAGCCTATTATGATCTGGGTATCAATGTGTACGCTGGCGAGCCGTATGTCGCTTCGTTTAAGATAAAAACCTCCGAGCCCTTAGACGAAAACGATTATATAGTAGTGCAGCTTGAGTATGATGATGGAGCGCAGTACCAGACGCTCGGTGAAATACAGCCCTCTATCGGCTGGCAGTCGTACGCGCTTGGTTCGATAACGGCGGGCATCGATAGTGATGGTAATCCATTTACCTATAATTCAGTGCATCTCAACTTTGTATACAAACACGTCGGTACCTGTGTCGGCGGCACGCGGCCCGGCAAGCATTGCGCGGCTGACGCTGATTGCGGCGGCGGCAACTGCGGCGGCAGTCCGGCCTCCAGGACCCTGGAATTTTTCTTGGATGACGTTTCTATGCAGCCCGTACTGGAAGTGCAAGAAACAAAATGCGTCGGCGGCGCGAACAATAAAGAAACCTGCAGCCTGCAAAATGAAAATGTATGTGTCGGGGGCAGTGATGAGGGAATTATGTGCGTAGAAGACGCTGATTGTACCGGCGGGGTATGCGGTGACTGCGCCGATCCCGGATACTGCGAGCTTGATAACAAATTAGCCAGATCCTGCCGCTTGTACGCCGATGTCAACGCGCCGGAATGTTCCTATACCGACGAGAACAATACTACCCATACGGGATGGTATGGGTATTGCCTGGAACGTGATCCGCGCTATCCAAAATACTGCCTCAACTGGTGGCCGGTTGATCTGATCGCCGGGGAGACGGACGCTTTTGGTGGTGTTACCGAAACTTCATATAGTGGCAGGCGCCCATTGTACTATTGCGCGGAAAGCAAAGGGCTATATACCTTTAGCATGGAATCACAAACTACCACACCGGGAGGTCAAGACTACGGATTGACATCTATAGTAGCGGATAAATACAAACTAACTACTGATACTAATCATTCATGGCCAGTAGGCTTTGGAACGGCCTTTCCGGGTACCTATAGAGTTAACGATTTCGCTGATGCTCTATGCCAGCCAGGAGGGTCTAGCAATATTGAAAATTGGCCGGGCGATCCCCTGGGTTCTGAATGTGATTGGACAGCTGGTGACGATCATATTTTGTTGACGGAGTTTAGTAATAGTGATGTTGACATAACAGAGAGGGATATTGAAAAAATCGAGATAGAGTTTATTGAGGATTATGAACCGGGCGGATCGTGGAAAACCTTTAATGGATATATTACTACTGATATGTTTGCGGGTGGTGGAGCGTGTGATGCAAATAGCTCTCCCTATAGTTGCGGTATAAATGAGTACGCTGGTTATTATGATCGGCAAGTAGGTGGAGGTTATATCAAATGGCGCTTATATCCGCAGCAGTCAAATGATTGTCATGGTGATGAGGGGTATAACTGTTTATGGCTGCAGATTTTATTTGATGCGGGTTCTGGTGAGTTGGTTGGTGTGCGTACGGTTGGAGAGGATGCTACGGGTGAAGATCAAGAGTCAGGTTTTTTCAAGGTACACTTTTATTCGCGTGAGACATGCAATCAGATAGCCCAAACCGTTACTATCAACAGCGAGCCAAAGTCATGGTCATCGCGGCTGAAGCAAAATACTACTTACAATGATCCGACGTTAGTTTATACGTATAACCAGGACTACCAGCCGTTCGGCGGGGTGGTAAATCCTATTGAAGACGAGAATAACAATTTTGCCGATCCGAACGATCCTACTTCCTGGCCGGCTATTTACACAGAACAGCGCACCGAGGTGCAGACTACCGATGTGGCCAGGGCGGGCAGCCCGTACAGCTGTATCGGAGATTGTTCAGCACGCGTCTGCAGTGCTGACCAAAATAACGATTGTTCGACTAATTCAAAGATAAAGTCATGTTTGAGTATAGATACAAATTCGGATGGTATTGGCGATGCATATTGTGTCGGCCTGGGGGTCGGGTTTTGCTCGCATGATCCCGGCATTCGCTGTACTGATAATAGCCAGTGCGGCAGCGGCAATACATGCAATACAGTATATTCTGGTAATGCGGCCAGTAATATGGGTATCAATAGCGCCATAGATATATTGGCTCGCATATTCGTTAGGCCGTTTGCTGGTTGGGAAAGAGTAGGAGATAATTATGTGAGTTTGGTAGGAGGGGGTACCTGGGTTGATGATTGGATCAATGATTATCAGACAATGAGCATCTGTACTATTCCTGATTCTGACGGCAATATTACACGAAACACTGGATTTGCCCAAGAGTATTGCGGTGTACCGCCGGTTATTAGCGATATAAAAGCGGGCACCTCATTAAGTACCATGAAAGCCGGCAACGTTGACTTGGATGGCGGCGGATTGGTGTATTTAAGCTTCCATTATGAAGCGGACAAGGATCAGCTCCCGGTAACATGGATAGAAGTAAACTGGGGGTATGATGAAGATGCGGTAAGCACCTTTAAATTAACCGGAAACTTTGATTCTGGTAACATCGTTTTGTATCATCATGTTTCGCCGTATAACCCCCCTCATATAGGAGCTCGTGCGCCGAATACGATTCAAATTCGAGTCATCGACAATTGGCAATGGTGCGGAGTGGCGTTTGGCCAGCCATGTGTCCCAGCGAACGGCGATGATTGCCGCGATGCACGTGAATGGGATTCTGGTGATAGGGATGAGGATCAATTTAATAATCCATTCTGCGATTGGATTGATACGGGAATCACTATTAATACATAAACATAACCGCAGAACATGCATAAACTGTGGCAGAAAATTAGATACTTTTTTATAGCCAAGCCTCGCTTTTCAAAACTAACGGTTGTGGTGAGCGCTTTGTTTATCGCTGGCGGGCTTTTTGCTGTCTCGGCCCAGCCGGCTGATGCCGGAATCGTCGGCGCCATTGGTACCGCTTTTGGGCATTTATTTTTGTGGATTGCCGGGTTGTTGGGAAAAATATTGGTCATCGTCATCGACATGCTGATTGGCGTAGCACAGTATAATGATTTTATCAATGCTCCAGCAGTAAATACCGGCTGGGCTATCGTGCGCGATCTGTGCAATATGTTTTTTGTCATTATTTTACTGCTGATTGCTTTTGGCACTATATTAAAAATTGAAAGTTATAAATATACCCGCTTGCTGGGCAAGCTGGTCATTATGGCTGTGCTGATAAATTTTTCCAAACCTATCGCGGGATTTTTAATAGACTTGGGGCAGGTTGTTATGATGACCTTTGTCAATGCGTTTGCGGATACGGCGGCAGGGAATTTTGCCGAAGCCTATAAATTACGTGAAATGCTGGACATTAATTTTGACAAGGTAGAAGCAGGCGGTTCATCTGATTTTGAGAAATTTGCCGCGCCTTTATTCGCCTGTATTTTGCTGGTAGTGGCCATTATGACTACTCTGGCCATGGTCATGGTGTTTTTGGTGCGTATTATTACCTTATGGATTTTGATAGTGCTTTCGCCCTTATCGTATTTGTTATCAGCTTCACCTGTCGCCGGGCAGTATGCCAAAGAATGGTGGACTCGTTTCGGCAAATGGGTGGCTATTGGGCCTGTTTTGGCTTTCTTTATCTGGCTTGCCTTGGCCGTAGTGACCAACAAAACCGCCACCGAACTAAATATTACCAGCGGTGGCCAGGGAACCTATGAACAGGGTCTAAATTTCCAAGGCTCAACCTTATCCGCCACTATTACCAATGTTTCTTCTTCAGAAAACGTGCTTGGCTTTACCATTGGTGTGGCCATGTTTATCATCGCTTTGACAGTAGCCCAGACACTGGGCGGCGCGGCCGGCAATGCGGCTGGAAAAATGTTTGGCATGCTCAAGACCATGGGCTCGAAACCTCTTAACTTGGCCACAAAAGCGCAATTGTTACCTTTGAAAGGCGCTTGGGAAGGCACCAAAGCACTCGGCCGTAAAGCGCGTCGTACGGTGCGCGATTCTAAAGTCGGTACGGCTCTTAATTTCCGCGCCATGTACCGTGGCGCCAAGCAGCGCGGTGAAGAGGTTGAACAGCTTTCGGTTGACAGAGCTACCGCACGTGGTCGTCAGATATGGGATCGACGACCCGAGTATTTAGGCGGTGGCGGGGACGTGACCCCGGCCGAACAGTTGGTAGAAGCTCGTTTTGAACGGGGCGTTGCTTCTGAAGCGTCGACCTTGCAAAAAGAACAAAAATCAGCACTCTTGGAACAAGTTTGGGATAAGGGCGGCAAAGACGCGGAAATAACCAGGCGAGCACTCTTAGCCAGTCTAGCTTCCGAAGGGCATATTGACGACGCGCTGGCTACCGATTTCTTCCATAATAAAGCTAAATGGGTAGATGAAAATGGGCAAGAGCGTACTGGCTTTAAAAAAGAAGACGGCAGTATGAGTAGCGCGGAGATAAACAGCGCTTTTATGAGGGCGGCTGTTTCCCGGGGCGGCAATCGTGATGTAACTAAGATTAATCAGGGCTCCATGCGTACGCTCTATGATATTGAAGAGGCTGGTAAGCGCATTCAGCATTATGAATATGCTGGCGAGGTTGGTGTTGATGAGCGGACTGGCGAACTCCGCTTGCATAGCAAAGGGGAAAAAGATTCTGTAGTAGCCGCGGAGATTGACAAGCAGACTGATCGTAAGTATATTAGTTCGCATCCTCATAACTTTTCACGGATTGTCATGGATAACCAGGGTAACCAAATGCGCGTGGTCGACCCGAATGACGCTGCGGAATTCCGTAATTTTCAGCGTTTATCTTCATACGCAGAGGCTAACCCGGATGACTTTGCCCGTTTTTCCACTACCCGTATAACGCAATTACTAGGAAAATTTGACAATAATGATGACAGTTTTGAAATTTATAACCACCCCGAGTTTTTGAAATCTATACAGGAGCTGTACCAGAATAATGGTTCGCTGGTAGACATCATGGAGCGTAAGGCTGGCGCCGAGGGTTATAAGATGACTATGGATGACGGGTCGGTCAAACAATTTGCTAATTTGCATGAGTTCGCTGAACAAATGGGTTGGCAGCAGTCGGACACCTACGGAACAGCCGACTTCAAGGGCCAAAAAGGCCAATTGGCCAACAGAACGCACCCAGCGCAACAACAGCCAAGCGCTCCGCCACAGCCAAGCAAAGCAGAACAAAAAGCCCAAGCCGCGCAGGAAAAGGCCGACGACCTACAGACAGAAGCTGATGAAAAGCGGGCAGAGGCTACTAAACTTGAGCAAGAGGCAGAATCTGAAGGCGGGCTGGGCTCAAAGCCGCGTAAACAAGCAGAAGCCGGCAAGTTGCGCAAAGAGGCTGACGAACTGGAGAAAAAAGCACAACAAACAGCCAGCAAAGGCCATGTACAAGCGGCTAGGGATACGGCTAACGAATTTGATAAAGACGCTGGAACGGATGAGGGAACAAGAGAAATTCAAGCGCACTTTACTGATAATGATATTACCCGCATAGCTGATGGCATTAAGCAGGCTATGAGTGAGGTCGATTTGGCTGGAGCGGAAGGGCTGTCTCCTGATGATTTTGCTAAGGCTATCCAGGGTCCTATTGATAAACTTAAGCAAGGTCTGGAAAAACTGCCGGATAACATTAAGAAGAGCCTGCCGCAGCAGCTTGATTCTATACAGCGTGCTTCTGGTGAAGGAAAATTTTATGACCAGATGCGCCAAAAAGCTATGGTGGGCGCCTTGCAGCGTATCAGCGATACGATCGGCCGCAAACAAAAGAAATCCGGCGGTAGTGCGTCAGGTGGTTCAGCCGCAGGCGGCACTAACCAAAACCCAAACCCCTAATATATGATAAATATCAACGATTTAAAAATTGAAGATTTGAAGGATATTTCAACCGCCAATGAACTGAAAGAGCTGGTCCAGGAGTTTTGTGAAACAAACAATGTGGATGAGGCGAAAGATTTATTGATCATACTACATAAACTCTACGACAAAGAGTCGGGATTTGCCAAGGAATATCACGACCTTGACCAGCTATACCAAAAAATGATGGTCAAGTTAAAATTTTTAGCCCTGCATACGTTACCGGTTCAAGAAATCAGCAAACTCATACGCCACCATTTATTGGTGGCTATCGGCTGTGAGATAGATATGTTTGACAGGATTGACTTGCTCGCAATACTATACCGCGATCGGCAGCTGGGCGATGAAATTAGAAAAAATATGGTTAGCGCCATGGTTGATAATACGGAGCGGATAGGACAATCACCGATACAGCGGGAAGGTGGGGAGCAGGAGCCCCCTTACATTAAGAACTGGCTTAAGGATTTCGCCAGATATTTTCCTTCTGACCGGCGTTTGGGTAATCTGGAAAAGGTGGAATATTTGAATAACAGCACCAACGCCCGAACGCTTCAAGATGAACAAAAAGAGCAGTTGCGGCAGGTAATGAATATATACACGTATTTACGCTTTCCGCCAACAGAGCAGGAAACAGTTGAGGAAACCGGCCATGGCAAAACTGAACCAGTTAAAACGACTGTTTTGAAAACCCCTCCCACGCCTGTTACCGCCAGCAAAGTACAAGATGCGGATGTCCCTTCCCTACCGGAGCTAATGCCAATAGAAAAACTGAAAAATGAATACCGGGCATTCCAAATTAATAAAGAACGTATATTACAAGAGGAAGATGCAGTTTCAGTGCAGACTAAGGGCGACCAGGAAGCAATAAAAAAACGGCTGGCTCAAGCGGCCCGTGAAGGAAAAAAATATACTGCGGCCGCCTGTCTAAAATTGTTAGCCAGGCAAGGCGCGTTGATAACGGCTTTACGTGACAACAAAGCCTGGTTCGAGGCGGTCAGCCAATATATCATTGACCGATACAGCAGCCAACTTGGCTTAGCAGAGGTGCGCAAGGCAGTGGCTAGTTTAAAGAATGATCCAACTAAACCGTCCGCTATTTCGGAATTCCTGCAATATTTATTAAAAGAGAAATTAAAATATGGCGAGCATGAGTCCGCTTTGATGGCCATAGATATTGCCCATCAGCTTCCGGAAGCCTACCAAAATATGGCCTATGGCAATTCTGAAACCGGACAGTTTGAATGGGCGGAGAACGTGATTGAAAATGGAAAGTTGGCAGTGAAGCTGTAGTTGGAAAGTAAGAACAAGCATTGGCTGGTATTAATGTATCAGTTGGATTTTTTATATCAGGCGTATTATTCGATATATTTCCACACAAATTTCTTTCAACTTAAAACATACTGCCAACTTCAATTTTTATTACAATTACTATTAGTGGGGGTACAGCGCCAGAACATCCCAGGTGGTAATTAGATTGAAACAAACGGGGTTGATTTTTGCTGCAAAATAAGCGAAAATATAGAAAAGTATGATTGATGATCGCAAAGAAATTTATCGCTGGGGGCCTATCCCGGGGTATTTAATAAATATCTCAATTTGGCGGGCTATTTATCGGTTGTGTCCGGGGCGTTTGCACCAGTACTGCTGGCCCGACGGGTACGTCCTATTTTATAAAGGGAATGTATTATTTATCAATAATCAAGAGCCGCTTGATAAAGTCGGTACTGCGGTTTTTAAAGACATAATCATTACCTCAAAAATCAAAAAATATATTACTGCCTGGCAATCGGCGGTCAAGCAACTTTTTGTATTTACCCGCCAGCTTAGTCCGGCATATTTACGCTCCCTGGAGACGAAAGAGCTGCTAGGGGTTTGGTATAAGTTTAACAACTTATTGTACAGTTTTTGGGAGGCGGGGATCGTACCTGAATTGGGCGCGTATGGCGGTGAAGCCGTGTTAAAAGGGGAATTACAAACAACAAGGCTAAGCGAACGTCAGCAGCAGAAAGCTTTGGCTGCCATGAGCGCTGCTTCAGGGATTTCTTTTTTCCAAGAGGAGGAGATGGATTTACTGCGGTTAGTTAAACTATATGGGCGCAAGTCGTTTCCACAGCAACTGCGCAGTCATCAGCAGAAATACCACTGGCTGGAAAATAGCTATGGTGGTACGAAAATACTGGCCCAACCATACTTCTTACGGCGAATTAAAGAAATACGCGCGAACAAAGTGAATCCCGACAAAAAGATAGCAGAGATAATTCGCCAGCAAAAAAAGATTCAGCAAAAGAAACAAGGTCTGTTGCGGCAACTGCCCCAGCGCTTTAATGCCGTAAGCAAGGGCTTGGGGTATTGTATTTGGTGGCAAGATCAGCGTAAGAAATATATCTTTCAGTATTTGCCTTATCTTGAGCTGCTCGGCCGGGAGTTTGCGCGGCGATTGCGGTTACCTTATACTGTAGTCCGGCATGCCTACGAAAAAGAAATTACCCTACCAGCATCCAAAGAAAATATCAGCCGTTGGAAAAAGCGGAAGGCCGGATCTCACTATGTTTTCTTCCAGAAAAATAAGGTACGCATATTCGAGGGCGCCAAGGCAAGATCGATTCATAAGGCTTATTGGAAAAGCAGGTCCAGTATTACGGATAATACGTTACATGGTTTGGTGGTGCAGCCATCGGATGGGCTCATCCGCGCACCGGCCTACCGGATTCAGTCCCCCAAGGATCTAAAAAAATTTCCCAAAGGACACGTGCTTGTTACTGCTATGACAGCCCCTGACTATATTAGCGCTATCAGAAAGGCAGCGGCTATTGTTACGGATACTGGCGGAGTAACCTGCCACGCGGCAATTGTAGCCCGTGAATTGGGCGTGCCCTGTATTGTCGGCGTGCGCAGCGCCACTTCCATGCTCCGTAATGGTGATAGAGTAGAAATCAATACCGACCAAGGTACCATAAAAAAACTATGAAAACCGATACAACAAATAAATGGATGCACTTGCAGCGCAAGGCGCACATGCACCCGCTGCCTACTGTATACAGTATTGGCATGGTTTTTAGCGCGGGCATAGAAACAGTGTTAGGCGCCAGTTTTGGTTCGTTTGCCGCTACTTTTGAAAAGGGAGTTCTGAACTGGTACGCCTCGACACGGCAGATCAGACGAGCGGTCAAAATTATTACCGACAGGGTTGCACGGAAACCAAAACTGATATTCGCCTTACGAAAAAAGTTTGAGCGGAAAGCTCCATTGTTTTTGAAATATATTGCCAAGCTTAGTAAGCAGGATATTGTAGGAATGCCTAATGAGCGGCTGTGGCAAGCTATTAATAATTTTAAAATAAAGTATGAATCGTTGTATATATACAGTGAACCGATTGCCTGGATAACCAAGGATTCCCTAGCTGATGTTTTGTCTGCCTATTTATCATCAAAAACTGAATTTCCTGGGCAGGCTTTGTCAGTAATGAGCTGTCAGCCAGAGCTGACGTTTATGGTCAGAGAAGAACTTGATTTGGGCAGATTGGCTTTGGATATCCAGAAAGAAACCACGGTTAAGCGTCCCTTTTTAGAGACAAAAAAAGTTGATTCTTTGCCCCATACGCTGCGGCAACGCTTTGCCGACCATGTAAAAAAATACCAATGGATA
>CAZJUO010000028.1:0-14012 GCA_964549245.1 uncultured Gammaproteobacteria bacterium
TTTCCCTGATACGTCCGTATATAAAAAAGCAGCAATACAGCAATTAAAATGAATAACATCGCCACAAACACACTGACCGCGCCCCAGGGAATGTCGTATTTAAAAATCGCGTAAATCAAAGCGCCTATCAAAAACGGCAAGGGGTAGGTAAAATCAAGAATTTTATCCACGATGATCGAAGCAAAACCGTGAGAAAACCGTATGCCCGTATCTTTTTTCAGCACATAGGCGCGAATTGGCTCGCCGCCGATATACAGTCCAGGAGTCAACGAGCTGACCGTATAGCCGACAAATTTTGGCGGCAACAACTTTCGCATGGGCACTTTGTCACCCTGGGCTTCGAGGATCAATTTCCAGCGATATATAATCACCAGCATTTGCGTAAGCCCCAGAACAACCACCAGCAATATGGTCGGCCAGGGAAAAGAAGCAAAAGCCGCCCTCAAATCATCCCACCCGATATAATGAAGCACCGCGATAAACAAAGCGATGCCCAAGACACAAGAAGCAATAAATAGAATCGTTTTTTTCATGGTAGTGCGTGTGTATTACCAATAAAAAAATAATACATGGCTAATACTGCTAATTATATCCTATAACTTCGTTGCGTTCAATCGATATTCGGATACACGACAATAATAACTTTTTGGCCGGTATCAACATCGCCGCCGTTCCAATCATGCATGGCCTGCATTACATTTTCCGTAGTGTAATGGAAATTTTCCCCGCGGCGGGTTCCTACGTCATTGGTAATAAATTCGTCAGCCGTATATCCCCGTATGACAAACATGTGGTAGAGCGGGCCGGGGGCGGTAAAATATGGATTTTCCAACTGCCGTCCGGCGGCCGGTACAATAACGGGCCGTCCGGCGGCTATATGGCGCTTAATTTCTTCAACCGTGGGGTTACTGATTACCTCAACGCGCCTATAACCCCAATATGACTGTATCAAGTCGGCCGTTTCTTGAGCCGTAGTGTCTTTATAAAACCCCAGCGTGCTATTTTCATAGGCCACAAAATCTTGAATTTCCTGCTCAGCCAGCCCTTGGGTAAACGTTTTATTTTGATAATAATAATGCACGGTGATAGCTGAAGCCTCCTCACAGGATTCTTCGTGGAGTTCGTCCCAATTAGCGTACGGGGCCTGGGTGGTGAACGGCACGGCTAAATTAAATTCCGCGGGCAACGGCTGCACTGCTGAACTGTTCGTATTGGTATTGGCATTGCTATCGTCACCAACGTTTGTATTGGCATTGCTTCGATTGAGAATATCCGGAAAGGAAATTGGCTGCGGTTCCGGTTCGGCCATCCAATCATTCCATACGTCAATAATGCGAAAACGCAAAGCATAGCCAATCCCTGCTACCAGGATCAGGACGAGGATGATATATAGTATGGCTGAACGCGTCTTCATAATATACTGTTTTTAAAATAACACTATATCCCAGTTATAGAATAGTGTCAAATAAATATATTGCGCAATATCAAAACCAATCCCGCTTCTTAAAATACCAGGCCAGCAATAGAACCGACAGCAGCATCACTGTAAGCGCCAGATAAAATCCAACTGGCGACTGCAAGGTCGGTATGTATTTAAAATTCATACCGAATATTCCAGCGATCAAGCTTGGCACCAATACCAGCGCGCCCCAGGAAGTCACCCGCTTCATAGTGATATTTAGGTTATTGGAAATGGAAGATAGATGAATTTCAATAGTTGAGGTAAGAATATCCCGATAGGTTGCAACCATTTCGATCAGCTGGGTGATGTGGTTATTTATTTCCGTAAACAGTTCAATCTTGCTGCTGTCTAAAAATTGTGCGTATTGCTTTTCAATGGCGACGACTACTTCCCGGTTGGCCACCAAAGCCTTATGGAACAAGATTAAACTTTTTTTGACCATAAAAGACTTTTTCATGATCACGTTGCTTTTTTTATAATCAAACATCCGATCTTCCACTTCTTCGATGATATCACTCAAACCGTCTATCTGCTGAAAGTAGCTGTCAACTATTTCGTCCAATAATATAAACAAAATATGGGTAATGCCTTCCTTAAACACCGTATTGCTGCGCGCTGCCGTATACGAATAAATTTTATCTATGGCCGAAACGTGGTGGCGGTGCAGGGTGATCAGGTCATTCCTGCTCTTGGAAATAAAAATCAGCACCGGCGCCACCGCCAGATGATCTTCGACCAGGGTGGGGGTGCTGGTGACAATGACCGAATAATTTTTTTCGTTATATAGCAGTGGACGCTGCTCTAAACGCAGCAATTCTTTGATTTCCTGGGCTTGAATGCCGATCAAACTGGCGACTTGCTCAATTTCCGATTTGGTCGGCTTTTCAAAATCGGACCAAACCGGCTGTCCGGTTTTTAAATCCGTAAACTTTCCGCTTTTAACGGTATTCTTATCTAGTATAAAGGTTTTATTAGCCATACCTATAGTATACTGCGTATTAACAATTATTTAAAGCATAGCAAGCAGAGGCGGGATTATAAATCCTGACTCCATACTAACTTCCAAAAACGAACAACAAACACGCGAGCTAACGAACCACTACTCCGCTATTACCCAGCAGTCCCCAATTCCACCGAAATGAATCAATGGTAAAATATTTTTCACCGGATAAGGGATCAAGGGTAATTATTTTGCTGGGGTTATCCGCCGGTCCGATAAAACCGATAGCCACTCTGGTATGCTCCCCGTTAACGGCTATTACCGTGCCACCCTGCGGCGTTTGCCAATCGATGCGTGAGCCAGAACCGGCCGTACCCCAGATTATTACCGGGTAGCCGTCTTTTATCGCTTCGGTTAATTGCTCGACAGACCAGCCGGTAAACCATTCAGCATCGCGGTACGCTTTGGCTACCTGCGCGATAGGCTGCCAATATACCCCGTAGCCGGTTGAGGGCTGATGGCCGTCAATATCTCCGACAAAGGCAATATGGGGATTGCCCCAGACGCCATCTTGTTTTGGCGTGGGATCAAAACCCATTGCCTGTATCAAAGTCGATTCTGAAACATCAATATTATAAAACGACAGGGCCATGACCAAGGTAGCGATCTCGCAGCTCAAATTATGCTCCTGGCGATGAAACGGTACCGCTAGTTTGGTTACCGAGGCTTCGGTAGTGAAGGAAAAATTATAAGCCTGTTCAGAAGCATAACCTTGTTGGCTCGTAACCCCGGCTGACATGGCGACAGCGTATGTTTGATTGAAGCTCAACTGGCCATCCGGCTGGAAGGTCATTTCATTCTCCTGCCAACTAAAGGTGCCGTTAACTTCCGGGCTGATAGTAAATTTTCCTTCGGCGGAAGCGTGGTCAACAGCTTGGTTGAATTGCCAGCGGATGCCGCTATTCACGCTTACCCCTTGGGCTGTATCGTGCGGAAACGAACTGATTACTTTTGCTGGCCCTATGGTAGTAAATGAATACTGGGCATTCTCCTCCAAATATCCTCCGTTAAATGTTTCCAAACCGGCTTGCAGAATCAGGGTGTAGGTGGTATCTTTTTGCAATGCGGCAGCATCATAGGTAATGGTTTTATAATCTTCGGTCACCCAGGAACCTTCCAGCGCTGGTTTGATTTCCGCATTTTTTTTAAACGATTCAAAGTCGACATTTTCCGAAAACGTCACGCTGATTTGTTTATCAAGCGCCACCATGGTACCTTGAGGCTGCATTGCCGCAACACCAGGAGCCTGCCGAACAGTAAACATATATTCTTTCTCTGCTACCGGTTCTCCTTGGTAGGCAACAGCGTCCGTGCCGAAGTAATAGCGTATATCCTGGCCCGTTACTGAAAGCTGGTACTCCTGTCCTTGCGATAGCTTTTTGGTCGGGGTAATTGTGAGTTGGTTTTTTTCTTCATTATACTCTTTTGTAAACTCAAGGGTTGGCTGAAACTGAAAATCAAAATTGCGCAGATTTTCATTGCTGGCGGTTAACGACAGGGTAAACGATTGGGTCGGAGCTATGGTCTCACCTGCTTCTGGGATAATGCCGGTAACCTCGGGTTTATCCTGGGCCGTAAAGACAAACACCTGCTCGGCCGGTTTGCGAATAGATAAAAACGAACCCTTTATATTGCTGACCCGCACTTCATAGGTCGTGCCAGGCTGCCAAGTTAGTTCTGGCTCAAAAGCGATAGAGCGAACCAGATGATCCCCCCAAAGCGCCTGGCTGTAGGTAGTCTGGCCGTATACTTCTGGCGTAATGCTGACTTCGGCCTGACGCTGAATCGGCCGGTTAAACCGCAGTTCAAGTTTTGAACCGATGAGGGTTTTATCGCCCTCGGTGTCGGTAACAAGTTTGGCCGTTGGCGTTTGATTTAGTAGCAAAAAAATTATAAACAATAAAAAAAATATGGTCATGACCACGCTCAACCATATTACATTTTTATTACGCTTGGTGTTCTTACTTTTGTTTGTACCCTTCATACCAAAAAACGGTTTGTAGATACACCAATAATACCACAATTTTTTCTAAAAGTAAAATAACCTTTTTATTCCAAAACGTCTTCCTCGTTATGCTCTTTTTCGTTGCCTATCTCGCGGCTGCCTCCTTGCTTTTTTGTTACGCTGACAATGCCGAGTATAATGCCGATTACACCAACCAGCAAAATTAAACCCAAATACCAGTTGGGAAAAGCAAAACCATCCACGGAAAAAATTAGAAAGACAATCCCATCCAAGGTAATGAGAATACCGACGACTAAGGTGTACCAGGCTGCGGTCATAGTTTTTTGCAATTAATGTTTCTCTTACTAGTATATCCGGGCTTTTCCACTTCGTCAAATGGAACCCCCTTGCCAAATCAAATGAGATCTGCCTAAATAAGGAGGCAGGGAAGGAGAGGCGAATACAGGACGTGCAAATATCCGATTCGCCTCCATCCTCCCTGCTTTTGTTTGTAGGGGTCAGGTTACGGCCACAATGGTTTCTACCGCATCAGGCTGGCCGTGCACTTTCCAAAAATCCCTAAAGTGCGCCGGAAAGCCGATTACCTCGCTGCCGCCACAGGCCGGAAAAGCGTAAAAAGGATTTAGGCGGGCAAATAATTCCTTACGCTCAATCTCACCGCTGGCTGATAAATAGGTAACTGGATAGCGACGCGAAACTAACTCCTGCAAAAGCCACGGTTCACCATGGTATGAATCATCCAATGCCTGTTCAAGCAAGGCTTTGGCTTTGATGGCGCTGCAAAACGAAAGATTGAGCACCCCGCGGCCGCCAGCGCGCTTTTGCGGATGCATACCGGCGTATTTTAGGACCAGTTTTCTCTTTTTGGCGGGTATGGCGGCAATCTCGCTCAAACGAACCGACTGCCTTGTGCCGTCAATTTTGATGTTATACCGGCTGTAGGCATCCACCAAATACGTAGTGGGAAACAAAGCGCGTTCAGCATTGGTGTAATACCCGAAGGTAGCCGGATGAAACGGCAAACACATGGCAATCTTGTGATCGGTAATAACAGTGGGCGGTGGTTCAATTTCAATACCTCCAGCCGCGTACAGCTCCAATAATCGCTGCCAACCGCGGTATTGGTTTAATTCCTCCAAATAATGCCGCAAAACGATATCATAATCTCCGATGTCATCTGGTATAACCCGCTCACTGATAGTAAAGTCAATGCCCAGCTGGCGAATAGCCCGGGCAAAAAATCGTGCCTCACTGCCGTAAAAATCGCCCTTATGCAGCAGATGAATTACCCGCGGCCGCTCTTGGCCGGTTACTATGCGGATCTGATCCGCCACCCGAGCCACAAAGGTTCTGCCGATAATTTCCTTTCCTGGGTAACAAGTCGCTAAGGCTGCGTGGTAGCCCCAGCCCGATCCGGGGGTTTGTAATTCGGCAATCCGGTTAAATGTCGGCTGGTCGGTTCTGGCAAAGAGCGGCAGGCGCATCGGTTTATCAGTAAACAAACGGCGATGTATTTCACGCATAGCGTCAGACAATCCTGTTTCCAGTAAATCCCGCAACCAATGTAAGGCAGGTTCAGACAGCGACTGATGGTAAAGCCGGAAAGTGGTTGATAGCCAATTTCTGATACTGAAACCGCGCTGCGTCAAGTACGCGTACTCACGCATAGTAATCGGAAAGGGATCGGGGCTGACCAATGACGTGAAACGCCGATCATCGCCAAATCCAACAGCGCAATCATCCAACTGCGCTTTGACTGCCAGGGCAGCCTGTTTCAAGCAATGCTGCTTGGTAATGAGTGGTAAGGTTTTCACCTTGACCTCCTTTGATTGAATTGTGTAATGAACAAAAAATTATTATGGAATAACTTACTGAATATGCTTATTAATGCCGATATTGCAAAGTAGTTGTCCCTTAGTTGCCAATCCGGCTCGCCGCAGGCGCGTGACTATTCCTCCATGAGCGGTAACGCGTAATGGCACACTGGAGTAATCGTCATTAATCAGGCTGCCGATCACTGTCCCTTTTCGTACCTTGTCGCCTATCGAAACTTTTGGCGCAAAGATTCCCTTTTTCGGTGATGCAATATTCAAACGATCAATTACTGTCAACCTGCGCTTAGCAGCTGGAACGGCCTTATCACCAAGCATAACTGTAATGGCTTTGCGCAAACCTGCCTCGGTTTTTTTAATCTCTGATTTATTAACTGTATCAATGGGCGGCAATTCAATGCCGATGGCCGGTACGCCAGCCATGACTGCATTGTAAATCAATGTGCCCTTACTTCCCTTCATGCCCTTATCACGCGGTTTGATCCTCCAGGCCAAGGGGTAGGCAAATAGCTTGCATAATTTCTGTGTTTGCTCGCGGATTGAAGCTGTTCCGCCGTCAACCCAAATAAGCTGCGGCATAGCCGGATCGGTAAAATTATGCAGATCTATTACAGCGGCACATTGGCGGGCCAGATGAAACACCGCCGCGGCGATGCGCCTTGACTGCTGTTTGCTCTTAGCCTGGCCGGGAAACACACGATTGATATTTAGGTTATCAGCCGGATTAACTTCGCTGTTTTGCTCTAGCCCTTTTGGATTGACTTTGGGCAGTATCACTACAGAACCGTGACAAATGGGTAACGGCTTTCGCAGCAACCGCTGCAGTACTAACTGCTGGCTGTACTCGTCTCCATGAACACCGGCCGTTATCAATAGCCGCGGCTTCCCATGGCCGATGGTTATTTTGGGGATATGGATACCCTTTACCGGCAGCCTTGTTGTTTTCATACGTTTAACATTAAAAATATCATACAAACAAAAAACCTCTTTATGAGACAAAGAGGGGTTGTATGACGGAT
Source organism: uncultured Gammaproteobacteria bacterium (assembly GCA_964549245.1). GTDB lineage: Bacteria > Patescibacteriota > Patescibacteriia > UBA10025 > JAHIVO01 > CAZJUO01. The sequence goes on from CAZJUO010000028.1 coordinate 7,280, forward strand.
TGTTATTACTTATTTTTTATAATACAAACACTTCTCTTTGCCTTAAGAGGAAAAATACCAGTCAAAACAATAAAAATGTGTTTGTCGTAATTGCATAGTATTTTTACAATAGCTGAATGTAAAACTATTGTCAAAATAATTCTGTGGATAACTTAACTATTTTTTAGTAATAGCGTTGGTCACCCAGGAAATAACCCACAAAATCAAAGCGCCAACCACCGCTGTCGGCCAAAAGGCATCAATAGTAAAACCGCTGACCACTGAAGCGACCAGCCAAAGCAAGCCGGCGTTGATAATAAAGGTGAATAAACCCAGCGTCAGAATATTGATGGGCAGGGTCAGGACCACCAATATGGGTTTTAGGATGGCGTTAGCTATGCCCAAAATCAGGGCCGCCACGATAGCCGCCGGCCAAAATGAATCCACTTCAAAACCAGATAATAAATACGCCACCACCAATAGTGCTCCGGCGTTAAGTAATAGTCTAAGTAAAATATACATATGATATAGAATAATTATCGCTTTCCTTAGCTAATGTATAGCATAGCAAATCACGCTTTTTTGTCTAGGGAGGCTACATTATGTAAATAAAAGACCTACCACGCATGTGGCACTGGCGGGCGGGAACTTATTTTATGGAAAAGGCATGTAAAATATAGTTTTTCCAATTTTTGATCTATAAAAAAATCCCCCCAAAACGTTTTATTTTGAGGGGTGGTTAGTATAAGGTACATTTTCTCATTTCAACAGTACCATCTTTTTTGTTTCTACTGCTTGGCCCACGACTAAGCGATAGAAATAGATACCTGAAGCGTGATCGGTAGTATTCCACTGTATGGTGTAGTTGCCCGCTTCCTGATATTGGTTATCGAGTAAGGTAGCGACTTCCTGCCCCAGGATATTGTAGATAGTCAGGGTAACCTGATTTGCTTCCGGCAATGAGTAGGCAATGGTAGTAGTTGGGTTAAACGGATTGGGGTAGTTTTGGGAAAGGGACGGATCGATTGGTACCGTTTGTCCTGCATCATCGGTGGATATTTCCACTACCAGTTTGCTTCCACCACCTGTTTCAATACCCCAGTTGTAGAGCCAAATGCCTTGAGGGTTAAATTCATAACTGGTGCTGTAAGCTATATACCATCGGCCATTTGATGGGCGATACAGGCAGACGTCTGTCCGATTGTCATCATTGAAATCGCCCGTTAAAGTCTGGTAACCGGACAAGGTACCCCAATTAGTTAGCCAGGTAGCGCCATCGTTAAAGTCACTGCCCGTGCTTAAAGCAACGTACCAAGTGCCGTTAGATCGGTAGAGACCAACATCGGCAGCGCTTCCGAGGTTGAATTTACCGCAAATGCCGAGGTCAGTTGATTGAGTACCCCAGCTGTATTTCCAGACGCCCCGTGTAGTAAACTCGGATCCGTCACTAGTGGCTACATACCAGTTGCCATTTGCTGGGCGGTAGAGACAGACATCATCCTTGCCGTTGCCGTCATAATCGGCGCAGAGCGATTGGTAGCCTTCCATGACGCCCCAGTTTTCTAGCCAGACACCCTGAGTTGAAAAAGCGCTCCCCGTACTGAAGGCCACGTACCAATTGCCGAGGCTCGTTCGGTAGAGGCAGACGTCGTCCTTGTCGTCGTCATTGAAATCCCCAACCAAGGTGTGGTAATCAGGATACGAACCCCAGTTGATCAGCCAGATACCATCGGTGGCCAGGCTGTTCCCGGTTGACAAGGCCACATACCAATAACCGTTGGTGGTGCGATGAAGACAAACATCGTCATAGCCGTCGTTGTTAAAGTCACCCACTACCAGGTGGTAGTTCTCTTGCGTTCCCCAGCCGGTAAGCCAGGGGTCGTCATTGAATACGAATTGCTGCGAGGATGGATTCCGAAGCGCGATATACCACTTACCAGCGGTATGTTCCCATAGGCCAACATCGCAATATCCATCGCCGTTGAAATCGCCAGCAAAGGCTTCGAAGTCATTGGAGGAGGATAGGTGATCCACCTGAATAGTAAACCCATTCCCATTCCAGTAGTCCATAATCTGCCCATTATATACGGGCCCAAAGTAGATAGGCACCTGGCCGGGTTGGGCACTGGCAGGAATCTTTCCGTAAAAGTGGAAAGTCGCTGTTTGGCCCGGAGCGACGGTGGATTGACTCATAGTACACGGCACCTTGTCATTAAGCCAGCCAAGCCCGGAAGCATAAAGATAGCTGGTAACAATAGTACCGGATGAATTACACGAGCCGAGTTCGACATATGCCGCACCGGATTGATTTGACCAGGTGGCCGAACCGTCATTCCGCCAGTACACCCAGCATTCGATAGTTTGACCGGGAGTGTATGGACCATCAGGTTCTATGTGGTAGCCGGTCTGGGTGGCGAGAAAGGTTTGGCCACCATATACATAGGGGGTAATCCATAAGCCATTTTGATACGAATATGGATCCTTGTAGCTCCATTGGCCGCTTTCGTAGAGCCAAATCTCGAAATGAAGATGGTAGTAAGAACCGTTCGGACCGGAGCCGCAAGTATAACCCGAATTACTGGTGTAACCGATCAATTGACCTGCAATAACCACGTCGTTTTGCGAGACGACGAATCCGTATTTCTTACAGTGAGCGTATCTCACTTTTCGATTGCCAGATTCTATGGTGATGTAATTACCATAACCTTCATCGAAGTCGCATCCAGGGGCTTCAGTTCCGTCTGCCTGATTGTCTACTAACTGTGTTACAGTTCCGCTGATTGCAGCGTATATCGGAGTGTTGTACGGACAACCGTAATCAGTTCCAGTATGACAGGCGTCTGGGCACCCATAGGAATTAATGTACTGAGACGGCGGATCGTAACTGCTCGCAAAGGGGTAGTACAGAAACTGCTCTGCTTGCCCCACTCCCAATGGAACGAGTAGAAAGACCAATAGTAACAAATACCGATGCATTACGCACCTCCTTACCTTGAATGTTATTTAGTTATTAAATTGCTTTTTTGATTATTTTTTATTTACAAAGAAAATGTGCCTATAATATCAGGAGATTCAGAGGCAGTCGGGTGTGGGATTAGGTAATTAACCTCATAAACTAATCTATTATGCTTAAAAACATACCATATACTACCTTCTTCTAATTCAGTAACGTCTCTAGTTAGTTTTTTTCCGTCTGTTCCAAAGCGGTCATCCGATACAACCTTATTATCCGATATACTCCACTTAGTCTGAATTTCATCAATAACACTCGAAAGTGATACGTTACTCGAATAAACTTGAACATAAAATATTAACCCTGATTCGACTATCGTTGGCCCAACTCCGATATAGCTTAGGGTATCAGTAGAATCGGCGTAGTTAGTTAAATCACGTATAGCATATTCACTAGGGTACTTAAAAGTGTAGCTAAAATTAGTATTACTATACGTCTCCCACCCACTAATATCAACCGTGGTATTGGTGTTTGTTCCAGCATTTATGTTCTCGTTGGTTGCTTCATTTGTATTCGTCTCTGTATTAGTATTCTCGTTCACATTCTCATTGACATTAGCAACCGTATTTACCACAGTATTAGTAGTATCGGCATTGTTGGTGTTACCAGTATTATCCTGTGTTAAAATGTAATATAACCCTCCAGCAATAATGATTACCACGATAATGATAATTACCCACATACCTGCTTTTTTGGGGCTGTTCTTGGTTGAATGGGGTTGATTTGGTTGGTTGTCCATATTTGTTATTATTACTTATCTTATTACTTAAGCCTGACACACAGCGTAATATCTTGTCAATATCGTTTCCCGCCGGTTATGGGGAATAGCTGTGGACAGCTCGAGGACTTGCCCGATTCCGGGATATGTAGTAAGATAGTTGGGCAGCGCAGGAGGCTTAACAGACTATTAGGAGGGAAAGCAATTCGCCGTAGTAGAACAGAGCGAAGTGTAGGTGATCCGCCGTGGACCAGCCAGTGCTTCCCAGCTTGCCTATCTGCTGGTCTTGAGTAACCACGTCATTGGTAGCGACCATCGGCCATTCCTTCAGATGGCCATAAAGTGTAATGTAGCCATTACCATGGTTGATCTTGACGTAATATCCAAAGCCTGTCGATGGGTTGCCTCCGGCATATTCAACAGTGCCACTAGCGGCAGCAAGTATCGGCCTTCCTGACCCTTCGCTCGCATTAGGATCGTCAAAATCTAGGGCGTAATAACCGTTGTTGGCATCTGTATGATACTCATCCGGGCAACCTTCTGCAGTGCAGTAACCATTGTATCCAACAGTTACCTGCCAGCTTTCCCCTGCAGGCCAGGGGAGCTTAAGGTCTATTGCGCCTGCACTTTCGGAACAAAGCACTAGCGCAAATACTACAAGAAACCATCTGATCATGATTTCCTCCTCTCAGTTGTAAAAGATACGGTTTGTGTATTGGTTTATGTTTTGACTATTTTTGTATGGTTTACTCAAACTGAGTATATCGGGCGATTGCAAGAAATATATCATTTAACTCCGAATCCGCAGGAGTTTCTGTCAATACAATGCCAGTTCCATCTTGAAGAATGTAGACACGGTGGACGTCAAAAGCTGCACCCTCTTGGGTAATGTTTCCGAATACTTCCATCGCAGAGCCCTCGGGCACATCAAATGTTGAAGATTCGGTTATATTTACGGGGAAAGAACTGATCCAAGTCTGTAAATCAGAAGACACGGATTGGTATGCGGTAATTGTTACTTTCAGTTCATTGCTTTGCACAAGCGAATCTCCATTTATTGACCCACTAAGAATATCAGTATAAGTGATGTTTTCAGCCACTGAGTAATTAGAGGGATACTTTACTGAGTAGCCATACTTTTTATTTTGATAAGTTTCCCACCCACCAATATCAACCGTGGTATTGGTGTTTGTTCCAGCATTTATGTTCTCGTTGTTTGATTCATTTGTATTCGTCTCTGTATTAGTATTCTCGTTCAAATTTTCATTAACATTAGCAACCATATTTACCGCAGTATTAGTAATATTAGCATTATTAGTGTTGGTGGTATTATCTTGCGAGAGGAAATAATATATTCCCCCAGCGATAACGACCATCACCAAGAAAACAAGCGCCCACATGCCAGTTTTAGAGCTCCCTTTTGAAGGTTGATTTGTTTGGTTGTCCATAAGTTTAATTATTTAGTAGTTAATTACGAAATACAATTTGATTATATCACATGATCAACTAGTAAATTGTGTTTGACCAGGTGGCCGAACCGTCATTCCGCCAGTACACCCAGCATTCGATAGTTTGACCGGGAGTGTATGGACCATCAGGTTCTATGTGGTAGCCGGTCTGGGTGGCGAGAAAGGTTTGGCCATTGTTGTCTGATGTTAGAGACTGTCCATAGACAATACCAGTGTAGCCTGAAATCGGCTCCGGCTTTGAATTCGGTTCGGTACTTAGGCAGTTGCCATTGTAGTATAAGACAAAGTGCAGATGGTCACCCTCTGCCCAGCCTGTGCTGCCCAATTTGCCTATCTGTTCACCTTGATCAACTTCGTCGTTGGTAGCTACCATTGGCCATTCCTTGAGATGACCATATAGTGTTTTATAGCCGTTGCCGTGATTGATCTTCACATAGTATCCGAATCCAGTTAACGGGTTGCCGCCAGCGAACTCCACCGTACCACCAGCCGCCGCCAAGATCGGAAGGCCGGATCCTTCGGCGACCCCAGGCTTGTCAAAGTCAAGGGCATAGTATGCGTTTGCGGCATTTGTGTGATAGTCGTCTTGACATCCCGAACCGCAATAGCCACCGTATTGAACGGTAACTACCCAAGTCTCATCAGAAGACCAGGGAAGCTTTAGGTCAACTGCTTGAGCACCGGCAGTAGCTAGTAAAAGCACAGCAAACAGCATGAAAGATACGCGTTGCATTGCAACACCTCCTTTGTGAATTGTGAAGAACTGTTTTGGGTTTAATTAGTTAGAATTAGCTATTTCTTCGAGTATGTTCTGAGAATTGCATACAGATCAGTTTGACATTGTTGATTTGTCTGATCGTCGGGGAAATACAGCTCTATTTGCGCTATGTTGTCTTCGAGGCGAACTGTCTCCAGGCATGTTCTGCCTGATTCACATTGGTATCGCAGACTTGAGTATTCAGTACTACCAACAATCACCGACGAGCCTGCAATTTCCTCCAGAGAAGTACCCCGCCCTAGTCCTTCTCCATTATATTTGAGGATACAGCCGTCGATTGATAGATTGACTATTGGATCGAATATCGAATCTACTGAAAGCTCTGCGCTAGGCGGATACTGAAGAGTGAATCCATATTCTGTACTCTCATATCTCTCCCAGTCGTTCGTAGCAACTACCGTATTCGTATTTGTTGATTCGTTTGTATTGGCAGCCTCATTTGTATTCGCCACCTCATTGGTATTTGCAGTGTTGTTAATATTTCCATTCTCCTCCGTGTTCGTGTTTGCATTGGAGTTGGAGACTGTATTCGTATTTGCAGTGGAGTTTGTCACTACATTCGTACTGTTGGAATTAATGGTGTTCTCGCCATTGGAGAGGAAATAATATATTCCCCCAGCGATAACGACCATCACCAAGAAAACAAGCGCCCACATGCCAGTTTTAGAGCTCCCTTTTGAAGGTTGATTTGTTTGGTTGTCCATATTTGTTCTTATTACTAATCTTATTACTTAAGCCTGACACACAGCGTAATATCTTGTCAATATCGTTTCCCG
>CAZJUO010000029.1:0-5505 GCA_964549245.1 uncultured Gammaproteobacteria bacterium
TAATCAAATTAGCTCCTTATCGGGCGGCCAGATTGACTGTTTTTCTGAATCCAGAACTTGATCCACAGGGAATTGGGTATCATATAAATCAAGCATTATTAGCTATTGGCAGTGGCGGAATATTTGGGCTTGGTTTAGGCCATTCTAGGCAAAAGTATCTTTATTTGCCCGAAGTTACTGGTGATTCTATTTTTGCCGTGATCGCTGAAGAGCTTGGATTATTTTTCTCATTAGCCTTAATAGTATTATTTGTTCTATTTATGTACAGAGGATTGAAAATAGCCAGATCGGCACCTGATTCTTTTGGAAAATTACTGGCCAGTGGAATAGTGGCCTGGATAGTTTTACAAGCTTTTATAAATATTGCGGCAATGGTAACATTAATACCGTTAACAGGAATTCCTCTGCCTTTTATAAGTTACGGCAGTTCGGCCCTTGTTACGTCAATGATAGCGGTTGGAGTTTTGATAAATATATCTAAACAAACAAAATCGTAAAGCTATGAGGATAGTATTATCAGGAGGTGGAACGGCTGGATCGGTTATGCCATTACTAGCCGTCTATGAAGAAATAAAAAAACGAAATATAAAATCAGAATTTTTATTTATTGGTACCAAAAGCGGTGAACCGGAAAAAAGGATACTGCAGGGAAAGCAAATCAAGTTTCGATCTATTTACGGAGGAAAAATTAGGCGATATTTTGATATAAAAAATATAATTGATATTTTTTATACCTTTATTGGATTCCTCCAGACTTTAGCTATACTTTTTGCATTTAAACCTGATGTCATTATGGGAGCGGGGGGGTATATATCGGTACCGGTCATATGGGCTGGTTGGGTTTTGCGTGCCAAGATAATTATCCATCAGCAGGACATCAAACCTTCATTATCAAATATTCTTTGCGTAAATCTAGCTCATTTAATAACCGTTACTTTTAAAAAGTCATTATCCAGTTTTCCCCGATCAAAAACCATATGGACTGGAAACCCAGTACGCAGTGACATATTCCAGGGTGATTTAAATAAAGCAAAAGAAATATTCCAATTAAATGACCATCAGCCAGTCTTATTAGTCATGGGCGGCGGTACAGGTGCTATGAATCTAAATACGCTGGTCAACCAAGCTTTGCCTGAATTATTGGATATTTGCCAGGTAATCCATATTACGGGACGCGGAAAAAGAGTATCCGGAACGGATAGGTCAAATTATCATCAATATGAATTTTTAACTTCAGAATACATACATGCTTTACGATGCAGTAATATAGTCGTTTCCCGGGCTGGATTGTCGGCGCTGACAGAATTTGTGAGCTTAAAAAAACCTGTGGTTTTGGTACCTTTAAGAAACTCGCATCAGGAAATCAACGCGCAATATTTCGCAGAAAAGAATGCGGCTGTTGTCATAGAGCAGGACAATTTGTCACCAAAAATATTAGTTGCTAAGATAAAAGAGTTATTGGCAGATGAAAATTCGTTAGCTATATTGAGTGATAATATTGCCGGTATGATGAAAGTTAATGCACAATCGATTATCGTAGATCAAATAATACGATTGACTAGTAAATAATATGATAAAAAAAATACACTGCATAGGAATTGGCGGAGCGGGCGTATCGGCTATAGCAAATATGACACTACAGCTAGGCGGTTCGGTTAGTGGTTCAGACATTTATCATAACTCGGTAATTGATGATTTGGTTAAAAAAGGGGCCAAAGTGAAAATAGGAAAACACAAAGCTTCAAATATTAGTAAGGGTACTGAAGTAGTTGTTTATTCCAACGCGATTAAGAAAAATAATCCGGAATTATTAAAAGCAAAAAAGCTGGGACTAATTCTATACAGTTATCCGGAATATATCGGCCAGCTTTCCAATAAATACACCACCATCGTAGTATCCGGTACACATGGTAAAAGTACCACTACTGCTATGCTGGCCCATATATTTATTGCCGCGGGGATGGATCCTACGGTTATTATGGGAGCTTATGATAATGTTTTTCATTCAAATGCCAGGATAGGATTGGGCAAGTACCTGATAATTGAAGGGGATGAATATAAGGAAGCCTTTTTGCACTATCAGCCGCAAGCGCTTATCGTGAATAATATTGAGGAAGACCATCTTGATCATTACAAGTCGATTGATAATATTAGCAAAGCCTTTAAAAAATTAATCAACCATGTAACGCCATTTGGCTTGGTTGTAGCTAACGCAGATGATGAAAATATTAGCAGGATTACAAAAAATATTAATAACAAAATAGTTACCTATGGTTTTGAAAAAGGAGCCTACCAAGCTAAACACTATTTACAAAGTGGAGAATTAACACAATGTATAGTTACGGGCCCGGAAAATTTTGATATAGATCTTCGGGTGCCAGGAAAGCATAATATTTATAATGCATTGGCATCAGCTACTATGGCATTATCTTTTGGAATATCAATAGAAACTATTAAAAACGGTCTTAAAAATTATAAAGGAATTAAAAGAAGAATGGAAATTATCGGTAAAAATAAAGGCGCTATTATTATTGATGACTACGCACACCATCCATCAGAAATATCAGCCACTCTGAAAACAGTAAAAGAAATATATCCAAATAAAAATATTTACTGCGTATTTCAACCACACAGCAAAAACAGAACAAAAAAATTGCTCGTGCAATTTAAAAAAGCGTTTGCTCATTGCGATAAACTTATATTAACTGATATTTACGATGTTGCAGGAAGGGATAAAAAAGAAAACGTCACTATAAAGGATTTAAAAGAGGTGATTGAAAAAAGTAATATTACGGTAATATTGAATTATAAAAATATACCAAAGAATATAAAAAAATGCTTAAGCAGTAATGACGTGGTCGTATTTATGGGAGCCGGAACCATTACAGAATCTGCACACCAACTGGTAAGATAAAAAACCCATCGTAATAAAATACAGTATATATTGTTATGATGGGCTTGGGATTATTTTGAAAAGTAATTGGCCATGAACAACTGTGCTGTCATTTGATGCATGTATAACTACCTTTCCATCTGACGGTGATTTAATTTCATAATAGTATTCACCGTTTTCGATAAAACAAAGTGTTGCTCCTTTTTTAATAATAAAGGAGTATAATGATGGATGGATTCTGACAGTTCCCTTGGTAGTAGCAATGATATGAATAGGTGCCTTGGCCTGCCGTGAAATTTCACCAGGGAGAAAATTAGTAATTTTAATTTTCTTTCCCCAACTGACAATTTCAATTTGGGCTATATTTTTCTTTTTTATATAGCCTATCAAATTGGCAATTCTTTTAATGAACAAGTAAAACACGTCTGTTGTACCTCCAGAATAAATGAAAAATGTTTATTTACTGTAACAAAATATGATACAATGTCAATAGTATGGATAAGCGAGAAAATATATTATTATCAAAGTTAAAAGGAATTAAAAAACAAGTAAAACTTGCCCCTTTTACGACATTTAAAATCGGCGGACCATCGAAATATTTTATTACGGTAAAAAATGCAGAAGATTTAATAAATACATTAACAATTGCAAATAAATTAAAGATACCAATATTTTTGTTGGGTAACGGTTCTAATGTTTTAATATCAGATAATGGATTCGATGGCTTAACAATAAAAAACGAATGTACAAATATAAAAATAAAGAATAATGCATTATATGTAGAGTCGGGCGCTAAACTGCAAAAAGTAGTAACAGAGGCCTATCAGCATAAATTAACGGGTCTAGAATGTTTGGTTGGGATACCTGGTACCATCGGTGGGGCAATAATAAATAATGCCGGAGCAAGCAAAAACTGGATCGGCGAACTGGTGGAAGAAATCACCGCATTTGAAAACGGAAAAGAAAAAAAGTACAATAAAGAGCAGTCCGAATTCAGTTACCGAACGAGCATTTTTAAAAACAATAATTGCGTTGTACTCGACGCCACATTTTTGTTAACAAAATCAACAAAACAAAGCATAGATAAAAAGATAAAAGCATATAATCAGTCGCGAAAAGAACAGCCAAAGAATGTAAACAGCGCTGGTTCAATATTTAAAAACCCTCCCGGCCATAAAGCGTGGAAATTAGTAGATGAAATTGGCTTTCGCGGAAAAAAAATTGGCGGTGCTAAAGTTGATGAACGGCATGCAAATTTCATTGTAAATACAGGAACAGCAACGGCTGAAGACGTCATTATTCTTATCAGTTATATAAAACAGCAAGTTAGAAATAAATTAAAAGTACAATTGCAAGAGGAAATAAGGTATATAGGATTTTAATACAGATGTTGAATAAATATAAATAAAGTTTTACAATATATAATATAAAAAGTAACTATGAAATAAGAAATGGACCAAGAAATTTTTAAAAAAGAGCAATTAAATGAACAGAGCCAAAAAGAAATTGCCAGTTCACTGTACTCAAATTATGTCCCCAAAAAGGTATTTTTTACCAAAGGAGTAGGCCGACACCGAGAAAAACTATCATCATTTGAGCTTGCTCTACGCAATGCTGGCATTGAAAAATGTAATTTAGTAGCAGTATCATCGATTTTACCCCCCGGCTCAAAAAGATTATTTAGAAACGAAGGATTAAAGCTCCTACAACCCGGTCAAATTACTTTTTGCGTAATGGCAAGGGCTGAAACAAATGAGCCAAACAGATTAACTGCCGCTTCGATTGGCGCTGCCATACCAGCTGACAGCAATCAGTATGGGTATTTATCAGAGCACCACGGATACGGACAAACGGAAGAAAAAGCCGGTGACTATGCAGAAGACCTGGCCGCTCAAATGCTGGCATCAACCCTAGGAGTAGATTTTGATCCGGATACTTCTTATGATGAACGTAAAGAAATTTGGAAAATATCAGATAAAATCGTGCGTACTATGAGTGTTTCGCAATCCGCTATTGGCGATAAAAATGGGCTATGGACATCGGTGGTAGCGGCCGCGGTATTTATCATGGAATAAACTTATGGGTTCTGATAGGGATAGAAAAAATTTTGGTTCAGGGTATAATCATGGATTCAAGCCGGTCAGTTCGATAGATTTGTCAAAGGTAAAAGATTTTGATGCACTATTGCAGGACATGTCAAAAACGTCTTTTGGAGGCAGGAAGTTGGGAGAGGCGGCTGACGTATTATATGATATGATCATCGATAAAGATAGTTTTGTGGTTTTGACGTTATCGGGCGCTATGACAGTCGCCAAAATGGGTCTTTTGGTTTGTGATATGATAGATCAGAAAATGATACAGGCAATAGTTTCTACAGGGGCTTTGATAACACACGGGTTGGTTGAGAATACAGGCATGACGCATTTCAAATATGATCCTGATATTAAAAACGATAAAGAATTGAGAAACAGCGGATATGACAGGGTATACGACACGTTGGAATTAGAAAAGAATTTGGATGATCTGGAATTGATCGTAAATAAAATATTTGGTACATTTTCAGAAAAAGACAAATTATATTCGCAAAAAATTACTAATAAACTAGGCGAGTA
>CAZJUO010000029.1:5515-11483 GCA_964549245.1 uncultured Gammaproteobacteria bacterium
GCAACGAAGTTCTATACGCCCAAAAAATAACTCGTGAGATTGGAGCCTACTTAGAAAAGAAAACAAAAGGAAGGGGGATATTAAAAAGCGCATATATTAATAACGTTCCCGTATATATACCTGCTTTTACCGATTCAGAGCTGGGACTAGATTTTGCTCTGTATAATCGAAGGCTAAAATTAAAAAATAGAAAAAAATTGTCGTTTAATCCGTTTTATGATTTGGAGCACTTTACTGAACTTATTTTCAAACAGAAAGAATTGGGAATATTTACTATTGGAGGAGGGGTGCCGAGAAACTGGGCCCAGCAAGTAGGGCCATATCTAGACCTTATAAGGTTTAGAATAATTGAAAAGGATAAATACATCGCCTCAAATGAAAATCCTTATATACGAAGGTATAAATACGCAGTAAGAATATGCCCGGAACCAGTGCATTGGGGCGGCCTTTCGGGCTGTACTTACTCCGAAGGGGTATCGTGGGGGAAATTTTATAGTAAAGATGAGGGGGGCAGGCACGCAGAAGTATTAAGCGACGCGACCATAGCATGGCCAATACTATTAAAGGCGGTTCAAGAAAAATTAGAAAAAAACAAGATTACCATAAAAAAGAACTATAATAATGAAAAAATACTACAAGACTTGGCCATTTAACTTTGGTGCCATACATAAACAAAATTTTGATGAGGCAAAGGCAGTTATTGTACCGATGCCTTTTGAAGCTTCTACTTCCATTCCATTTAATACGGGTGTGGGGGGAGGCCCTTATGCCATTATCAGTGCTTCGCGTTATTTAGATGAGCTGTTCGACGCTAAAGGAGACGACTTAGTAGGGCTATCTGCAAGGGATATATTTACCATTGATGAAGTTGAGGTGTCAAAAAATTCTTTATCAGAAGCAATGACAGGAATAGAGTCAGTAATAAAGTATGAGGTATTGGATTATGATAAGGTCCCGCTAATGCTGGGCGGCGAACATTCAATAACCTACGGTGCAATAAAAGCAATAAAAAGAAAATATAAAGATATTTCAGTATTACATTTTGATGCACATACTGATTTAATGCAAAGCCATGAACATTCAAAATATAGCCACGCCTGCGTTATGAAACGTATTTATGATCTTCATGTACCCTTTGTCTCCATAGGTATAAGAAATTTTAATACCGAGGTAAACAATTTCATCGAAAAAAATAAACTGCGTATTTACAAAGCGCCTAGCATACCCGCAGCAAGTAACATACTATCTGGACTAACCAAAAATGTCTATATCACTTTTGATCTTGATTGCTTCGATCCCTCGATTATGCCTTCAGTGAGTACCCCCGAACCTGGTGGATTGTTGTGGTATGATGTAATTAAAATTATTCAACAGGTATGTAAAAAAGTGAATATTGTTGGATCCGATGTGGTAGAGTTAAAACCGATACCCGGATTAATAGCGCCTAATTTTTTAGCTGCTAAGCTAACTTATATTATAATTGCGGCAATTTGTGCTAACAAAAAAACAAATTAATGACATTAAGTCCTTTCATGGGCATATAGGGCCATATGTGATGCTCGGATACAAGCTGGGAAAATTCATAGTAAAAAAACACAAAAGAATTAAAAAAATACAATATTACGGCCCTATAAAGCCCCCAGCGGCTTGCTTGGTTGATGGATTACAGCTGGCTACCCATTGCACTTATGGTCGTGATAAAATTACAAAATATAGCCAAACTAATAATATTCATATAGTATTTATATATCAAAACGGATCAAAGGATAATATTAAAATTAATAAAAGTTGCACTGAAGCAATAAAAAAATCGATGGCATCATCACTGTATCACATTAAAAAAGAAAATATATTACATTTTATAAATAACGTATAAAATATATGAGTTCAATAACAATTGCAAGAAACCGTTCAATAAGCAATCTTAAGATAACTGAAGTAGTAACCTTTTCGTCATTATTTGTAGCTTTATCAGTAGCACTGCCGTATATAGCGCACCAGTTTCACCTTGCCGGACCTACTTTTTTGCCGATGCATATATTTGTATTACTGGCCGGTTTACTATTCGGATGGAAAACAGGATTTATCGTAGGGGCTATGACGCCTTTGGTTAGTTTTGCCACTTCAGGTATGCCGCCATTGGCCATACTGCCTTTTTTGTTGGCTGAAATAACAGTCTATGGTTTCGTAGCTGGCTTACTCCGTGAAAAGACTAAGTTACCAACGATTGTTTCTTTGCTAAGTGCGATGTTGGCCGGTAGAATAGTATTAATTTTAATATATAGTTTTACTATAGGAGGTATCGCTGCAATCGATACGGTTTATTCGGCGGTATCCATTGGATTGCCAGGTATAGTAATTCAATTATTACTTTTACCAATAGTCATTCCATTATTAAAGAAGCGTTTTGGTTTTGTGCGAAATGATTAATTTAAATGAGTTTAAAAAATTAAATACAAGTTTAATAGTCTACAATAAGGGCCAGGAAATATTTTCTTCAAATAAAAGTGAAATAAAGCCGCTGGTTGATTTTATTGAACAGGACACGAAAACAAAAAGCACGGAGATGATAATATTTGATAAAAAAGTCGGTAGAGCCTCGGCGCTTTTATTATCTATTATCAAGCCAGCAAAGGTATTTACCCCCATAGCTACAAAAAAAGCAGTCGAAATATTATTACAATCAAATATTCCCTTGATTGCGGAAAAAGTAGTTGAAAACCTAATGGGAGTAGCTAATGAAGAAACCTGTAAATGGGAAAAATTATCAATCGATAAAAGCAGCAATGAATTTTTACAGGCTTGTAAAATTAATTTGAATAGGCTAAAATAGACATAACAATAAACTGATAACGAGCATTATATGGCTTTTTTTAATACATTATTTAGAGATCCTAATAAGCGTGAAATAAATAAACTATCTGCGGTGGTTGAGGCAGTTAATGCGCTAGAAAATAAAGTACAGCAGTATAACGACCAGCAACTTAACGAAAAGACTGAAGAATTTAGAAAGGGCATAAAAAAAACAGAAGATATAGAAAGGATGCTTCCAGAAGCTATGGCTGTAATTCGCGAAGGCATAAAAAGGAAAGTAAATCAGCGAGCTTATGACGTGCAGATAATGGCCGCAGCGGTTTTACATCAGGGTAAAATTGCCGAACAAAAAACTGGTGAGGGTAAAACATTGTCAGCAGCTATGGCAGCCTATTGCAATGCTTTGGAAAATAAAGGTGTACATATTATAACCGTAAACGATTATTTGGCTAAACGTGATACAGGATGGTATGGCGGCGCTTTGGAATATTTGGGCGTTAGCGTTGGCTGCATTACCCATGAGCAGGCTTATATTTATGATTCAAAATATTCTGATGACAATGTCAGTGACGAACGATTGGTCCATCTCCGTCCGGTGGAAAGAAAAGAAGCATATCTGGCTGACATTACCTACGGTACCAATAATGAGTTCGGGTTTGATTATTTACGGGACAATATGGTTCCCGATATTAATTATAAAGTGCAGCGGGATCTACATTACGCTATTGTTGACGAAGTTGACAGCATATTAATCGACGAAGCTAGGACGCCGCTTATTATTTCAGCCCCTGCCGAAGAATCAACTGAACGGTATTACCAATTTGCCAAGATGGTAGCCACGTTAAAGGAAAATGAGGATTATAATATTGATGAAAAGATGAAGGCTGTAACGCTTAGCCAGGATGGCATATCAAAAATGGAAAAACTATTAGGAATTGATAATATTTATGAAGCAGAGGGCATTGAAACGGTCCATCACATCGAGCAGGCTCTGAAAGCCAAGACCCTATTTAAAAAAGATAAAGAATACGTAGTAAAAGACGGAGAAGTAATTATCGTAGACGAATTTACCGGTCGGCTGATGTTCGGCAGGCGTTTTTCAGAAGGACTGCACCAAGCCATAGAAGCCAAAGAGGGGGTAGAAATAAAAAAAGAAAGCAGAACCATGGCCACCATTACGTTTCAGAATTACTTTCGAATGTACAATAAATTATCCGGCATGACCGGTACAGCGGCTACCGAGGCGGAGGAATTCCATAAAATTTATGAATTAGAAGTTGTGGTGATACCAACCAATAGGCCGATGGTGCGTGATGACAAGTCAGATTCGGTATATAAAAATGCCCAAGGGAAATACAAGGCAATCATACGGGATATAAAAAATAGAAACGATCAGGGGCAACCGGTTCTTATCGGAACGATATCAATAGAAAAAAATGAATTATTAAGTAAACTCTTGGAAAAAGAAGGAATTAAACATAATATATTGAATGCCAAAAACCATGAAAAAGAAGCTTCGATAATAAGAGAAGCAGGAAAAGAAGGCGCGGTAACACTGGCAACTAATATGGCGGGAAGGGGTGTGGATATTATTTTGGGCGGCATACAGCCAACATCCGAAGATCAGGAAAAAATAAAAAAAAATGGAGGATTGCATGTTATCGGAACAGAACGGCATGAATCAAGAAGAATAGACAATCAATTGCGCGGACGGGCTGGAAGACAGGGCGACCCTGGTTCATCACAATTTTACGTATCAATGGATGATGATCTAATGAGAATATTTGGTTCTGACCGAATGAAAAGCATGATGGATAAGCTCGGCCTTCCTGATGATATGCCAATAGAAAATAAATTTATCAGCAAATCTATAGAAGGAGCCCAGAAAAAAGTTGAGGGCCATAATTTTGATATTCGAAAACATTTAGTAGAATATGATGATGTTATTAATAAACATCGTGAAGTTATCTACGAAAAAAGAAATAAAGTATTGGAAATCAAAAATGAGGATGCCGAAACGAAAGAGAGAGAAACGAGAAATATAATTATGGAAATGGTTGAAGCAGAAATTGAACAGGTAGTCTCATTTCACACATCGCAGGAAGATGAGTCAACATGGAATCTTGATGAAATATATGAGGTGGTAGATACAATATTTCCTATAGACTTAGAAAGCAGAATACGCCTTGAAGATATCAGGGAAAAAGCAGGTGATAAAGAAAAAGACGCCCAGGCCAGAACGGCTATTATACAATACGTAATGAAATTAGCTGATGGGGCCTATGATACCTTTGAAACTAGAATTGGGGACAAGAAAACAATACAGCGTGTTGAAAAAGCCGTATATTTGCGGGCTATAGATACGTTGTGGATAGAGCATTTGGATCTGATGAGCAATCTAAGGCAGGGGATAGGCCTGCGGGGATACGGGCAACGGGATCCGCTTATCGAATACAAAAAGGAAGCATTTAAATTATTTAATGAATTAATCAACAACATCCAAAAAAATATAGTTTATACTGTTTTCAAGGTTGGCCAACCGCAAAATATTAAGCAATCACCTATGGTTACGCAGAATCAGCAATTCTCGGCACCTGCGAAAACCGGAGACCAGGCACCAAAATCCCCGTACCAAAACATGTCTACCGATCATCAGGATAATAACAAAGTGTCAAATAAGGCAGTAAAGCAACCGACCGTAGGCGACACAAAACGTACAGCCGCGGGAAATTTAGTTACTAAAGAAGGAGCAAAAATTGGGAGAAATGACCCTTGTCCCTGCGGTTCGGGTAAGAAGTATAAAAAATGCCATGGGGCGTAAGGCTTCGTAATTACCTTTAAAATCCAGGGGATCAGAGAAGAATTACGTGACGAGAGCGCTTTATAGGTAGCTACTTTAGTAGAAAACAGCAATGACCCCAGAGGAAGTAAAATAAGTCACTAGTTCATGAAGAGTAAACACAGAAAAAATACAACCAGTAAAATGAAATGGAAGGTTTTAGCGCGACAGATTGTCTTTAAAAAGTTTGGCAGAAGAATTGAAAAAATAAGATTTGTTTTACCGAACGGTTCGGTTGATGATTTCTATTTAAAGAGTGAAAAACCGCCCTACGATGACAAGAACAACCCGCTCAGTATGACCGATGCGCTGGGC
>CAZJUO010000029.1:11493-13935 GCA_964549245.1 uncultured Gammaproteobacteria bacterium
TAGTGGGTATTTTGGCATTTACGGGCGACAAAAAAGTAATTTTGACTAAACAGTATCGTCCAGGACCGCGTAAAATAATGATGGAACTTCCCGGTGGGGTAATCGACCGGGGTGAAAAGCCCTGGCAAGCCGCTGCTCGGGAATTACGTGAAGAAACTGGCTACCGGGGCAAACTAAAACTAGTAACAAGATGTTATGACTGTGCGTATTCTACCCGATACGCTTATTGTTATGTGGCAACTGATTGCAGCAAAATAGGAAGTCAGAAGCTTGATGAAACTGAATTCGCGGAAGTGCATCTCGTGTCTCTTAAAGAATTTAGGCGCATAGTAAGAAGCGGCGATATGACTGACGTTGAAATCGCTTATTTGGGTATGGATTTTTTAAATCTTTTATAAAAAATGATTTTATGATTTATCATAAAGCGCCTAATGGATTCGTTTCAAAATTTGAAATCGTCAGTTGCTACATGGAATGTGGGCGCGATATTTTACTTCTGCACCGCAGAGAGAACAAATCTGAAGGAGATCGGTGGGGTGTGCCAGCCGGAAAACAAGAAACTAATGAAAATAGAGTAGATGCTATTATCCGAGAAATTAAGGAAGAAACAAGCTGCCAAGTACCGAAAGATCAATTGAAGTTTATCACAACTGTTTATGTGACTTATCCGGAATATCATTTTATTTACCATATATTCAGAGTACCATTGAGCTTCAAGCCGGCAATCACTATAAACCAGGATGAACATAAGGCTTACCAATGGGTAGAGCCAGGAAATGCATTGCAAATGAATCTTGTCCGCGAGCTGGATGCGTGCATTAAAATGCAATATAAAATAAGATAAATAGAAATTGAAATGAATAAATACTTTATAAAAAACGGCATTGGTATAATGATCTTCAAACAAGGAAAAGTATTATTGGGAAAAAGAAAAGGTTCACACGGGGCGGGTGAATATGCTTTCCCGGGCGGGCATTTGGAATACCTGGAATCGTTTCAAGCATGCGCTATTCGAGAAACAAAAGAAGAAACAGGAATTGACATTAACAATATTAAATTTCAATATGTAGCCAACGTTGATGTTTATAAGCCAAAACATTACGTACATATTGGATTGCTGGCTGAATGGGCTGGTGGAGAGCCAGCAATACTAGAACCAGATAAAATTGAGTCATGGAACTGGTATGATTTACATAAATTACCAGCACCGCTTTTTATGATGACAGCTTTATCATTCGATGCCTTGAATACAAAAAAACAATATTACGATTTAACTGATGTTCGAAGCAGTCATTAGTAGGGATACGCTAATTTTCGGTTTTTCTGGCAAATCTGACGGATCAATGAAAATCCAAAATGATGGTATTGGAAATAGGAATAAATACTTTACCTCGAAGAATTTAGATTGCAGTTACCTTGTAACTCCTGAATTAGCCAATGGATGCCGGGTAAAAATTGTAAATAAAAACGATAAGGGGAAAATAATTCCTGGAGCAGACGGACTAATTACAAAAAGTAAAAACATCATCCTTACTATAACGGTAGCTGATTGCTTTCCGGTATATTTTTATGATGCAAAAAAGGGAATAGTTGCCCTAGCACATGCTGGATGGAGAGGCGTTTATAAAGGCATTATCGAAAATACAATAAACGTTATGTGCAATAAATTGCCTGCCAAGCATTCGAATATTCAAGTCTATATAGGGCCCGGGCTGCAAAAATGCCATTTTAAAATTCGCCATGACGTAAGAGCGTTGTTTTCAGATTATAATACCTGCATATGCACAATGAAAGATAAATCCTATTTGGATTTAAAAAAAGTGATATTTAAAAAGTTACGCGATAGTAATATCAATAATGATAATATAAAATATTCAGAAGAATGTACGTATTGTGAAAATAATAAATACTTTTCTTATAGGCGTGATGGCATACTAAAAACTATGATAGCATACATAGGCATGCTTGACACAAATTAAATGCGTGTTAAACTGAAACGATTTGTACATTTATAAAAATGGAGGAAGGGAATGAAAAAAAATGATTTTGATGATATTCAGCAAAATATTACATTCTTTTGGCTTTTATTAACTCTATGGACCATAGCCTCACTGGGGATTGTTATTTTGCAGTTTCTAAATTTCAATGATTATATAACACCCAAAGAAGTTCCCTGGCTATATGGGGTATTGGCATTTGTATATACTCTGCTAAAGCATTTTAAACGATCGCGAGGTAATAAAAGCCAGAAACGTAAAGGAGAATACTATATATATCTGTGGTGGACTATGGCGCTAATAATGCTGGTAATAGAATTTATTTCACAAGGAAAATATAAAGTTCCTGAAAGAATGACTGAAATATGTTATGCCATAATTATCCCCTTTATTGTTTCATTGGTTTCTAAGTACAAAAAAATATCATCATAGTAATAAAAACCCA
>CAZJUO010000030.1:0-13701 GCA_964549245.1 uncultured Gammaproteobacteria bacterium
GGCCTGGATGAAGTCGACAGGAAAATATTATTAACCATTATCGATAAATTCAAAGGCGGACCAGTTGGCCTAAATACCATTGCCGCGGCGATTTCAGAAGAGCAGACAACATTAGAAGATGTCTATGAGCCCTATCTGATGCAGCTGGGGTTTTTGGCGCGCACGCCGCGGGGCCGCGTGGTGACCGAGCTGGGTTATCAGCACTTAGGCAAAGAAGCGCCGGCCGACTTGCAGCAGCGGCTACTGTAAGTATTGATATTAGGTACTATTGGGTTACTTGTTTTCTTGGGGGCCGTAGGTTGCCTCCTCGTCGAGTTCAGCTATGGCGATATACCGCTTGAGAGCCGTGCCGATAGGCCAGGAAGTTTGCAGGGTCAGAAGTTTTTTTTGGTACTGTTGTTGGTCAAGGACAGAAACGTCGTTTGGGCCGACAATTTTAGTTTCAATAACGCGGTAGACAAATTGGTCTCCTCGGTGGTTGGTAATATAGATGGGAGTATCCAGGGGGATATCTATTAAGGGCTTCAGCACCTCTTTATAATCACCTGGCTTCCAAAAGTAGTCAGAGGAGTGTCCAAAGATGTACGGATTGCCGTATTCGCCGGGTATGGCCGTATCGGGGTAGTGCACCACGCCTTTGGCCAAGGCGTCTTGATAGACTTCTTCAGTTTTTTCATCAACGTAAATAATGGGAATATCGTTGATATCACGGCCAGGAATACTCAAACGGTCCGGCTCACCCTTGCTTAACGTCTCACGAGGCGGCTGGCTGGTATTTGTGGATTCATTTACGTTGCTAGCTGATTGATTGGCGGATTCTATTGTTGCAGATTGGTTTTGCCAGGATAAAAAAATTGCATAACCGCTTCCCGCTATAATGATAACTGCGATTATGACAAGCAGATTAATTTTTTGTTTTTTCTTCATAAAGATAGGATTATTGTAGCAAGCTCTTACTTTTACCGCAAGGATTTTGACATATTGACCATATTCTTTATAATAAGGCTGCGGAACATATCGCAACCAAACACAGAAAGGAGGCCACGGGAGGATTGTAGTGAGGTGACATACGGTTCGTAAATACGGGCCGGTCAAACATTTGGTTGAAATGACCAAAGGGCACGAGGCGGCGTTACTAGCCGCCTCATTTTTATTGTAGTTGCTCATTAAAAAGAGGGCGCCGATTTATTAAGAAAAATTTATATAGACTAATATTATGTGCAGCTTTTTGCTATACTAAACGTATGAGCATCTCACCTGTAATATTTCTCATTATCTACGCAATATGTGTTTTTGTGTTTTTGGGCTTGGCTATTGTAAATATGTATCATATATTGCGTTTTGGCTTGCTGCGTGCGCCGAGTATTATTATTACTTTTTTGTTTGTTGTTTTGTTTGTGGGGGTGGTAGTGGCCACTTTTTTACTTTTGCGGGAAATTGATTGGCAGCAGCCATTGCAAATATCATTACCATTTTTAAATACCAATGAAGGATATTAACGACATCTACTTTCCGGGCAAAGAGCCTGATGAGGTGGTGCAGCTGGCTTTACGGCGCCATAAAGTGGCAATTGGAAAAAAGCTTTCAGTTTTTATAATTCTGATGCTGGTGCCGGTTATTTTGTTTGTAACTATAGTCAGTCTTACGGATTGGCTGGATGATGCGGGCAGTTTTTTGTATATGTTTTTTATTCTGGTATCAAGCGTTTTATATTTACTTGCCTTATTGTCCATGTATCATGCCTGGGTTGATTATTATCTGGATATATGGATTATCACCAACGAGCGGGTCATCGCTACGGAGCAGAAAGGCTTGTTTCACCGGGTTACTTCGGAGTTGCGTTTAAATAGGATCCAGGATGTCAGCAGCGAGGTGCGGGGGCTTTTTCCTACTTTGTTCGGGTATGGTACGGTGCATGTGCAAACAGCGTCAGAGCAAGAGAAATTTATTTTCCGCGAAGTGCCCAATCCTGATTTGGTAGCCCGGCAGATATTGCAGCTGCACGAACGCTATGTCGGCTTGGATCAAACGCCGGAACTGGGAGCAGCCACTCACCAGTCTTCTACCGCCGAGGAAGCTAAATAGCCAGCAGCATGAAGCTATCATTATTTGATTATACCCTGCCTCGTGAATTGATTGCCCAGAAGCCGGCCTCCCCCCGCCACAGCTCACGTTTATTGGCTGTTAACCGAACGACCGGAAAAATAAAACATGATTACAGTAAAAATCTTGGGCAGTATTTGCGGCGGGGGGATGTTTTGGTTTTTAATAACACCAAGGTGTTTCCTGCCCGTCTGATCGGGAAAAAACCGACCGGCGGAGTTTTGGAAGTGTTTTTATTACGGCCGATAAAAGGGCGCACTTGGGAAGTCTTAATCGGCGGCAAAGTCCGCCGGGTGGGACAGGAAATACGATTTTTAAAAAAACTGGATTGCCTAGTAACTAAAAAACTGCCAGGTGGCCGCTGGCAGGTAAAGTTCAATCAAGCGCCGGCCGGCGTTATGCGCCTGGCGAAGCAGATTGGCCATACCCCTACCCCGCCGTATATTAAGAGCCGGGCAACCAGGCGCCAATACCAAACTACTTATGCTAAGCGTCTCGGATCAGTAGCCGCGCCCACGGCCGGTTTTCATTTCAGCCGGGTATTATTACAGAGACTGTGCAAGCAAGGGATACAACTGGAATATATTACCCTCCACGTTGGTTTTGGCACGTTCCAGCCGGTTACGGTTACCAACGTGAAAAAACATCACATGCATAGCGAATACGCCGAGGCTAATGCCCAAACCATCAATCGGTTATGGCAGGCGAAAAAGCAAGGCCGGCGGATCATTGCCGTGGGTACCACGTCGGTAAGGACTTTGGAAACGGCATGTGCC
The DNA here is from genome assembly GCA_964549245.1 of uncultured Gammaproteobacteria bacterium. Classification (GTDB taxonomy): domain Bacteria; phylum Patescibacteriota; class Patescibacteriia; order UBA10025; family JAHIVO01; genus CAZJUO01. The sequence goes on from CAZJUO010000030.1 coordinate 2,880, forward strand.
GGCACCAAAGGCAAACAACCAGCTAAGCCCCAGCAAGCATTCAAAGGCTGGATTGATACATTTATTTATCCTGGGTACCAATTTCAGTTTGTTGATGCCATGATAACGAATTTTCATTTACCAAAATCAACCCTGCTTATGCTAGTAGCCGCTTTTTTACAGCCAGCCAGATCCGATGTGCCGTTAACGTACGGCATTAAGAAATTGAAGAAAATATACCAACAAGCTATTAACAAAAAATACCGGTTTTATAGTTTTGGCGACGCTATGCTGATTGAATAACCTAGCTTTTTTGGGCTTGACAAGGGTTAGTTTGTTTGCTAGTCTAGTTAAGAAATAAAACTATACATAAGGAGGACAGTAGCATGCTCTTTAAACAAGCCGGTAAAGAGATAATCGGCATCATGAAAGAATATTTTACTAAAAAATATCCTGATCAGCCGTTTAACAAAATCACCGTTGATAAAATTCATGAAATGGATTTTATAGCAAAGGTAGCCGTTAAGGCCATGCAAGCCATAGGGGTACTCTATGGACGACCTACCCAGATCGAGGAATTTCCTGGTATAACTTACGCTGGGTTAATTGATCATATAACCCGTGAGCTAATTGCCATCATCGAGCAAGAGGCGTCAAGGAATGATACAGGTTTTTATGAGGGTGCTATCATTATTTTCAGTGTTTTTTTATCATTATATACCGAGGCGCTGTACCATCCGGAAAAGGATATGACGCGGTTGATTGGCGATGCTGCTTTGCGCATAAAAAACAGCACGGCTGTTAGCGCGGCAACGGGGGCAGATGAATTGCGACGGCGATTACGGAAAATGCCGCCAACAAAATTTGGCACAAAATCAATTATGTAAAAGACCAATAACAATAACGCATGCAGTTTCAATAACGCATGCGTTTTTTTAATTGACGCACCGTTTATTATTTGCTAAGGTATTATAAATATTAAAGGAGGAACAAATGCACCTTACCATAGCTTATAAAAAGATTTTGTCGTCTCTGGCTGCCAACCTTTCTGTTAGCACAGCCGGGATACAAGAACTGTACAGTGTCATAGATGAATCGCCGCGGCAAAAATTTATTACTACGGTTGGTATAGCCGCTCTCGCCAAAACAGGAGAAATATACGATTATCCAGTTTCTGTTTCTGAAAATCAATCCCTAAATAATTTTTTTGAGCAGTTGGTTGCCGCTCTGGCAGAGATTTGTCGTTGTACCTACGGCGCTAAGCAGAACCAAAAGCCCACTACGATGACCGATTATGCCGGAGGTGTTATGGCAGTATTTATTTTAAGCTACTCCTCAATAGTCGAGCAGGCGGTTGATAATTTTCAGAAATGTATGCATGAGCTATCAGTTATTTTAGGCAAAGCAGCACTAAAAAAAGAGTTTATTGAAAAGTTACGAAAACGGTTGAAGAATATGCCCACTGAAAATTTTGGGCAAGGGTAAATGTCCACATCATTAAATAATGAAATCGATAATAACGGTTGATAATGTATAACAGGAGGTTATATGCCAGAAGTGCCAGATTCCATTACCGAAGAATTTATCATTGCTGAAATGATCAGGATGGTTACTGAAGCCGCCGAGGTTCAGAAAAAACTTAAGTCGCTTGATTTGTTCAAAAATATTGAAGAACTATACGGCGCCCAAGGAGCAGATCGCAAAATGTGTAAAAACGCTCTCAAAGCAACCATGAACCAAGGAAAGCTGGTCTATACGTATTTTGGCGGCAGTTTTGTGGAGCTACCGCACAAAGAGGGAGCAGCCAACGATTAAGCATTGTAAGCCTCATTTTTATGGGGCTTTTTTAATAGTACGGTAATTCGTAAGGTGATTACCGCGAGGGCAAAAACCGAGAGCACTAATCGCGGCGGTGGTACGCCATCCAAAGAAGAAAACCAATCGCTCCATAGCTGCCATTCTAAAACTATGCCGCGTGCTATCAGCAGCGCGTAGGCTACATATCCCAACCGTAACGTTTGCTTCCAGGTTTTTGGCCCTAGGGTTTTGATGCCCCACCTATTGGAGACCAGAGCCATGACCGAGAGAATAGCTACTGCCAGCACGCCAAGCAGCACATCCGCAGTGCCGAGGTTAGCAGGCAGGTTGTGCCAATAACGATTTGGATCAACCAAAATCAGGAGCACGCTATAGGTTAAAGCCAGCCAAAAACCCATCAGACCGATATATTTCCGAAGAGCAACTTTTGGGCTTAACTTTTTGAAATAGTGAGCTAATGGCCCCAGCGCAAATGAGGCGCCGATCAAAAAACCGGCTGTACCGGCTACGGCCTGGCTGATAGACAGTAGGGAGAATTCACTATTATACCAATACGTATATATCAGTAATATGGCTAATAAGCCGGCTGTTATTATGACAGCCCGTAGCCAGAGTTTATGTTGTATGGATAGCGGTGGCATTACTCCAGTAAGGTTTTAATTCTGCTGGCTTGGGCAGTCCCGTCATGCGACGGGACTCTGGTACTAAAAATAACTCTATTGTAATTTATTGGCATGTTTTACTCCAGTAAGGTTTTAATTCTGCTGGCTTGGGCAGCAAAAGCGGCCCAGTAGTTTTTATCACGTTTAGCCTGCAGTTCGTCGGCAATTTCTTCCCAGTCGTGCGCTGAAATGCGTACTTTTTTAAAACGTGTAGGATCGATGATTTTCATGTACGAAGCGTGTTTGGTAAATTTTCCGCGGATGTCTTGTTGCCTGAAATCATCAAGCTTGCCGTTCATACCGCTCCATTCCTTGTCACCAATGATGACACCGCTAAACCGTTCCGGATCGATAATTTTCATATGGTGGGCGTGTGAAGCATACAATATCCAATTATTTTGGGTCATGGTTTTTCTTAGAATATCGAGAATCTTTTTCCAATTATTATCATCAATTTCAATATGGCTTGAGCGGTCGGGGCTGATTAGTTTCATGCGGGCCAGGCGCGCGGCAAAGGCGTCCCAGTTATCCTGGCGTTTGTATTTTTCCAGCTCCCGGAGCATGCCAAGCCACTCGGCATCGGTGATGATTATTTTATGGAATTTATCAGGGTCAATCACGGCCATACGCGCCGCGTGCCAAGTGTAATCACGCCAAAATTTACCGAGCGAATAATTGCGTAATTCATCCCGCATATTTTCCCAATCTGATTCAGTAACTTCCATGTTGGGGCCGATGATGGTCATGGGGTTATTATACCGAATCTTGACTTATTCTGCTACTATGCTATGATTAGCCGTTGTTTTTACATTGCTACTTTGAAAACACAATACTATGAGGCGAGCGTATTGAGGGCTATCCGCCCGGCACGCCTTCGGCGAAAAGCCGTGGCGGACGGGTTTTGGCGTAGTCCCCAGCACGCTCGTCTCAATTCCGAGATACGAGACCGTACCCTGACGAATCAGGGGAATATCTCCAGAGTTTCGCGCAGCGGAACAAGGAGAACAACCAATGGAGGTACGTGCTATGAGTAGCACAAACCAAACAAAGAGCGGTCTGTGGACTGCTGGTTTCGGAGAAGTGGGCGCGAGTTTGAGTGCCCTTGAAAAGCACGGGGTTACTCGCGATCATCTCGCCCGGCTTCGCGCCGAGGACGCCTACGCCAAGCGCGTTGCGGAGTTTATGCTTCGCGGCGGTTTGGAGGGATCGGTACACCAGAAGCTCGCCCGCGCCATTATGGGCAAAAACTTCTTCGGTATCGAGGACTGGTCGGCGATCTACGGCGTCAACTTCTCCCAGAAGCAACTCCGCGCCATCGCCGAGTTTCCGTGGGGCGAGGACATCCTAAACTCCCCCTGCCCGTTCCACAAGGGCAAGACCATCAGAGAGACGCACGTGGCGTTCCTCGGGCTTGACCGCTATATGGGCAAACCCCTGACCATTATGAAATGGCAGGAAATCCACCCGGCTGACGGCCAGCCCCGCTTCTACTCGTACCCGCAGGATTGCTGGTACAAGGACGAGAAGTTCGCCAACAACCCGACCTGTGGCTTCCGCTGGTATCTAATGTCGCTCCTGATCGTCCCCGACTCCGAGAGCAAGACCTACCAAGATCAGATAGCAATGCTTCCGGCCGAGTACGAAGTGCCCTTTGCCATCGAGGAGGTCTCCAAAGACCTGCTCTACCACCGCAAGAACGGCACGTTCCTGAACCCCAACCGTTATGGACGGTGTCAGGACGTTGCCTCGCACGGCTACCGCGTGCACGTCGGCTTCTTCGGCTCTTGCGGCCTCGGCATCGACCTCTGGACTGATGACTACTGCGATGACTACGTCGGTGTGGCCGCCTCTCGGAAGTATCCGAACCTTGAAAGCTAGAGGACTTGTTCCTCTTGTCTCCTTGAGCCTTCGGCGCGATTTTTTTTCGCACCGGGGGCTCTATTTTTTTACTTTAATTTCTGCTAAAGTATATGCACTCTGCTAATGCAGGTCAGGCCACGGTTTGGCCTCGCAGAGCTTGCCTGTCCGCCGAAGCGTCGGCGCAGGCAGAAGACATCACCAGAGTACCGTACTCCACGCCCGCCTGCCATAGCCGCCATTTATTTGGCGGTAATGCAGGTAGGCCTCTCGCCATCTATGTCGTTTGAGAACTTAACTCAAACAGGCAAGCGGCGGGCAGGGAGTCCGGTAGCGTGTGATCAAAGATGGAGATTGAACTTCTTGCTTGCTTTCAGCGGAGGTCTCCGTGTTATGCGGAGTGCTCCCGAATGAAATACAGGACAGAGAGGATATAGTCCGCATTAAGCGGAAGTAAACCTCAATGTCCGGTGGTACGGACGGAAGCAGGCAATTTCGTTACCTCGAACGGCAACCGCGTGAACGTCGGCAACTTCGACTCTAACGGCCTCAACATCAACAACTGGACTGATGACAACTGCAATGACAACGTCGGTGTGGCCGCCTCTCGGAACTTCTCTCTCTATCTCAACCTGACAAAAGCGTCCTCCTTACGGGAGGACGTTTGCGTTACCGCTATTTGGTTGACTTTATCCAACCGCCGAGCATACGGCCGATCTCATCAACAATTTCCTCCAACTGCGCGTACTTCTTATTGTCAATGGATTTCACGTCTTTACACATACGCAGGAATACCCGCAGGAAGTTGAGCTTGAGGCTGGTTTTCTGGAGCGTGGGAAGTTTCTCCTGCTTCGTCTGCTGGCTGGCCAGCAGGATATGTTCCAGTATGTCCAGTATCAGTCCTTCACACCGTTGCCAGATCGTGTACCTGTCCTGTTTGGAGACCGCGTGCCGGTATCCGTAGAACAGTTTATATAAGCCGTAGATTTTTTTGAAAATCGGTATGTCGAAATCGTCCATAGTATGAAAGTGATTAAGAATATATTTAATCAGATCGTCTCATCGGAGAGCTTGTTTGCCGCGTGGGACACATTCAAGCGGGACAAACAGCAGAAGAAAGACGTTTTGCGTTTTGAGTGGAATCTGGAGGAGTGCATTTTTCGTTTACATCGTGATTTGGTCAGTCAGCGGTACAAGCACGGGGCATATTCGTCGTTTCATCTCCAAGACCCAAAGCAGCGGCACATCCACAAGGCAACTGTCCGGGATCGCATATTGCACCACGCGGTATTCAGCGTACTGAACCCCATCTTTGAACCCACCTTTATCGCCAATTCCTTTTCCTGCCGGGTCGGCAAAGGAACGCACAAGGGCGTGGATACGCTGGCAAGGATTGCCCGGGCAGTGAGCCGGAATAACAGCAGGCCGTGTTTTGCCCTCAAGTGCGACGTGGAAAAGTTTTTTGCTTCGGTTGACCATCTGGTATTGCTTGGCATTATCCGCAAACGGATACGGGATAAAGACGCGCTGTGGCTTCTTGAGGAGATTATCGGGAGTTTTTCCTCTAATCGTTCTACTCTGTTTGAACGCAAAGGACTACCGATAGGCAATCTTACCTCCCAGCTTTTTGCCAATGTCTATTTGAATGTGTTTGACCAGTTTGTAAAAAATGAGCTGAAAATAAAGCACTATGTGCGGTACACGGATGATTTCGTCATTGTCTCCGATAACAGGCCGTATCTTGAGAATCTTATCACGCCAATCAGTGAGTTTTTACATAGTCGCCTAAAACTCTCCCTGCACTCCAAGAAAATAACTATCCGTAAGTTTCATCAGGGCATTGATTTTTTGGGCTATGTCGTCCTGCCCCACTATCGCCTGCTGCGTACCAAGACCAGAAAGCGAATATACCGGAAACTACGGCAGCGGGTTAGTGAATATCGAGACGGGATAATCAGCCGGGAAACACTGGAGCAATCATTGCAGTCGTACTTGGGTGTGTTGTCGCACGCAAATACACACCAGTTGTCTCAAGATTTGAACAAACAGCTTTATTTATGGAGACGCTCTTAGGTTCATGTCGTATTAATATATTTTTTCTACAGTCGTGCCGGTATAGTAATGTCGGAGTATCCAGTCATAGGTTTTGTTTTCTTTTGTGGCGTATCCTCTGGCACCCTGGGCTGACATGCCTACCATGTGGTTGCCTTCCAGCGTGTTCCAGTTTGAAATTTTTCCATAGGGATCATCAACCGAAACCAGCCAGGGAAAACCGCTGCCTGCCCAAACTTCGTTCCAGGAACGCGTACGGCCGTCCGTACCCGAGGAGTAGGCGGCAATAGCAATGCCGTCAGGGTTTAATTGTGAAACAGCATCAGGGTGAGTAATCACTTGGCCAGCGGTTGCCGTAACTGCCTGCAGCGGGTCTTCTGATCGCTGCTCAAAACCATAGCCGCGGTATACTTGGTCAGTGACGGCGTTGATATCAAAGTAATTATCAGGATGCTTGCCGCCGCGCAGCTCGTGCCAGAGCACATACGATCGGGCTGCGATGATAAGCGATTTGAGATATTCAACCGGCTGTTCGTTTGCTACTTCTGCTAAACCCTTGAGGTATGACTCAACGCCCAATTCATTGATCACCCACATCTCGCCCGTGGTTTCAGAGTAGCGAACTTCAATAGTGCCGCGGAAGGTATTATCATTCAGAGATGATTTCCATGATGGATGATTTTCGTAGCTGGTGATTTCCATAATGGTTTGGCTGTTTTTTGGCACAAAACGCTTATATGTATCTTCGGCAAATACGGCAGTGCTGGTTTCTCCAGCCTGTTTGTTTCTTTGAGTGTCAGTAGTCAGGTTGTAGACCGTGTAAGCGCCGTTGGCAGTTAGGCTGACCGTATCTTCGGCTTGAAAAAGGCCAATGCGCACGTTTGGTTCGCCGGATATTGTTTGGTTGGCGGGGGTTGGCTGCGGGGGATCGCCCACTTTAATGGTAATGGAAAATTCCCCGCCTTTAATGAAGGAATAGTTTTCGGCAACCAGGGCGAATGATTCAGTATAGTAACCTTCTACACTTGGCGCCTGCAAGGCAAAGCGAAACCTGCCTATCTCGCCTGGGTAAATGCGCGATTGGGAAAGGCGGGCCGGTCGATAGTAATGCTCATTCCAAAAATCATGTTTAAACTGGCTGACCCTACCGGTCGGATTGGTCACGTTGAGGGCTACAAAGTTGCCATAGGAACGATACCAGTTTTTTAGACCAACATTCTCAAAGTCAACCCAAAAGGTGATCGCTTGCCCGGGATCCACAGTTACCACACCGCCTTTACTGCGCTCTACTTCCCGCGCTTCATAGTCATAGGGCCGGTGCGCTTTTTTGTTGACCCCGATATGTATTTCAAAATAACCGCCTTCTACCCAGGCGGTGTTTTCTGCTACGAGATTGAATTTTTCTATGTATCCTCCGGTGGTACCAGGCGCCTGCAAGGCAAAGCGAAACCTGCCAATTTCGCCAGGCTTGACTTCGTCTTGCAGTAATTTTCCCGGCTGGTAGGAGCTGACCCAAAATTCATGTTCGAACGGGCTGTCGCGGCCAGCCGGTTCAGTAAGGTTGACGGCCAGGTACTGGTCGCCGTGATTATACCAGGTAGCCGTACCGGTGTTTAAAAAGTCTATCCAGAAGGTATACCCCCGGCCTGATTCTAGATTGACTACGTATTCGCTTCGGCCCAGTTCAAGTGCTTGATAAGGCTGGCTAATTTCCGCAGCAGAACGAAAATTCGCCGTGCCGAGCACTTGGGCGGTTTCTTGGCGTGGCGTGGCGCTGATACCATAGTTTCCAATATACCCAGCGCTGATATAGCCATACACATCCTGCGGCTTAGTGGCGGCGTGCGTAGTTGGGATAACCGAAAAGTCATCTCCCGAAAGGTCGGTATCAAGGCGATCTTTAATATAGGCAGGCGCAAAAGGCGCGAGCATGACCATCATGACCACGGCAAAAAGAGCCGTGTAGTATTTTCTTTCCATAGTTTTGATTTTTATTTTTGTTTTTTTAGAAAAATGACGTAAATAAACATCAAATTTCCTGGAAGCTCCGCTTAGTGTCTTGGGAGCGTTATTTTTGTTTTTATTTTTACATTTTTCTATTTCTCTACTTAATATTAGCACATTTTTTTGCCTTTGTCAATTGTTTTTTTAGTGGGTAAATGGTAGGATAAAGATTAGTTTATAGAATTTACAGTAATTTTCAACACATATTTTACATGTCTTACACCAGGAAAATCGCTCACAACACAATTATTCAAATTTTTGGCAAAGGAATAAGTACAGCCATCGGAATTGTGGTGATTGGCATGCTGACTCGCTATCTAGGGGCAAGCGGTTTTGGCCAATACACTACTATCATGGCTTTTCTGCAGTTCTTTGGTGTGTTGGTAGATATGGGGCTCTACATCGTCTTGGTAAAAAAAATATCAGAGCCGGAAGCCGATCAGAGCCGATGGGTCAGCAACATTTTTACCTTGCGCCTCATCTCCGCTGTAGTTTTTTTGGGTTTGGCCCCAGTAATAGTTTTGTTTTTTCCATATGCTGCTATCGTTAAGTGGGGTGTGCTCATCACTTCGGTATCCTTTTTGTGCATCACTTTAAACCAAGCCTTAAGCGGGGTGTTCCAGAAAAACTTACGCATGGACAAGGTAATGATCGCCGAAGTTATTGGCCGTGTTATTTTATTAGTTTCTACCATTGCCGTTATTCGGGCTGATCTGGGTTTGCTATGGGTGATGGGGGCGGTCGTTGCCGGAAGTATGGTAAATTTTCTTTTTATGTACTTTTCCAGCCGCCGGTTTGCCCGTTTGCGTTTGCGTTTCGAATGGAGCCAGTGGAAAGAAATTATTAAGGAGTCCTGGCCTATCGCCCTGTCCATAGCTTTTAATTTGGTCTATTTTAAAGCCGATACTATTATCTTGTCGCTGTTTCACAGCCAGGCAGCTGTGGGTATTTACGGGGCTTCGTATAAGGTTTTGGAGGTGCTCAATACCCTGCCGGCCATGTTTGCCGGTTTGGTTTTGCCGTTATTAGCCGCCGCCTGGTCCATGGCCGATAAAGAAAAATTTAAACGGGTTCTGCAAAAAGCCTTCGATGCTATGGTAATTTTGGCTGTACCTTTGGCTATTGGCACCCTTTTTATCGCTCGGCCGGTTATGGATATGGTAGCTCCTGGTTTTACTGATTCGGCGGAGGTTTTACGTTTACTGATTTTTGCCGCGGCTACCATTTTTGTGGGAAATTTGTTTGGCAATACGGTAGTGGCTATTAATAGGCAAAAAACTATGATGTGGCTGTACTTACTGGTGGCAATCGTGTCACTGATTGGCTATTTATTGTTGGTGCCGCGCTACTCGTATTTTGGGGCGGCTAGCATGACTATTGTTTCGGAGCTGTTGGTGACCATCTCCGCCATTTATATTGTTGGACGATACGCAAAGGTATGGCCGTCGCTTAAAGTGTTGGCTAAAGCAACCGTGGCCAGCGGTATTATGGCAGTAGCTTTGTTTGCCTTGGCTGGTTTTAACGTATTTTTATTATTATTCGTGGGAGTTATTTTATATGGCGTAACCCTCTATGCGGTAGGCGGTGTAACGCGCGGAACCATTAAAGAAATAATTAGACTGCGCTAAAAAGATCATATGCAAAATGTTTTAATACTAAAATTTCCATATTCCTCACTGTTCGGTGGCGGCGAGCGTCATACGATTATGGTAGTGGAATCATTGCAGAGAAAAGGGTTTCGGTTTTATTGTGCTACCTCTTGTTCGGTGTTGCTGAAAGAGTTCCATAAGCGGAAATGGCAGGCGCGGAAGAGTTGGGGTGGGTTTGAGCCGGTGGCAAAATGGACCTTGCTGGTATGGCCTTTCACCGCCCCATTTGCTTTTTGCAATCTGCTGCGACTGGTTGTGTATTATCGTTTGCGGAAAAAAGTGCGGGTACTCTATTGCTTATCATTAACCGAAAAGGTTTTGATTACCCTTCCCGCTCGTTTATTGGGCATGAAAGTTATCTGGGTAGAACACGTAACCATCGAGCGCTGGCTGACAAAAAATCCTTTGCGTTGGTTGTATCGCTGGTATTCGCATTACGCTACCACTGTCGCCATATCCCAGGTCATCAAACAGCAGCTTATAGAGCGCATTAGCGTACCAGCAGGCCGTGTGGTGGTAATATATACGGGTATTGATACTGCTACTTTTAGTATGAAACAAAAACGATGGGAACAGGCAGCCCGCTATAATATTGGCTGTATTGCCCGACTAGAGAAAGAAAAAGGAATAGAGTTTTTGATCCAGGCAGTAAAAATAGTGCGCGACATCATCCCCTTCGCCCGGCTGATAATCGTGGGCGATGGCCAAGAGAAGAAAAAGTTAATGTGGTTATCAGAGCGCCTGGGGTTGCAGGAGGTGATCCAGTGGGTCGGGTATCAGCGCTACATAGAAAAATGGTAT
>CAZJUO010000031.1:0-13012 GCA_964549245.1 uncultured Gammaproteobacteria bacterium
GATAGTGCACGGGCCTCCGGAGCTCGGGACACAGGTTCGAGTCCTGTCGAGGGCAAGTAAGTATTTACAGTAGTATGGTTCAGCGTTAAAAAAAATAAGCATAGTTGGTAATTATGACCTATGTTGGCGAGTTAACATAGGGTTTTTTGGCATGATAATAATATGCCAACTATTGACAATAGAGTACTGTTTTGTTAAGGTAGCGTGAGCTCTTTTGGTTAGTCCTAAACGAATAATTCATTGTTTTAATAACGATTTCTAAATTGTTAAGGATTAAGTAACGGGTGAGACGAATGTAGCAGTGTCCATATTTTGGACGTTTGGATGTGTGTCTCACCCCCTGTTCCGAGATTATCTGCAAGGTAATTTCAGAACAGGGCGCGATGATAACAATGTAAATATTGTTCTAACAAATGTACGGAAAGTTCTTTGCGCCCTGCAAGTTCATTATACAAACCAGACTGTGGAGGACGAATAAATAAGTGAAAAAAATCGACGTGAAGGGTGTCTAAAGCAGTCTGTAAATTTCAAAAAGAGAAGCGACTTTTTTGATGCTATTATATTAATAGCGAATGAGTACTTGCTTCTCTTTTTTAATAATAAAAAACCCCGATATGGTAGATCGGGGTTACGGCTGGGGACGGGCAAGTGGTTAGATTGATTCATTGAGCAGCTCTTTAAGGAGCTGCTGTTCTTTGATTGAACTGATGATGGTTTGTAAAGAGTTTATGGTACAGTCTCGGATGCTAGGCCATAATTGACGAATGGCTTCACGCTGCTTGGTAGATAAGGAGCGGTTGGCTAAAGCTATTATGGCAAACGCCCTGATAGAGGGGTGCAGGTTGGGCATGTGGCGTGGCCCGCCCGCCAGTTCCATTAATTTATCAAATGATAATTGATCAGCTACTTGGCGGACTGTCGTACCAATGCGCAATTCATCCATCTTGTTAGACCAAACCCGGTGGGCATCAATAAAGCTCGGGTTACCATTTCTGGGAATACCGCTGGCTAGTTGCATAGTAATCCTCCTTCTTTTTTTAATAAAACAAAAAAACGGCCCGTCAGCCGTTTGATGTTGGCAAAGTTTGTCACTATCATTTTACCACAGCACGAAACGACTGACGCGTGTCAGTTTTTTCGGTGGCTGCGGCTGTAGGTTTTTATTAATCATAACGTGTTTATGATATACGGAAGAGCATGCATTGTCAATGAATCGGCAACAGTTATTGTTTGTTTTTTGGCTAAGCTTGGGGTATGATAGTAGTATGAAAAAAATAATCGTGGTAGTTATAGTAATAGTGTTGGTGGCGGCTGGCGGTATTTTGGTCTATGCTCATGCGACCGAACCGGGCATATATTCCAAAGCCCAGCAAGAGCTGATCGATACTTTTGGCCCGCCGCCGATGTTTGTGGTTTCATACCTGCCGCAAAGTGACGGCGATGATACTTCCTTGGTGCGCCACGAAGTTTGGCGCTACCCAGAGCACCAGCAGGAAATCACCTTTTTGGCCGGTGAAATATACTCTCTAGACAGTTATGAGCCCCCAGACGGTGAGCTTGCCTATACTACGCTGGCGCCTGGTGATTTTGATTTTACTATGGGGTATGAAGCGGTAGCCGCCCTACTGCCGGACAAAGACATTGTGCCCGCTGATTTTGTACCCGAGCTGTATGACGAGGGATCGGTAGAAACATACGTTACTGAAAATTTATTTTTTACTATTGAACACGGACAGCTGACATACGTTGAAGCAGTGGGTTTATCCTTAAGCGAGGAGGAAGATGACCAATAGCTGGCAAAAAACAGTGTGTATAGTTTTGGTCGGCACGTTGTGTTTTACTTTCCTGGCCTATCCAGCGCAGGCGGAGGCCGGTTTTTTGCGCAACCTGATAAAGTTTTTAAGGAAGACAACCAGCTTTATTGTAAACCTGCCGGGCAAGATAGCTTCAGAACTCACCAGGCCCCTAGGGCCGGTCTTGGGTCCGATCGTGGCCAACGTACTATTGGCCAATACGCCAAACCGTATTGTGGAAATTGTAACTAAAGCTGAAAAAATAAAGTCGGGCGTCGATATATTTGCCGACCAGCAGAAGAAATTGAACCAAGCCAAGAAGATACTGGAAGAGCGGGCATACGAGGTGTATGACGATATTGCCGAGATGTGGGAAATCAAAGAGCGGTTGGAAAAAGATCTTTTGTCGGGTGATTTGCCCTTTAGCGAATACAAGGATAAGGTTATCGCCTTTACCAAAGTCATGGAGGCGTATGAAGATACCGCACAACGATTGGACCAAGCCGCCCAGAATTTGAAGCCCGAGAGTTTGCTTAAGCAAGTAGCCGCCGACGCACTCCACCAGGGAAAACGTAAAATCCAGCGGATCGTACGCACACGAGTCGGCCAGGAATTGGAAAAACTCATTAACCTAAACGTGGTCAAAACTTTTTTAGAGGGAGGCGGGTTGAACGTGGCCGATGTCATTGATTTGGTCATTGCCGGGGACGCATCCCGCATGATGAAAGAATTGGGGTATTCCAAAGACCATCCGGACTTTAAAAAGTTATTAGACCTGATCAAAGAGGACATCAAAGAACAATTAAAAAACGACAAGCAATTTCTAAAAGATAACTGGCGGGAATTAATCAACAAAAAAATAAAAGATATCCTGGCTGAATATGAATTGAACAAAAAGGAGGGTTCACTGGAAGGCTTTTTCTTGGATTACAAAAAAAGTAATGAAAATTCAGCAGCGGCCAACGCCAATGAAAGCGCTGATGTTAAGGAGGACACATCAGACCTGGACGCATTATTGGATTTTGAAGATCCGGAAGAGCGAATTGCTCCCGACCCGGCATTGCCAAAGGATAAAGACGGTTGTTATCCCGGTTATCATTTCGAGCGTTTGAGCGGTGTCGGCTGCGTGCAGACTAATTGCGGTGCAGTAGCGCACGCCCACTATAGTTCGACCCAGCAGTGCGTCTGCGGCTCGTCAGGCAGTATAGCCGAAGACCCCAAAGACTATAACAAGGAATGTTATAACCGAAGCGACAATGCCGCTTGCCCGAGCTGTGTCTATGCCTGCGTCAAGCTGGATGCTGATTGCCCAGAACCAAAAAAGTGACCAAAGTAAAAATTATTTTTGCCAGCACTATCCGGATAATATACACGTATACATATGTTCAACATTCGTCGTTTTTTCCATAAGAACGCCAAGGTAGTCAGGATGGATTTATTGATTATCGGTGTTTTTTTATTGCTGTTAGTCGGTTATGTGCTATGGCAGCCTGATTTTATCAACGAGACGGAAGTTAGTGAGCTGATAAATCGTTTTGGCGCTTGGGGCCCGATAACCATAGTCGGATTTATCGCTACTGAAGTGGTGGTCGCTCCGATTCCCGGGGGATTGATTCCTATTGCCATTGGCGTGCTGTATGGGCTGTGGCCTGGCGTGCTTTATGTTTGGCTAGGCAACATGATTGGTTCGCTAGTTGCCTTTTGGCTGTCTCGGAAAGCCGGCCGGTGGCTGGTACACAACGTTATTTCCAAGAAAAAAATCAAACAATTTGATGGCTTTATTGAACGAAATCGATTTTTATTTTGGATAATCTATCTAGTGCCGTTACTGCCTATGGACACAGCCAGCTTTGCCGCCGGTTTATCCACTATGTCGCTAAAAAAATTTTTGCAGATAATAAGTATTGGTTATGCTGTTCATTTAAGTATTTTAACCTTGTTTGGCCAGCAGTTACTGCAAGCCAGCCATCAGGTACGAGTTATTTTGGGGCTGGTTTTAATGATTGTAGTAGTAGGCGCGGTTACTTTAAATCAGCTAATTATAAGGAAGCGGAGGTAGTGCGCCATGACTATGAATAAAAAGAGAGTCATTGTCAACGATAAGATGCAGCGAGGGTATCGCTATAGCTTGTCTGCCCCTACGGGCCGGAATTTTCACCAATATTTCAAGCCGGAGCTAACCCCCAAGCAGATGCTGGCCTTGGGAGTTTTCTGCGGCAAGTACCTGACTGATTGCCAAGGGGAGTTTCCCGCCTCATGGTTTACAAATGCAAAACTAGCTAAAAGTAAGCCTGATTGCCGCTTGAATTTTTTCCAAATCAGGGCCAGCTTGCCGTTGTCAGAATGGCGTAAAAAAGGGTGGCTGCATCCTGATGATCCGCGCGGCTGGTTCCAGTGGTATTGCCGGTATTACCTAGGCAGACGGCATGAAGATGACCGGCGCCAAATAGGGAGATGGCGGGCTATCCGCCGCCATGCAGCAGCAATACGGAAAAATTGCCTCCGAGGTGATTGGTCCTGCCGGAGAAAGCAGCGACAAGCGCTATTGCAGTGGGCCTATGACAGCAGAAAGCTGTAACTTTGAGTTTATTAAATAATGGTCGGTTGCTATGTTTATATCAAACCTTGACTTTTGGTCTGGAGGAGAGCATTATTAAGCCACAAAAATAAAAAAAGAAAATTGCTTTTTAAAAAATAAGAAAAGAGGATTTATGTTACTTATTGGTCTTGAACCGAAAGCACCAGGACTGCATATTTTCAGCGGCATGCTCTTACCACGGCTTGGCTTGCCCTTGCTATTAACCATGGCCCAGCTACGAGGACATGAGGCAGAAGTTTATTGTGAAGATATTGCGCCGATTGATTGGGAGCGTGTACAACAAGCTGATTTAATATTGATTTCTTCTATTACCTCAACGGCTCCCCGAGCCTATGAGTTTATTAGGAAGATACGGCAGGAGCTAGGGTGTACTGTACCTATTCTAATGGGCGGGTCGCACGTTACGTTTTTGCCAGACGAGGCTCTGGATAATGGCGCTACCTATGTTTTCCGCCATGAAGCTGATGTCACTTTCATGCAGTTTTTATCCTGGTACGAAGGAGAACGCGATCCAAAAGAATTATTTGGCATTAAGAATTTATCGTTTGTCATCGGCGGCCAGAAGCACCATACCCCCAACGCTTCTGATTTAGTCGATTTAAACTCACTGCCTACGCCCGACTTGCGCTTGATTCAGGGATTTAAAAATCCGGATGTCATACCCATTATCCGTTCTCGCGGTTGTCCGTGGGATTGTGAGTTTTGTTCTGAAGTTGCTATGTTTGGAAGTCGGTATCGTTTTCGATCTATCGAACGGGTTATCGAAGATATCCAATATTATGACCGGATATATGGTTATAAAATCCCGATCTTTTTCGCTGATGATAACTTTGGCGCTAACTTTTTTGATTTAGAGCGGCTTTGCCAGGAAATTGTCAGGCGTGATTTAGTGCGGCCTTTTTCCGGACAAGTACGCCTTGATTTAGCCAAGCGAGAAAAAGCCTTAGCCACTATGAGCCAGGCGGGTTTTGATCGAGTATTCATCGGCTATGAATCAGTGGAGCAACAGAGCCTGGATAGTGCCGGTAAGAAATTAACGGCTGCTGACATGCACCAGTATACGAAGATAATTCATAAATATCGGTTTTCCATTCACGCTATGTTTGTTTTGGGTTTTGATTATGATTCTCTGGAAACGGTTAAGCGAACTATTCGTTGTTGTATTCGCTGGGGCATTGAGACAGTTCAATTTTTAATTTTGGTGCCAATACCAGGCTCGCGGTTGTACAAACGTTTAGCGGCCGACGATCGGATTGTAGTAAAAGACTGGGCAAAGTATGATGGCCATCATGTGACGTTTACTCCACGGCGAATTACGGCTGCGCAGTTACAGATTGCCGTAATGCTCGAAGCAATGCCCAAGGCATACAGATTGCTGCAGACGTATAAGTTATTAGCCAGCAACAGTTTGCGCACTATCGGCGGCGTTTTGACCAGAAAGACAAGACACCCAACATTGAACCTTAAAGGGAATTTGGTAACGTTTTTTGCCCGTTTGCACGGCCGTTTAACACTGAAAAAAATAAAACCCCAGCTTCAAGAGTACCTTCGGGAAATCCCTTGATTTGCCTTCATTATAAGCCTAACTATACCTGTTAGGCTTTTTTTATTGCCAAAAAGGGAGTAAGCGTTAGTAAGCGGCGGTTATCGTCGATACAGCGCTTGACAATTTAAAAAGCCTCTTGTATACTACACAGTTGAAAATTTATGAATTATATTTATGGATATCAATAAACTGACAATTAAATCACAGGAGGCTATTGCCGCCGCCCAGCAACTGGTAACCGAAAAAAAACAGCAGGAGCTTTCCGTGTGGCATTTGCTGTTGGCCTTGCTGCAGCAGTCCGACAGTATTATCAAACCGCTTTTACAAAAGCTTGATGTGGATATGGCATCTTTAGTTAAAGATGTTCAATCAGAAATCGACAAAAAACCGTCAGTAGAAGGCGGCCAAATGTACATCGCTCAAGAAGTGCAAACGGTTTTTGTTGCAGCAGAAAAAGAAGCCAAAATGATGGGAGACGAATACGTTTCTACAGAGCATTTATTTCTAACCATGCTGGAATTGCCGATTTTAAAAGATTTATTTTCGCGTTATACTATAAGTAGAGATAACATCCAAAAAGCTATGAAAGACATCCGCGGCAACCAGCCGGTGACTGACCAAAATCCCGAATCAAAACACCAGGTGCTGGAGAAGTACGCCCAAAATTTGACCAAAATCGCCCAAGCGGGGAAACTGGATCCGGTAATCGGCCGTGATGAGGAGATCCGCCGGTTGATGCAGGTGTTATCGCGCCGGACCAAAAACAACCCCGTGCTGATTGGCGAGCCGGGTACGGGTAAAACTGCCGTGGTTGAAGGTTTGGCCCAGCGGATTGTGGCTGGCGATGTGCCTGAAACATTAAAGAACAAAGAAGTTATCAGCTTGCAAATTGGTTCTTTGTTGGCCGGCGCAAAATACCGCGGTGAGTTTGAAGACCGGTTAAAGGCAGTGCTCAAAGAGATCGAGGCAGCTGAAGGCAGGATTATTTTATTTATTGATGAATTGCACACTATCGTCGGCGCCGGCGCGGCTGAAGGCGCGGTTGACGCTTCTAATATGCTCAAGCCGGCTTTAGCGCGGGGCACGCTGCATGCTATCGGCGCCACGACCCTGAAAGAGTACCAGCAGCATATCGAAAAAGACAAAGCCCTAGAGCGCCGTTTTCAGCCGGTGTATATTGGTGAACCATCAAGCGAAGACACCTTGGCTATTTTGCGCGGCATCAAGGAAAAATACGAAGTGCATCATGGCGTGAAAATCACCGATGCCGCTTTGGTGGCGGCCGTTAATTTATCGCAGCGCTATATCACCGATCGGTTTTTGCCGGACAAGGCCATTGACCTGATTGATGAGGCTACTTCAGCTATCCGTATGGAAGTGGACAGCATGCCGGTAGAATTAGACCAGCTCAAACGTAAAGTTACCAAGCTGGAAATCGAAAAGCAAGCCCTGAAAAAAGAAAAAGACACGGTCTCCAAAGAGCGGTTGGCAAAAATTGACAAAGAAATGAGCGATCTCAAAGAGAAACAACAACAGCTCGAAGCTCATTGGCAGAATGAAAAAGAAGTCATCAGCACTATCCGCCAGGCGCAAAATAAAACTGACGAACTAAAAGTCCAGGCGGAAAAACTGGAGCGGGAAGGCGATTTGCAAAAAGTGGCCGAGATCCGCTACGGCCAGATTCCCGAGCTGGAGAAGCAAATCCAGCAGGCCGATAAAAAGCTAAAAGAAGTCCAAAAAGACAAGAAAATACTAAAAGAGGAAGTGACTGAAGAGGATATTGCCCAAGTGGTTGCTCGCTGGACTGGCATCCCGGTGTCTAAAATGCTCCAATCGGAAACAGAAAAATTGAAAAATATGGAGCAAGTCTTAGCTAAGCGAGTAGTCGGCCAGGCTGAAGCTATTAAGGCGGTGAGCAATGCAGTGCGGCGTTCCCGAGCCGGGGTGGCGGAAGAAAACCGGCCCATCGGTTCATTTATTTTCATGGGCCCAACAGGCGTTGGCAAGACGGAACTGGCCAGAGCGTTGGCCGAATTTATGTTCAACGATGAAGAAGCCATGATTCGCTTAGACATGTCAGAATATATGGAACAGCATGCGGTGGCTAAAATGATCGGCTCGCCGCCGGGCTATATCGGCTATGAAGAAGGAGGCCAACTGACCGAAGCGGTTCGCCGCCGGCCGTATTCCGTTATCTTGCTTGATGAGATTGAAAAAGCGCACCATGATATTTTTAATATTTTGCTGCAGGTTTTGGATGACGGGCGCATGACTGACGCCAAAGGTCGGGTTGTAAATTTCAAAAATACCATCATTATCATGACCTCGAATATCGGTTCTGACGTTATCCAGCAAAAAGCCGGGCAGTCATTGGGCGCCATAGAGCAGGCCGTCAAACCGCTGTTGCGCCAGACGTTCCGCCCGGAGTTTTTGAATCGGGTGGACGACATTATCATTTTCCATGCCCTGGAGAAAAAGCATTTGGAAGCGATCGTTGATTTGCAGCTGCAGCAGGTAGCCAGCCGTTTAGCTGATAAAAACGTGCAACTGGAGTTTTCGGATAGCGCAAAGAAATATTTAGCCCAAAAAGGATTTGATCCGCAGTTTGGCGCTCGGCCATTGAAACGGGTTATCCAACATGAACTGCTGGATGAGTTGGCCCTGCAGCTAATTGAAAACAAGATTAAGGCAGGCAAAAAAATCAAAGTTGACGTTGGGAAGGACAAAGTAGTTTTTAAATAAAGCAGACCAACGGACTACATAAAAAAACGCCAAGACTGGCGTTTTTTGATTTGCTTAAAAATATAGTAAATGATAAAGTAAATGACTAAAAAACACAAATAAAGTAAATTGAAAATCTAACGATACAGTATGGAGGAATCACATGATATTGATGAAATTGTATTGCTCTCCGGCTTTTGAAGGGGGCAAGCATGATCGTATCGTAGCGGCTGCCCAGGAGCGGCTGGGAGTGCCTATTCGCAGTATGCAAACTGAAGCGTGTTTTTATGTTCAGGTGCGAGAGCAACTGTCCGATGAAGAATACGCGCGTCTCTGCAGCTTGCTGCAAAACGATACCGAACCCGATGGTTTGCGCGAGCATAGCTTTTTGGATGCTAACCAAACTGTTATTGAAATCGGTCCGCGTCTAAGTTGTGAGACGGCTTTTTCCAGCAATGCGGTGGCTATTTGCCAGGCCTGCGGATTGCATAAAGTAGAGTGGCTGGAGTGTTCACGGCGGTTTGCTTTGCCAGTCGAATTAACTCCCGAGCAGCGGCAGCAGTTTATCGAGCCGCTGTATGACCGTATGACCGAAGAGGAATACGAAGCGCCGTTGCAATCATTTGAAGCCAAGACTAAGGTTGATCCAGTACGGATTATTCCAGTGGTAGAGAAGGGCCTGCCGGTGCTGGAAGAAATCAATAGCCAGCTCGGCTTGAGTATGGATAAGCAAGATTTGGCTGCGTATTATAATTTATTTACCGTTGAGTTACAGCGCAACCCAACTGATGTGGCAATGGGGCAATTAGGGCAGGCAAATTCTGAACATTCACGACATCCATTTTTCAAAGGCAAGCAGGTTATTGACGGAGTTGAAATGCCGGAAACGCTGATGGAAATCGTTCAGAAACCATGGCGTGTTCATCCGGGCAATTCCAAAGTAGCCTATGACGATGACAGTTCCGCCATTGCGGGCAAAGAAATTACGGTGTTGGTTCCTGAAAAACCAGGCCAGCCGAGTCCTATCGTACGGATTCGCAGAACACTTAACCCTACTTTATCCGTAGAAAGCCACAATTGGCCGACGGGCATTGAGCCTTATGAAGGAGCGGCTACTGGTATCGGCGGGCTCTTTCGTGATCTGATGGCTGTCCGTTTGGGCGGCTTGGTTACAATTTTGTTCGCTGGATATTGCACCGGCAATTTGTATATTCCCGGTTATGAACTTCCTTGGGAACAGGATGAATGGCTCCATCCGGACAATTTAGCCTCTCCCTTGGATATTATGATACGGGCCAGTGACGGGGCTTCTGACTATGCCAACTGCGTGGGCAAGCCGGTAACTATGGGTTTTACCAGGACGTGCGGCCAAGTGGTGTCCGGTGAATACCGCAGTTGGTATAAGCCCTTAATGTATGCTGGCGGTATGGGCCAGTTTGACGATCAGCATAATGTTAAGTACCAGCCGCAAAAAGGTATGCTCGTTTGCCAGATTGGCGGTCCGGCCTATGATATTGGCGTTGGCGGCGGTTCAGCCAGTTCGGTTATTTCTGGCGCAATTAAGGATGTTGAGCTAGCTTTCAAGTCAGTACAGCGAGGCGATCCGAAAATGGAGCAATGTATATACCGTGTTGGCGTTACCTGCGTGCAGTTGGGCGAGAAAAATCCCATCAGAGGAAAAGTGGATTTGGGTGCGGGGGGCGATTGCAACGCCATCCCGGAATTGGTTAATCCGGCCGGAGCGCTCATCAATATTCGGGCTATCCCTTTGGGCGACACGACGCTTTCAGATTATGTAATCTGGTGCAATGAATCCCAGGAGCGAGAAGCTTTCTTGGTTTATCCTGCCGACCTTCCCACGATTCAAGCAATTTGCCAGCGTGAACGGGCACCCTTAGCGGTGCTTGGGGAAGTGACTGGTGACGGGCAATTTGTTTTGCATGGCGAGCGTGATGGTTTGGAACTGGTTAATTTTCCCATGGATAAGATTTTGGGCCAGCTTCCCCAAAAAGTTTTTTATTCAGAGAGAATCGAACCGGAATTAGTATCCCCGCGATTACCGCGTGACTTAACGGTTGAAAAAGCATTGGAACGGGTCTTGCGTTTGCCCTCGGTTGGTTCAAAGCGGTTCCTGACCACTAAAGCTGACCGAAGCGTCGGCGGACTGGTAGTTCAACAGCAATGTGTTGGCCCTAATCAAATTACCTTATGTGACTATACCGTGGCCGCGCAAGGCTTTGAAGACGTAGGCGGCGCTGCCTCCAGTATTGGCGAACAACCGATGATTGGGCTGGTTAGCCCAGCAGCAATGGGACGCATGGCCGTAGCAGAGGCCATCCTTAATCTGGCGGGCGCAAAAATAACCAGCCTTGTGGATGTCAAATTTTCTGTTAATTGGATGTGGCCGGCCAAGCAACCTGGCGAAGGTCCAAAGCTCTACGATACAGCACGTTCCGAGAGCCAGGCTATGATCGATCTGGGTAATGCTGGTGACGGCGGTAAGGACAGTCTGTCTATGGCCGCCATAGCTATGGCTCCCGATGGAACAGCTTGCACGGTCAAAGCACCTGGTAATTTGGTTATTACTGCCTATGCTCCCATGGATGATATTACCAAAAAGGTAACCCCCGATTTAAAACAACCGGGGGCCCATCTGTTATTTATCGATTTATCTGGCGGTAAAGCTCGGCTGGGCGGTTCGGCTCTCTTACAGGTATTCCAGCAAATAGGCGACGAAGCGCCGGATATGGAAGACGCGTATTTGCTTTCCAGGGCTTTTCGCACGGTACAGCAGCTGGTTGAACAGGGATTGGTCAGTGCGGTTCATGACCGCAGTGATGGTGGCTTACTGGTTACAGTACTGGAAATGGCTTTTGCCGGTAATGTGGGATTGAACTTACGCATTGACAGTGACCAAGGATTGCTAGCCACTCTATTTAATCAGGAATTAGGATTGGTCATAGAATGCAACGATCTGGAGACGGTTGGGAGTCTGCTTCGGTCAAATCATATTCCGTACCAATATTTGGGTACCGTGGGTGACTATGGTGGTCAGGTCTCACTTATGTACAGAGACTCGATGGGTAATAAATGGCCTGTCTTGAACAAACCTATGATTGACTTGCGGTTTGTGTGGGAAGCCACCAGCGCAGTGCTTGATCAACGGCAGGCTAATCCTGATTGCGTGGCTGAAGAGTCAATCAACAATCGCCGGTTAGTAACCCCTCTGCCGTACCGGTTGTCGTTTACCCCCAGGGCTAGTAGCCCTCGGTATAATGTTGGTAAACAGCCAAAAGTGGCAGTTATCCGCGAGCAGGGAACTAATGGTGACGAGGAAATGAGGGCGGTTTTGCTAAAAGTCGGCTTTGAGGTCTGGGACGTGACTATGTCCGATTTGCTCAAGCAGCTCATAACTTTGGAGCCGTTTCAGGGAGTAGTCTTCCCCGGCGGGTTTTCGTTCAAGGATGTGCTCGGCGCGGCAAAAGGCTGGGCCGGTGTGATTTGCTATAACGATGTGGTAAAAAAGCAGTTCGAAGATTTTTACCAGCGGACTGATACGTTTTCCTTCGGAGTATGCAACGGTTGTCAGTTGTTGGCTCGGCTTGGCTGGGTTCCCTGGCCGGGAATTGCCAGTCAACTACAGCCTTGTTTTGTCAGAAATACTTCCGAGCGCTTTGAGTCACGCTGGTCGGCGGTTCGTATTGAATCAAGCCCAGCTATCATGCTCAAAGGCATGGAGGGTTCGGTACTTGGTGTATGGGTGGCGCATGGCGAGGGCCGTTTGTACACCAAAGACAAGTCGTTACTGCAGGATATCATAGCCAAGCAACTGGCACCCCTACGATTTGTCGATCCTGATGGCCAAGTAACCGAAGTGTATCCTTTTAATCCAAACGGCAGTCCGTCTGGTATCACCGCTCTTTGCTCTGAAGACGGACGCCATTTGGCCATGATGCCGCATCCGGAACGTGTTTTCTTGAAGTGGCAGTGGCCGTGGATGCCGCCGGAATGGCAGGATACTTTGGAGGCTTCACCGTGGCTGCGATTGTTTCAGAACGCTTACGAGTGGTGTCTTGAACATATGGAGGGTTAATTGTTTTTTAACAAGTCCCGATTTTTTATAGATCGGGACTTTTTTACATTGATTTTTTCCTTAAAATATGATACAATAATATTGATGATCCGACCAAGCAACTGCTTGGGAGGATCTCCGCTCCTCAAGTACAAGGGGGGGCGCCAAACCCCGCACCTACATTGCGAGTTATCCTCCGGATAGCTGGTAGGCAGGTGCGGGGTTATTTTATACCCAGATAATCCACCCCGCGTATGCGGGGTGTGTGCGTTTCAAAGCGT
>CAZJUO010000032.1:0-12598 GCA_964549245.1 uncultured Gammaproteobacteria bacterium
TTGAGTTAGTAATTCGTAATAGGTAATAAGGATATTTCCGGTTGCTGATTACCTCATAAAACATGAACAAACCAAGGATAAGCACCATTGTGGCCGTGGCGGAAAAAGACCGCGCTATCGGCTATAAAAATAAATTACTCTGGCATATACCGGAAGATTTGAAGCGCTTCAAGGAAATTACCAAAGGGCATCCGGTTATTATGGGCCAAACGACTTTTGAATCAATCGGCAAGCCGTTGCCTGAACGGGATAATATTGTCATGACCCTGGATAAGGAGTATCAAGCCGCAGGCGCTATTGTTTGCCATTCGCTCGAGGAGGCAGTAGCTAAAGCTTCTGAACTGGACAGCGAGGAAATATTTTTTTGCGGTGGGGCAACTATTTATAAACTGGCTTTACCTATTACAAAACGTCTGTATATCACCGTGGTAAAAGGGGAGCATGAAGCAGATACTTTTTTCCCGGATTATTCGGCTTTTGATACGGTCGTTTACCAAAGGGCGAGCAGTGACGAGAAACATGAATATACGTTTTATATATTAGAAAAAAAATGAGTAAAAAAAATGGAACCTTGATCGTTTTTGATGCCATTGACGGGGCGGGCAAAAGCACCCAGCTAAAATTACTAGCCCGTTATTTGCGCAAGCAAGGAAAAAAAGTACACATCACGGATTTCCCGCAGTATGAACGGTCTTTTTTTGGCAAAATGGTACGGCGGTATTTAAACGGTGAGTTTGGCAGGGCTGATCAAACGGATCCCTACTTGATTTCATTACTTTATGCGCTTGATCGCTTTGAAGCGAGGGAACGGCTTCGAAAATATTTACAACACGGATATATAGTCTTAGCTGACCGTTATTCGCCGGCTAATAAAATCCACCAAGCTTCAAAAATAAAGAATCCTCGAAAAAAGGCGGCTTTTTTACACTGGCTTGATACTATGGAATTTAAAGTGTTGGGCATACCAAAACCAAATCTCGTATTATTTTTGGATGTACCTCCGCATATCACCGCCAAATTGGTAAAAGCAAGAGGCAAGCGTGACATGCATGAAACTGATTTATCACACCAAAAGGCCGCGTATCGTGAAAGCTTAGATTGTGTAAAGCGATTTTCGCATTGGAAAAAAGTATCTTGCATGAATCATGGCAAGTTGGGCACTCCCATGGATATCCATAACAAAGTTATTGCCAAAATTAACAAATATATATAATAGCTACTGCTTGACAGATATAAATAATTGATGATAGAGTAGTATAAATAATATAGTCCTTTAACACTATAAAAACAACAAAGGAGGTTTTTTGATATTTTCCAAATTTGGTAGTCAGCGTGAAAGCGAGAACCTGGACATATTTCTTAAGCAAATTGGTGGTATACCGTTGTTAACTCCTGAAAAGGAAAGGGAGCTGGCAGCCCGCGCTCGTAGTGGCGACGAAACAGCAATTGAAAAACTTGCTCTAGCAAATCTGCGTTTTTTGGTTACTGTAGCCAAACAATATCAGGGAAGGGGCTTGCCCTTATCTGATTTGATCAATGAAGGGTATATTGGCCTTCATAAAGCCGCAGCACGGTTTGATGAGCGGCGCGGGTTTAAATTCATTTCATATGCCGTTTGGTGGATACGGCAAAAAATTCTGGCCGCTATCGCTGATAAAAAGGAGCTTATTCGCAAACCAGTTAGCCAGCAGAAGAAGTATTCAAATATTCGAAAGGCATCAAGAAACATTCAGCAGGCCAATCACCATGAACCGACGGTGCAGGAGTTAGCCGATGCCCTTGGTATGGACGTCAATGAACTCATTGAATGTCAAGCGGAAATGTCACAGGAAACTTCACTTGACAAAAAGGCCACAGACGATCCGAAAAGCGATACGCTCATGAATTCATTTGAGGATGAATCTCAAGAAAGCCCGGAAGAAGAGTACTTGCGCGGATTGCAAAAAAAGCAAGTTGAAGAGCTTATCGCTTTGTTACCAAGCACAACACAAAAGGAAATCATACGATTGTCTTTCGGCATTACAAAGGAAGGTGTTGATTTTTCTCAAGCGGATATTGGACGCCAGCTTGGTATGACTCGTGAAAATGTGAGACAGCATTATGAAAAAGCAATACGGTTTTTGAGAGGAAGGATTCGCCGGCGCGATTTAGTTACTAATGGAGATACGGCAGCTAAAGCAAAAAAGGATAATGGAAATAGGCAATCTGAAAAGAAAGCAGCAGCATTACCAGAGAAAGCACCAGTGCCGAGCGATTGCCTGTCGCCAGTATTACTACCTAAAAGAAATTCAAGTGCGGAGTTAACTACAAGGGAGCGGCAGGAAATCGAAGCAATTAAAGAAAATATATCTAGGGATTTCTTCCCTGAACGGTTTAGGCAACCTTTGGTCAGGTATTTTGGTTTTAACGGCAATGAGCCATGCAAATTGTCTGATATTGATAAGGATATCAATAAAGCGTATAAGCTGATCGAGGAGGGGATTCAGCGAATCAGTGGTGGCTTTAACCAAAAATATTGGGCCATTCGAGTATTATTGCATCGATATCGAGATTTGATACGATGAATAAGGATGTCTACAGTAGCATAGGCATCCTTTTTATTATTGACATTTTTGTAATTGGTGATATAATGAAGTTTGCGTTTAGCTATGATCTTTCAAAACAAAGGAGGTTTTTTGACAACTAAGAGAAAACGATTTCGGCAGGAGGAGGATAAAAACCTTGATTTATATTTATCAGAAATTGGGGAGTACGAGTTATTACAGCCAGAGCAAGAGAGGGTCTTAGCCCAGCGAATCCATAGTGGCGATGAAGATGCTTTGTGGGAATTAGTCAATGCGAATTTGAGATTCGTAGTATCGGTAGCCAAGCAGTACCAAAACCAGGGATTGCCGTTAGTGGATATGATTAATGACGGTAATATGGGATTGATCAAAGCCGCGAAGAGGTTTGACGAAACACGCGGGTTTAAATTCATTTCATATGCTGTTTGGTGGATCCGGCAGGCAATATTAGCCGGTTTGGCGGAAAATTCCCGCGTTGTCCGTTTGCCGCTCAACCGAATCGGTACGCTTCATAAGATTAATAGGACGGCCGAAAAATTGAAACAGAAATACGAACGTGAACCTACGGATGCGGAAATTGCTTCAGCTATGGATATCGGGGTAAAAGAAGTCGATATGACCATTGTAAGCTCGAGGCAACATGCCTCGCTTGACGCTCCAATAAAAACGGATGAAGACGAACAAGCTATTGCTTCATTAAAGGATAACCACAATAATGATCCTGATAGCAAGTTATTTCGAAAGCTGCTAAAAGAAGAGCTAGAAAAAGTGCTAGGGACACTGAAACCGCGTGAAGAAGAGGTTATCAGAAGGAATTTCGGAGTTGGTTTTGAAAAGGATTTTACCCTGGAAGAAATCGGAAAAATGTTTAGCCTGACCCGGGAGCGGGTAAGGCAAATCAAGAATAATGCCATTAGACGATTACGGCATATTTCCCGTTCAAAACGGTTGCGTGATTATCATTATGAGCAATAAGGTGCCCAGCTAATTGCAGTAGCGGGCATCTTTTTTTATTTATTAAATTTTGGTACAATAGCAGTATGAAAAAGTTTGAACCCGTGATCGGGTTGGAAATCCATGTGCAGCTAAAGGCCAAGAGCAAAATGTTTTGCTCTTGTCCGGTAGATACTGATGAGGCACTGCCCAATACCAAGGTGTGTCCGATTTGTTTGGGCCATCCGGGTGTTTTGCCGACTAGTAATAAAACTGCGGTAGAACAGGCTGTTCTTGCCGCACTGGCGCTTGAGTGCCAAATACACGCTACTAGCCATTTTGACCGCAAGAGCTATTTTTATCCGGATTTGCCGAAAGGATACCAGATTTCCCAGTACGGATTGCCCTTTGGCTATGATGGCCATGTGATTATCCAAAGCAGTGCCGGCAAGCGGCGCGTGCGCATAGAGCGAGTTCATTTGGAAGAGGATACCGGCAAACTATTGCATGAACCGGATAAAAGCGCTTCATACGTTGATTATAACCGGGCTGGCGCACCGTTACTGGAAATTGTCACTCGCCCTGACATCCAAACGCCGGCCGGGGCCAAGGAATTTTTGCAGGAACTTCGGCTGATCATGCGGTATTTGGGCATTTCGGATGCAGATATGGAAAAAGGGCAATTGCGCTGTGACGCCAATATTTCCTTACGGCCTAATCCTGAATATTTTATCGAGAAAGCGGATCAAGCCAGTATTGGCCTTGATCCTAATAAGCTGTACCCAAAAACCGAGATTAAAAACCTAAATTCCTTTAAGGCTGTGGAGCGCTCATTGGAATATGAAATCCAGCGCCAAACAAAGCTGTGGGAACAGGATAAAGCACCTTTCCAGCAGTCAACAAGGGGTTGGGACGAAAAAAAGCAAGAGACTATTTTGCAGCGTGTCAAAGAAGCGCAGCACGACTACCGGTATTTTCCTGAACCAGATTTGCCGCCAATAGTGTTTAGTAAATCCACGCTTCATCAGCTACAACAGAAGATGGTAGAGTTGCCCTATAAAAAAAGGCACCGATTTATGGAATACTTTGGGTTGGGAAAGTATGATGTGGATATTTTAGTAGCCAATAAGTCCTTGGCTGATTATTTTGAAGCGGTCATTTCCGAACTGAAAGCCTGGCTTATTGCCGCTGAACAGATTGAAGGTACTGAAGAGGAAATTTGGGAAAAGCATGGCAAGAAATTGGTTAAAAAAACCGCTAACTGGATTATTAGCCGATTGCTTAATTTGTTAAATGAGAAAGCGGTATATATTGAAGAAGCAAAAATAACTCCAGAGAATTTTGCCGAACTGATGAAGCTGGTGTATGAGCGAAAATTGAATAACCAGACAGCCACGGCTGTATTGGCGAAAATGTTTTTATCAGGCCGTGATCCGTCTGATATTATGGAGGAGGAGGATTTGGGGCAACTGACTGACAATGAGAACTTGGAGGAAGTCATTGATAATGTAATTCAGGCAAACGAATCGGTGGTTCAGGAGTACCAGGACGGCAAAGAACCAGCGCTGAAGTACCTGATCGGCCAGGTTATGAAACAAACTAAAGGACGCGCTGATGCGCATCAAGTGACGGAATTATTAGTTCATAAATTAAAATAAACTAGATCATAATATTTGGAGGGAAATGTGGCAGATAGTAGTGATAATGGTTTTGGCACGTGTCCGGATTGCGGTTCGCCAATCGTAAAAATATCCGGCATGCGGATTTGTCAGAAAAAAGCGGCTATAGCATTTAGCGGCGAACTTGATGACTCTCTTGATCCCTGGGAGGTCGATTGTACCAAGGGAACGTGGATTACCATCCCAGAAAAAACCGTTGGTAGTAGGCGGAAAAAATCATAAAGCGTGATGAGATTATCGTCACGCTTTGTAATAAAAAAGCCCCTTCCATTCGTTGAGAATAGAAGGGGGGATTTTGGTTGTGCGTTATAAAAATTTTTCGGAAATCACAACCTCTCCGAAGTAATATTCCAGGAAATCCCGGACGAATAAAATTAACCTTGCAGGATCAATTGCTTTTTTAACATCCTCGTCTTTGACACCGAATAGTTCGATCCTGGCTACCATTTCAATTTTCGTGGGAAAGCCAGGTATCCAGCGTTGGTACGGCACAATAGCACTATCTGGTTCTGGAATTGAGTCATTGATCACAATCGGAACCAGGTAGGTAACTGATGTTTTGCTTATTTCCCCCTGCAACTGATAAAATTTTAAACTTTCGTTCGACAATTCAAAAGCCAGGAATGGGGTAGAGTCGTTGATCATACCCCAGCAGAGGTTAGTTACGAAATCGTGCGGATGATCAAGGGAGTATTGAGCATTAAACTCAATGCGATCACTGACAAATTCCGGTTTGTCAATCGCGTTTCAGCAGAGTTCTGCAACCACGTTTGTACCTTATCCAATTATCAGGTACGCGGTACAAACCACAAAACATAGCAGGAAGCTTATATTCTTCCTGCTTTTTTCTTGACAAATGAGCCACGATGGTGTAGTGTAGTACTATTATAAAAATAGAAAACCGGATAGGAGGGGTTTATGGCAATCCAGCAGCAAGTATTTTGTCCAGACTGCCAAAAAAATGTACCTTGCGACAAACATGGAAGAGCGCTGTGTATTCACGGGCATTGTCCAGAGAATACAACAGAACACCAAGACGACCGGGATAATAGTTTTATCCCACCGCAGGAGAAATTTAAAGACCAAGATACCTATGATCGGTATATGGGTTTATAGCGGCAATCGTCTAATATTTGAAAAGCGTGATTTATATCACGCTTTTTTTATTATGAATTTCTGATGGTGGTTCTTTTGGGGGCGCGTTTTTCTTTGAAGCGGCGCACTTGGCGTAGGAGTTTGGGGATGCAGAGGTCAATGGCTTCGCGCATATGCTCGGCTTTATGGCCGGCTTTGATGGTTTTGCCGGCTAGCTCTACGGACATTTCCACTCGGTTTTTTAGCCCGCTGCGCTGGTTTTTATCCACGTCTAACTCTGCTTTCATGGTAATGACGGGCACGGGGCTGATTTTTTTAACCTTTTGCAGTTGCTTGGTAACGTAGACTTTTATGGGATTAGAAAGTTTGAAATTTTTACCTGTAATAGTTATTGACATAGTATTGGTTATTCAATGATTACCAATATTGTAGCATTCTCAAAAATGATTCGTCAAATAAAAACTGCACCCTTATAGTGAAAGTGTGCAGTCGTCTCGTTCTTATGAACTGCCGTACCGTACCAAGGCGGCACATATCAAATAGATAATCGGGCTTACTAGGATGAGTATGGCCAGGATTATTATGGCTACTGCCTTTTTGTCTGTCACCATTTGTGAGGCATCTACGATCATACGCGCTACCGTAGCTGAAAGGGTGGTAGGGTATGATTGTTTAATGAGTGCCGTAATAACCAGCGCATATACAGCCGAGCAATACAGCAGTGCGATTCCTACAAAGAGATAATTAAGGAGCTCTATGGTATCTTCCTCCTAACGGTTATGTAAAAAGTTATTGATTACCAGTATAGCCTGTTTGGTGTCGGAAATCCAGTGAATTGCCTTGTTTTTATTAAACCAGGTCATTTGGCGTTTTGCATAATGATGGCTGGCCTGGCGGAGTTGTTCTTTCGTCGCGGATAATGTTAGTTGTCCCCGTAAGTAGCGGCTGATATAACGGTATTCCAAACCAAAATCGTCGAGTCGTTGCCAGCTGACCCCTTGCCGGTGCAATCTGCGCACTTCTGCTATCATGCCTTGTTGAAAGCGTTTAGTCAACCGACGGTCAATACGCTGGAATAATTTATTTTGGGAAAGCCGTATGCCGAGGTATAGTACCTGGTAGGGCATTTGTTTTTTTAATGGCTGTATCGGATGGCCAGTAGCTTTTATAATTTCGATGGCGCGAATCAATCGATAGGGATTATGTGGGTCAATGGTTTGCGCTCGTTTTGGATCAAGTTTTTTTAGTTGAGAAAACAGTTGTTTGGTTGTTTTTTTTGCCAACTGCTGGCGTAACAGTTTGTTTGGTTTAACTGTCGGGAGATTAAGGTCTTCGATTACGGCCTGTATCCAAAAGCCGGTACCACCCACCAAAATTGGGAGCTTGCCTTTGCTGTGGATTTTTTTAATGGCTTGCTGGGCATCCCGCTTGAAATGCGCCACATTGTATTCATACTTCGGTGAGGCTACATCCAGCAAGTGGTGGGGGGCCTGCCGCTGTTCTTGCTTGGTAGCTTTACCAGTGCCAATATCCATACCGCGGTACACTTGGCGGGAATCAGCAGAGATAATCTCGCCTTGAAATTGTTTTGCCAACTTTAAGGAGAGCGCTGTTTTACCGCTTGAAGTGGGGCCGGCAATAACGATTATTTGCTGTTTGGCAATTGACATGAGAATATTTTTTTGTTAGACTACTCAAATAATATTGTACCTTAACTAAACTGATATACCAAGGAGGAACGTTGAAACGAGGTAAGATTATTCGATCCCTTCGCCTGTTCGCTAGAGACCATCCTTTTTTAACTTTATTATTCGCGTTGGCTGCTATAGCTGGTACGTTGCTGCTCATATCTCGATTCCGATGGGGAAAATACTGCGTAAATTTTGTGGCCACACTGGTCTTTTCTGAAGCTGGGGCGTTATTATGGTATGAAGCCGTGCATTCTGCTTGGACCGTCTTCTGGCTATTGGTGGTTGCCAATGCATTTACCTTATTGCTTGATACATTTGTGATTAGGCAACTATTGTTAATGCCGCGTGTAAAAAAAGTCCTTGACTTTTTTAGTGTGACAGCTAAACGGTTTATCGAAAATGTTGTTCGTATCGTGCGTGGCAGGCGGCCTGTCGTTCAGGGTGAAAAGAGCATTAATATTCACGAACCACATACGTGGTCAAATCCCATTGCCAATCAGGTAAAACATATTGCCGGCAATCCAACCAAGGCCGGTTTGGGCAGTGTGTTTGCCCTAGGGCTCGTACCACGGGCTTTAACGGGAGTAATCGGCGGTACTGCTCTAGCGGTACTGGTAATTAAGTATAATCGCTTTAATGCTATTGGTTGGCTGGTGCTGGCCGCGGCCATGCTTATCCGCATCATAGGTACTATTGCCTTATATACAATTTTTTATTGAGACTATTATTTGTAACTAAAATAATAGTCTTTTTTATATTAGTTGTCCCTGCAGGCCCCAGGCGGTGGCTTGATTTATTTTTACCTGAACAAATTGGCCACATAAGTTTTCTCCGCCGAAGCGGACATTTTTAAAACCGGGGTTTTTGCCGCTGTTAGTTTCCGTTTTTTTGTTGTAATTTTCTACAAGCACGGTAAGTGTCTGGCCTAGGAGTTTTTGGTTTTGGGACAGCGCTGATTTTGTTAATATTTCATTTAACATATTTTCCCTGCGTGCTTTTTCTTTTTTCGGCACATCGTCCTTGAAGAAACGTGCCGCTGCTGTTCCTGGGCGTGGAGAGTACTGTGCGAGGTAGGCCATATCATACTGCACTGTTTCCATCAGCCCGGCTGTTTGCTGGAATTGTTTTTCAGTTTCTCCAGGGAAGCCAACGATAATATCAGTAGTTATAGCTACGCCGGGCCAGGCTTTTCTGATGCTATTAACCAGCTCAAGGTAATATTTTTTGGTATGGCGGCGGTTCATGCGACGCAGGATTTCATCATCACCGGACTGAATCGGCAAATGGAAATACCGGCAGACCTTTTTGCATTGCGGCAGGGTATTAATTAGTTCCTCGGAAACGTCCTGGGGATTTGAAGTAATAAAACGAATCCAAAAATCGCCAGGCAGGTCGTTTATCTTTTTCAGCAGTTTGGCGAAATCTTTGGGTACTTTGGTAGTGGCACTGCGAAATTGGATCGGCTGGTCTGATTTAAATCGCCAGTGCTCGCGAGATCGCGTTTGCAGCGTATCGACGTCGTGGGCTAATTCTGGGTCAATATAGGCATTGACGTTTTGGCCCAGGAGTGTAATTTCTTTGTAGCCTTTTTCGATAAGTTGTTTTACCTCCTTAATAATGTCAGAAGATGGGCGGGAGGTTTCTTGGCCTCGGGTGTATGGTACGGCGCAATACGTGCAGTAGTTATTACAGCCGGTCATAATAGGTACAAAGGCCTGGAAGGGAGAGGAGTGCAAAGCACGCAAAGCTAAATAATCAGCGTTAGTAATACTGTTATCTGATGTATTATCCCTGGCTAAACCCAAAAGATACGGCAATCGTTCGATATCCTTTATTTCCAGAAAAATATCAAAGGCTGTTTGTAATTTATCCCTATCAGCAGGTAAAACACAGCCAGTTAAAACTGTGGTTAGGCTGGAGTTTTTTTTACGCTTATGCCAAGTCTTTAATTTACCGTATATCCGGTCCATAGCGCTCTGGCGTACCGAACAAGCAACGACAATAATACAGTCAGCCATTTGTTCGTTAGCTACCGCTTGAACGCCTTTCCTATTTAATAAACCGGCTATCCGTTCAGCATCAGATTTGTTCATTTGGCAGCCGATAGAGAGAATATAATATTTCATAGTAGGCTTTGATTGTAGCTTTTTTACGCTTGCCTGACAAGCTGGGTAGTGGTACAATACAATTGTCATTATTTTTAGCATCAACGATATGGCACAAGACCTCAAAAAAGAACTTGACAACCAGCAATACCCCGAAGTTAATCAGCAAACTTCCCTTAAAATAGGTTTGGGCGTAAAGTTGGTTATTGGAACCGTGGTGGCAGTAGCAGTAGTGGCTGGTATTTATGTGGCTATTTCCATGGCGCAATAATATTATTGCAGAACAAAATATCAAAAAAACAAGAAATTTTAAAAACCTCTTGTTTTTTTATTTAATTAAAAGAAAGTATCAAGATCGATTGGTTATTTCAGAGGCAACCCGCTTTATAAATGCAGAGACTGATAATTGTTTCATAGCTTTTTGGCCACGAATACGGATGTGTAATTTATTTCCCTTGACCTCTTTGTCACCGATGACCAGTATATAGGGAATTTTCATTTTGGTAGCCTCGCGGATTTTATAGCCAACGGTGTCATTATTGTCATTGAGTTCGGAACGAAGGCCCGCTTCCATGAATTGCTGGTAAAGCTTTTTAGCGTAGGCACGGTGAGATTTGCCGACAGTTAGTATGGCTACTTGTATCGGCGCCAGCCAGACTGGAAAATTTCCTGCATAGTGCTCTATCAAAAAAGCCATGGTGCGCTCCAGGGCGCCGATGGACGAGCGGTGAATAACGATAGGCTCTTGTTCTTTACCCTTACTGTCAATATAGCGAAGATCAAACCGTTTGGGCATAACGAAATCGTACTGTACGGTAAAGGCTGTGTCCTCCTGCCCGTTAAGGCGTTTCATCTGCACATCAATTTTCGGTCCATAAAAAGCTGCCTCACCTTTGGCTTCGTAGAATGGCGCTTTTGTTTTTTGTAATACGCGGCGCAGGACGTTTTCCGCCTCGTCCCAGGCTTTGTCGTCTTGATAGTATTTTTTGGTGTCTTGCCGGTCCCCTAATGACAATCGGTAGAAGTAATCTTGTCCCTTTTTCAGCTGCAAAGTTTTATTGGTAAAATCAATCAGTCTTAAAACATTGATTAGCTCTTTTTCAGATTGTTCCCGCATGCAAAAAATATGCGCGTCAGCCAGGCAGAATTCCCGTACTCGCATTAAGCCCGTCAGTTCACCGCTTTTTTCGTAGCGGAATTGGGCGGCTAGCTCGGCGTAGCGTAAGGGCAGTTCACGGTAACTGCGCGGTTTGTCCAGGTAGAGCATAAAATGGTGAGGGCAAGTCATCGGCCGCAGAATAAGCTCTTCTTCATCGACTTTCATGGGCGGATACATAGTATCCTTGTAGTAGGGGTAGTGGCCGGATTTTTTGTATAGATCAGTTTTTGCCAGCGGGGGAGTATAGACATGCTGATAGCCCCATTTCAATTCCTCATCAACGATAAAGCGTTCCAGCTCCCGCCGGATAATACTGCCATAAGGTGTAAACAGCGGTAAGCCTTTTCCTACTAGATCGGAGAGAGTAAATAAGCCCATATCTTTGCCGATTTTTCTATGGTCTCGTTTTTTTGCTTCTTCCTGCATGGTTAGGTATTCAGCCAGTTCTTTTTTATCAGCAAAAGCGACGCCATAGATGCGTTGCAGCATTTTATTTTTTTCGTCACCGCGCCAGTAGGCGCCGGCGATGCTGGTTAGCTTGAATCCATCGGCCGGTATTTCCTTGGTTGAGGCAACATGCGGACCGGAACAAAGGTCAATGAATTTACCCGATTGGTAGTAAGTAATTGGCTGCTTGTTTTTTTGCAGCTCATCAATGAGTTCTTGTTTATACGGCTGGTCTTTTGACAGTTCCTTGGCTTCGGCCAGGCTTTTTTCCAGTTTTTCGAATTTGATATTCTGGCTAACCAGTTTTTTCATGCGTTTTTCGATTTTCGGCAGGTCCTGCGGGGTCAGCGGGCGGGGCAGGTCGAAGTCGTAGTAAAAGCCGTCATCAATCACCGGACCGATAGCCAGCTTGGCTTTGGGGAATAGCTGCAGTACTGACTCGGCCATAAGGTGGGATAATGAGTGGCGGATTTTTTCTAATTGTTGATCGTTTGATGGCATATGTTTAAAGATTATGTCTTTTTTTAAGTATAGTTATTTTATGTAATACTGATTTTTCTATATCAACTCCAAAAAGGTCTGCCAGGGAGGCTAGTTGGAAATATACGTCAGCAAATTCTTCTTCTAAGCATTCTTTTTGTGGGTTGGCGTTTCGGAGACGTTTAAGGTTTGTTTCGTGAACCAATTCACCCAGTTCTTCAATAAGCTGCGCTACGGTTAATTGTTCATCTCGTTTTAGTCCGCATTTATTGTCAATTTTTTTGACTATGTCGGCCGAGATAGTTTGCAGTTCTTTTGAGTTCATAGTGTTCAATGGTAATTAGTAATTTGTAATTAGTAATTTGGTGGTTAGCGAATTAAATTTTTTTGGGGAATGTTTGGGTGGTTGTTAAAAAAAATATCAAACATCAAACATCATTTATCA
>CAZJUO010000033.1:0-12417 GCA_964549245.1 uncultured Gammaproteobacteria bacterium
GATATTTAACCCTTTGAGTATATCATTTGTCGCATTTTTAATGGGAATTATGCGCGGGGCTAAACCTACGGCCTGAACTCATAATCTTTTTTTTGAAAGTTAAAAAAGTGTGCGCTTGCTTTATGGTCGTCACATACGCTATAATGTAGCAATAAAAAAAGCACATTATAAATAAAGGAGGCGCGAATGGAATGTCCGCAATGCGTAACCTGGCACGACCGGCCAAAGATTAAATGGCGATACGACCGGGGAAGGCATTTTTTGGAAGGCTGTCTGGGATTATCAGCGGCCATAGCATTGTTTATGCTATCATTTGGCGCGGAGTGGCTTGGCCTTGTTCAGGAAACTGATGAATTGGGAGCAGGATTGAAGCCTTTAGCCTTTTGGTTATTGGTAACCTTGGCAGCGATATCGCTCGTTATTTGGGTTTGGAGCCTGATTCCGCAAAGCAAGCTCTATGGCCACCGGTTCATACTTTTTTTGGACCAGGAGGGCCGCTCTCATATGCACGCTAGTAAGGGTAATCCGGAGTTTATTCCTCCAGAAAAAGAGCAAATGGGTATTCATCTTTCCTTTTCGCCGATAACCCATTGGCATTTTGACCGATTATGGCTGGAAGTGACTACCGGCGGCTGGCTTAAGGGACCGCGCGCTACTGTTAAAGGTTACCATCCGTGGCCACTTTGTATGGCCGATACGCTGCGATATAGACGCTCATCCGCTAAAGAATCGTTCGCTAAAATATTGGCGAAGAGTTTAGGGTTTTATTATGATATGGATCATTGGTCAGCCAAGATAGATGAGGAAGGTGTCATCACTTTAGACGCCGGGAAGGGTGTTACAAAATCTGGTGATTATGGTGACCTCTTACGTCTGCTTCAGCAGTATCGCGGAAAATGGGAGTATCGCAATAGGTTATCTCCCCAAGTATTATTAGCCCAAAGCACTGATTAAACATCAGTGCTTTTTAATATGCCTACCTAGTAGTAAAGACCCGTTTTGACATAACCAGCAAAGAGGTGGTAGTATAGTTATTAATAATCATTATTAATAATAAATTTACCGTATGAAAAAAAATTTATCCAGCACAAAAGATAATAAAAAAGAATTCCGCTTAACTAAGCAAAGGATAAGCATATTACAGCAAGTGCGAAAGGATCATGGTCACCCCACGGCTGAAATAATATATAGACGCCTCAAAAAACAATATCCGCAAATAAGCTTAGCGACAGTCTATCGGAATTTACGGTTTTTGGCTGAACACGGCTATTTAAAGGAGTTTGTCATTGATAAAGTGGCCCATTTTGAAGGGCGCGTTGATTCGCATATCCACTTTGTTTGCGAGAAGTGCCACGGGGTTGAGGACTTGGAAGGTGCTGGCGATAAAACACTTTTTAACCTGGTAAAAAGCATTGCCAAAAAGCATACATTTTATATTCGCTCGGAAAATTTTGAAGTCAGGGGGATTTGCCGAACATGCCAAAAGACGCTTACGCCAAAAAAGCTGGTACCAGAGTTATTTTGTATTGCCTGCGGGTCACTGCACGATGATTTGAATAAAGAAGAGCCGGTTTGCGCTTCATGTAATTTTAAAATAAATTGTGAATATATTAAGAAGTAATTAACAAACACTTGTCCCTCGGCTTTGCCGAGGATGATGCTGCGCATCAGATTGCTTCGTTCCTGCCTCTGGCAGGAACTCGCAATGACAAGAAAAAAATTATGAACCGATTACAAATTAAAAATCTACACGCTTCCGTCGCGGATAAAAAAATATTAAAAGGCATCAGCCTGCTTATTAAACCTGGTGAAATTCATGCTTTGATGGGACCTAATGGTTCGGGTAAGTCTACCCTAGCTTCAACGCTGATGGGACATCCAGGATACACGATTACCAAGGGAACAATATTATTGAACAGCAAAACTATTTCCAAGGCTGCGCCGGATGAACGTTCCCGCCTGGGAATGTTTTTGTCGTTCCAGTATCCGGCTGAAATTGCCGGATTGTCATTCGAACATTTTTTACGCTTTGCTTATAATACCCTTCACGCGACTACTATCGACCCTTTAAAATTCCGTACGATATTGGAGCAGAAAATGAAATTATTACATATGGGGGATAATTTTATCAATAGGTATTTGAATGAGGGATTTTCCGGCGGTGAGAAGAAGAAATCTGAAATACTGCAGTTAGCCATCTTAGAACCAAAGGTGGCGATATTGGATGAGACTGATTCGGGCTTGGATGTCGATGCGCTAAAATCCGTGGCGCAAGGAATTAAAAAAGTTAAAACACCAAAGATGAGCATCATTTTGATAACACATTACTATCGAATTTTAAAATATATCCAACCGGACAAAGTTCATATTATGGTGGATGGCCGCATAGTAAAATCAGGCGGCAAAGCACTGGCCACACAGGTTGAGCGTAAGGGATATAACGGATTAGTCAAATAATTACCAATAAACAATTTCCAATTACCATAAAGTTTTTAATGATCAATAGTGCAAAAAAACCAACAAAGCAATTAGAACCCGATCGGGTTCGTTATTCATACAGGGTAAAAAAGGGCTTAGATGAGCGGATTATTAAGGAAATATCGCACCTAAAAAAAGAGCCTGACTGGATGCTGGAAACCCGCTTGCGCGCTTATAAAACGTTCCAGTCAAAAAAAATGCCTCGTTGGGGAGCTGATTTGTCCGAATTGGATTTTAATGATATTTATTATTACCTCAAACCAACCGAGGCGGTTGGCCGCAGCTGGGAGGAAGTGCCGGATCGTATTAGAAATACCTATGATAAGCTTGGCATTCCGGAAGCCGAGAAAAAATACTTAGGCGGGGTTATGGCCCAATATGAATCAGAAGCGGTGTATCACAGTATCAAGGATAAAATGGCAAAGATCGGTGTAATCTTTGAAGACATGGATACGGCAGTAAAAAAATATCCAGAGTTGGTACGGCAATATTTTTCTACAGTAGTGCCGGCCGGCGACAATACATTTGCCGCACTGAATACGGCGGTCTGGTCTGGCGGCAGTTTTCTGTACGTGCCGGCGGGAGCAAAAGTGCAGTTTCCTTTACAATCGTATTTTCGGATCAACGCGGAAAAAGTCGGGCAGTTTGAGCGTACTATGATCATTGCCGAGCCGGGATCGCAGGTTCATTATATCGAAGGGTGTACTGCGCCGATATATTCGACTAGCTCACTGCACGCCGCGGTGGTCGAAATTATTGTCAAACCAGGAGCCAGAGTGCGCTATACGACCGTACAAAACTGGTCAAAAAATGTGTTCAATCTAGTAACGAAGCGAGCCTTTGTGCATGAGCAGGGGATCATGGAATGGGTGGATGGCAATCTAGGCAGTCGTGTTACTATGAAATATCCCTCGGTGTATTTGCTTGGCCGTAAAGCCCGCGGAGATGTCCTGTCTATTGCCATGGCGAGTAAAGGCCAGCACCAAGACGTTGGGGCTAAGGCAATCCATGGGGCGCCAGAAACTTCTTCCACCATTATTTCCAAATCAATTTCCAAAGGGACCGGCCGCGCCTCGTATCGCGGTTTAGTTAAGGTACCGCGAGGCAAAAAAGGGTGCAGGTCAAATGTGGTTTGTGATGCTTTATTATTGAATAAACAGTCTCGTTCTGATACGTATCCGACTATGGATATCAAAGAGGCTGATACGTGTATTGGCCATGAAGCTTCGGTTGGTAAGGTCGGAGAAGAGCAGCTCTTTTATCTGATGAGCCGCGGTTTGACCGAGCAACAGGCCATGTCTATGATCGTTTCAGGATTTATCGAGCCAATTGCCAAAGAGCTGCCTATAGAGTTCGCTGCAGAATTAAATAGGTTAATAGAGCTGGAAATGGAAGGTAGCGTTGGGTAATAGTTTATAATGTATTTATGAATAATTCATAATTATTGCTTTGAATGAGCTTAAAATCATTACGTAATCATCAAATACTGGAGATAAATCATCCGGTCACTACCGTTCAAGTTGGTAGTGGTGTCCAGGGCACCATTTTCATACGGCGAGCTCAACAGGTAACTGTAAATGTTGAAAAAAACGGCCATATCGAGGTAGTATTCTTTATGCGCCATAAGCCTCTGCCCAGGTGCACGATAATAATTCATTTGCTGGGCAAAGGGGCGACCGCCAGGGTTTCCGGTTCACTGCATGGGCACCAACATGATCAGCAAACGGTTGAGGTTATGATGCATCATGCCGCCCCCAATACTAAGGGTGATATATTGATACGGGGAGTGTTTCAAGATCAGTCTCGGGGGTTTATTAGCGGTTTGCTGCGTATTGATAAAAAAGCACAGGGGGTTGATTCTTATTTCGCTGATGATGTGTTGCTATTTGACCAGGCCATGGCTATCGCAGAACCACGCTTGGAAATATTGGCCAATGACGTGCGCGCTTCGCACGGTTCGACTACCGGCCGGGTCGATGAAGAGCAGCTCTTTTATCTGATGAGCCGGGGCTTGAAAAAAGAAGTCGCGGAGAAAATGATTATCAGCGGTTTTTTGAATAAAGTCATTAGTCGTTTCCCGGAAGCGGTGTTGCCAATTATTAGCCAGAAAAAAGGGAATAATAAAAAAGCCAAGTAGCACTTGGCTTTAGCGGGTAGTTTTTTGAATATCCCGATTTTATTTCTTTCTTTTTTTACCTTGGCAGTTTTTTTTGCACTTGCTCATGAGCAGTACCACTTCAGTGGTAACAACGTGGATGTAGGTGGCTTTGTGGGGCGGTTGCTTGTCTATATAGTATTCCATAGTGCATTCAACTAATTTATTGCCACAAAATGGGCAGCAGCATTTACCAACTTGAGATTGCATTTTGATTTGATCTTGTTCGCTAATTCGTTGGGGAACGCTTTTATGTGCGCCAATTTGTTCTGTTTGACTGGCCATAGTCCTCCATTTCTCCAGCTAGTAAGCTGGTATGTTTGTGCATGTATCGTAAAAGGAACGGAAATATTACCGCAGATTAACAAATTAGATTATTTGTGTCAAGATATAAGTAAGTAATTAGTAATTAGGTAATAAAGTAACTAAGTAATGTAGTGCTAAGGCAAGATATCAAAAAAGATTTTCCAATATTCAACAACAATCCTGGGCTGATATTTCTAGATTCCGGGGCTTCTACCCAAAAACCACAGCCGGTTATTAAGGCGGTTTCTGATTGCTATGAAAAATACTACGCCAATGTGCATCGCGGTATTTATCAGCTGTCACAGCGTTCGTCTGATGCTTATGAGGCAGTGCGGGAAAAAGTGGCCGGTTTAATTAATACAAAAAATACGCAAGAGATTATTTTTACCCGTAATACCACTGAAAGTATCAATTTGGTGGCGTATACTTGGGGAAGGCAGTTTATCCAGCCGGGTGACGAAATTATCGTTACGGAAATGGAGCATCATGCCAATATGCTGCCCTGGCGTTTTTTGGCTGAAGAAAAGCAGGCCCGCTTGCGGTACTGGAGTATTGACCAGCAGGGGCGATTGGCTGATGAGCTGCCAAAGCTATTAACTAAAAAAACAAAGCTGGTAGCCTGCACCCATATGTCAAATGTGCTTGGTACGATTAACCCAGTCCAGGATATCGTCAGGCAAGTAAAGGAATGTAACAACAATATTGTAGTGCTGGTCGATGGAGCACAGTCAGTACCGCATTTCCCGGTTGACGTTTCCGTTATCGGAGCCGATTTTTATGTTTTTTCTTCGCACAAAATGTGCGGTCCAACCGGCGTAGGGGTATTATACGGCCGCCGCGAGTTATTGGATAAAATGGACCCTTTTCTATACGGAGGGGATATGATTTCAAACGTTACTTTTGATAAGGCTGAATGGAATGAATTGCCTTATAAGTTTGAAGCCGGTACGCCGAATATTGCCGGGGTGATCGGTTTTGGCGCGGCTATTGACTATTTGCAAAATGTCGGCCTGGAAGCGGTTTATAAGCATGAACAGGAGATAACTAAGATAGCCCTGGAAAAACTTGGGGGCATCGAGGGGTTGCGGCTGCTCGGCCCGCACGAGCCAGAGGCTCGCGGCGCGGTCTTTGCCTTTGACTTGGCAGGGGCCCATCCGCATGATGTCGGTTCGATTCTCGATGAAGAGCATATTGCTGTTCGCACCGGACACCACTGCACGCAGCCGCTGCACCAGAAGTGCGGTTTGAGCGCCACGACCAGAGCAAGTTTTTATTTGTATAATACGTTGGAGGATATAGACGCCTTAGTAGCCGGCCTACAAAAAGTAAAGGAGGTATTTGGAGTATGAACGAGGGAATGTATCGGGAAATTATTATCGACCATTATAAAAACCCAAGGAACTTTGGTACCTTGCCTCATGCTGATAAAGAGGCAGAGCATCATAACCCCCTGTGCGGCGATGAGATGAAGATAACGGTCAAGCTTGGAGCCAAGAAGACTATCGCTGATATAAATTTTACCGGAGCAGGGTGCAGTGTGTCGCGGGCCGGCGGTTCAATATTGACTGAAATAGTCAAAGGAAAAAAAATTGATGAACTGCGTATCTATTCCGACCAAGCGTTTTTAAAAGATATGGGAGTACCTATTACTCCAGCTCGGAAAAAATGCGCTCTTCTTGCCCTGCAAACGCTGCGGAAAGCCTTGGATCTACCGTCAAGTAAAAAATAGAATGCACGATTTGCATCTAATATATCAGGCGCTATACTGTATAGTGCATGATTATTAACATTATAAGGAATACAATATTATGACTGAAGAACAATTTACAACACCGCCATTACCCTATGCCTATGACGCTTTGGAACCGTATATCGACAAACAAACCATGGAAATCCATCACGACAAGCACCATGCTGCCTATACAAAAAAGCTGAACGCAGCTATCGCCAAGCACCCAAAATTATTTTCTATGGCGCCCGATGTTTTATTAAAGGATTTAAGCGTGGTACCTGGAGAAATACGAACGGCAGTGCGTAACAACGGCGGTGGGCACGTGAACCATGCATTATTCTGGGAGATCATGGGCCCTACGGCTGGCGGAGAACCGACGGGGGATTTAGCTGAAGCAATCAAAAAATCCTTCGGCAGTTTTGAGTCTTTCAAAGAAAAATTTGAGGAAAAGGCCACTACGCAATTTGGCTCTGGCTGGTCCTGGCTTACGGTAGCCAAAGGAGAGCTCATGGTAGAGCAAACCGCTAACCAGGACAGCCCTTTATCACAGGGCCGTACACCAATTCTAGCGCTTGATGTTTGGGAACACGCTTATTATTTGAAATATCAAAATAAAAGGCCGGATTACATCAACGCCTGGTGGAAGGTGGTCAATTGGCCAGCAGTGGCTGAAAAATTTAATAATCTGATAAAATAATATGATGGATAAAAAAATTGCCACGGCCATTAATAAGCAGATACAAGCGGAACTATATTCTTCATATTTGTATTTATCCATGGCCGCTTTTTGCCAGCAGCAGAATTTTAAGGGTTTTGCGAGCTGGCTTCAGCAGCAAGCCAAAGAAGAAGTTGAGCATGCCATGAAGTTTTATAATTTTTTGCAGGATCGGGATGGTACCGTAGTTTTGCTGCCGATCGCACAGCCACCGAGGGATTTTGGTTCGCCGACCAAGGTATTTCAGCTGGCCTATGCCCATGAAAAAAAAGTAACGAAACTTATCCATTCATTATATGAGTTGGCAAAGCAAGGTAAAGACTACGCTTTTGAGCAGTTTTTGCACTGGTTTATTGAGGAGCAGGTTGAAGAAGAGGCGAATACTTCTGAGATTGCCGCCATGCTTGAAAAGGTTGGAGAAAAAGGGAATGCTATTTGGATGCTGGATCAAAAATTAGGCCAACGAAAGGAATAAACAGGTACATAGATATAATTATTAAATAGTATGTGTTATAATAAGCGCATATTATTTATTATTAAGAAAAAGATATGAAAATCAAAATTTTGCGTGATAAATGCATTTCAGCGGGTACCTGCGTGGCTATTGCTCCCGACGTTTTTGAGCTTGACGATGAAGGAAAAGTGATTCTTAAAAATGAAGATGGCGCCGACGAACAGACAATCATTGACGCGGCAAAATCATGCCCCACACAAGCCATTGAAATTTACGATGATAACGATAAACGGATAGCGCCATAACTAGTGTATGGAAAGCATTCCAGAAAAAATAGACGATAAGGCTTTGTCACCTAAGAAACGGAAGAAATGGCTCTATACGTTGGGCTTCAGCGTTATTCTAGTGATAATCATTGCTTTGTATTTTGTTGTTTTGGTTTACCAAAATATCGATAAGCTAGTCACCACCAATAGCGACAGTTCATCCGGCAAGGCTATTATTACTTCTGATGATCCCTATCAGGGGGCGGCGGATGCACAGATAGTCATAGTGGAATTTGGTGATTTCCAATGCTCCTATTGTTATGAAGCTTTTCCGGTAGTGCGTGAATTGATCAGCAAATATGGAGATTCGAT
The DNA here is from genome assembly GCA_964549245.1 of uncultured Gammaproteobacteria bacterium. Lineage (GTDB taxonomy): Bacteria > Patescibacteriota > Patescibacteriia > UBA10025 > JAHIVO01 > CAZJUO01. The sequence goes on from CAZJUO010000033.1 coordinate 8,479, forward strand.
TAAATTTATTTATCGTGATTTTCCCAATAACGATATTCATCCTGACGCCCAGCGAGCCGCCGAGGCTGGGGAGTGCGCACAAGCACAGGGTAAGTTTTGGGAGATGCATGATAAAATGTTTATTAACCAGGATGATTTGAGTGAAGCGGCCTTAGTTCGCTATGCTGACGAGATTGGCCTTGATGAGACGTCGTTTGAAGAATGCCTGACGAGCAACCAATTTGCTAATGAGGTAAAACAAGATTTTTACGACGGGTTATTTGCCGGCGTACAAGGAACACCGACGTTTTTCATCAACAATACGAAATTTGAAGGCGCGGCAACGGTGGATAGCTTTTCTTATGCCATTGACAACCTACTGGAGATTTATGGGGATAACTAGCTTTGCTTGACAAGAATAGGGTTTTACGCTACTATGTAATGAGTATTTAATTTTATTTTAGACCAAAGTGGTTAATTTTTATTAATAATTGAGGTAAAAAATATATGTCACAAGACAAAAATTCTTCAGAAGAAAAGCGGGTAATATTCAAAACTCCGCCAAAAATTGCCTTTGTTATGGGCATTTTATCCGGAGTTACGTTAGCCTCGCTTTTTGCTTTTACGCTTACTTTTTCGATGTTAAAGTCAGATAACGGCAATACCAAAGATACGCTAGCTGCTGCTGAAGAAGATAGCGGCACGGTAGCTGGAGCGGAGGCAGATGAGCCAGATCCTACCCCTGCGCCAACTGTGGCCGATATTAAAATTAAGGATTCTGACTATATTCGGGGCGATAAAAATGCGCCAGTTACTCTAGTAGAATATTCGGACTTCCAGTGTCCATTTTGCGCTCAGGTGCAGGATACGGTTGAACAAATCCTAGATGATTATGATGGGCAAGTACGTTTGATTTACCGTCATTTCCCGCTTTCATTCCATGAGAATGCCCAAAAAGCAGCTGAAGCTTCTGAATGCGCTGGTGAGCAGGGGAAATTCTGGGAAATGCATGATATAATGTTTGCCAACCAATCTGATTTATCCGTAGACAGCTTGAAAGGATTTGCCAAAGACCTCGGCCTTAGTACCAGCCAATTCAACTCATGCCTGGATGATGGAAAGTACACCCAGGAAGTAAAGGATGAGTTTACCGAAGGCACAACCTATGGGGTACAGGGCACGCCAGCCACGTTTGTTAATGGCACCCTGGTATCCGGCGCGCAGCCATATGCTTCTTTCAAGCAGGTAATTGACGCGGCTCTCTAACAAAGAATAGGTTATCAATGGATGGAGCCGTTGCTTTTTCCATAGGCACACTGACAGTATACTGGTACGGTATTATTATTGTTGGGGCGTTAATTGTTGGATTACTCATCACTTTTTATATAGCTGCAAAAAAACAGGTTGCTACCAAGCACATATACAACCTGTTTTTTTATTTGGTGCCTGCTGGACTGATTGGCGGAAGAATTGGGTATGTGATTACTGATTGGAATTTTTTTATTGCTCATCCCCAAGCTATTATCAAAGTCTGGGAGGGAGGAATCACTATTTTCGGTGTTTTACTAGCTGGGTTATTGACTGTATGGATATACAGCCGCGTAAAAAAGGTTTCCTTTTGGGGGTTTAGTGATGCTATTATCGTTGCAGTACCTCTGATGCAAGCTATTGGGCGGTGGGGAAATTATATGAACCAGGAATTATTTGGGCCACCAACTAGCCTACCATGGGGTATTTATATTGGCGCATCACATCGTCCAGTCGGACACATTAATCAACAGTATTTCCACCCACTTTTTTTGTACGAGTCAATTCTATTATTGTTTGTCTTTATTGCCCTCTGGTATGCAGTACAAAAAATGGAATTAAAAAAAGGGCGTTTAACCCTATTGTATTTTTCGATGTTTTTTATGGTAAGATTTTTGCTAGATTTTTTGCGGATTGATCCACCGCAATTAGGTTTTTTGAGCTGGGCGCAATGGCTGTGTTTAGTGGGTGGGGCTTGCGTTATTCTGCTGTGGCGGCGTTTATCGGTAGTGTCAGGGGAACGAAGGATAGAGCGCTAGGGCAATAAAAATACCTAAAAAGAGAATTTGCGCGGCAATACCAAGGCCAATTGGTGATATTTTATGATTGATAGGTGAATGATCGATATAGTTGTGGATTTTTTTGTGGTGATTCAGGAGAGGCTCTATACGGGACAAAAATAGGCGGAAAATACCATGGCGTTCTAAATAACGTTTATACATATCATAGAGTATCCAAAGGGCATCGGGTAATATGCCGCCGACAATAGCAGCGGTTACGATAGCCGGGCGCGGCAGCATCATTTTTTGGTAGGCGGTTATAAAGAAAATTACCAAAAGAGCCGCATCGCTTAAAAAAACGATCATGGCTTTTTTGAAATAGGAACCGCGCTTAAGCCAGCTGTCAATCGGGCGGTCACCATGCGGAATAAGGTCGAGGAAATAATGGGACAGCAGGGAAATAAAAAAAGCCCACCACGGGGTTGGGGTATGCTGACTGATAACTATACTGGCTAAAACATGGGTTGTAGCAAACATGTTTTAAGTATATAAAATATTTAGTTAATCAACAAGTAGTGCGTTATTATATAGTGGTACCGGGGGCCGGACTGCGTCTAAATTGTATTGCTGGTTCCGCCAGGCTTTAAGCTGGCTGCACTATTCATACAATTTTTCCTTTACCTCGTCCGCCCCGGGCGGACTCGGTCTATCGAGGTTCGAACCTTTTTTCCTAAGACTTGAGGAATTATTTCGGGTGCGTTTGGTTTTTATCGTGCGAAGCTGGTACCTGGGGCCGGACTCGAACCGGCGACCTAGGGCTTATGAGTCCCTCGCTCTAACCAGCTGAGCTACCCAGGCGTGTCTAAACGGTACCATTCCTGACGATTCCAAGAATTTTGAAAACTTTAGGCTTCGTGCCGTTTCTCCTTTTCTCGTTCGTCCAAGGCTGACTCGGTGAATATATTTTGAATCTCTGAAGTTGTTTTTATCAATGAGTTGGCTTGCCAACCGTAGCTTCTGTCAGGAAGCGAAGGTTGTAGTATCTAAATTAACCGTTTATTCATGAAAGCAGTACCGGAACCTGATTTTAAATATTTTTCAAACGCTAGAGCTTTTTGTTTGTTTGGAAAAACAGAGTAATAAATTAATTTCCAAGGTCTATATTTTGCCGAGTAAGAGGTGTTATTGGAATTGTGTTTTTTTAATCGTTGCTGTAAATTTGTGGTGTATCCTTTGTAAAGTTTGCTAGGATAACCTTCGCTTTTTAATATATAGACTATGTGCATGATTTCCATATTATTGTCCATCTTCGCCAAGGCTTCGATGGACAACCTTCTAGTGTAAAGACTACTTGTTTGGTTTATTATCAATAAGGTGGCTTGCCAACCGTAGCTTCTGTCAGGAAGCGAAGGTTGGTTGCCGGGGGGGGATTCGAACCCCCGACCTCGGGATTATGAGCCCCGCGAGCTGCCACTGCTCTACCCGGCGATGGTTTTTGTGATCGCGTCCCTGTATTGCTGTTTTAAGAGTCTTCTTCCTTCGGTAGTTTTAAGAAATTTTTCTCTTCTGATAGCGTCACTTTTATATATATGTTTCGTAACCAATTAGATGTAATGGTCGATAGTATTTTGTAGATATTACTTTACCATTTTTATGCTGCAATAACCGTTGTTGCAAGTTATCAGTACGCCCTTTATAAATATTATTATTTGAAAGTTTAAGAAAGTAGACTGTGGTCATGAATTATGCTATCAATTTACAATAATGTTTGTGGGGATTATGCCCAGTCATTCGACCGGGCACCCAATCGGATGATTGGGTGAGCCCCGCGAGCTGCCACTGCTCTACCCGGCGTCGTCCAAATGGTACTTCGGGTTTCGCGTACTGCCTTCAGCAGTCCACTTCACCCTTTATACCATTTCTCCTTTCCTCA
>CAZJUO010000034.1:0-11651 GCA_964549245.1 uncultured Gammaproteobacteria bacterium
ATATTTAACCCTTTGAGTATATCATTTGTCGCATTTTTAATGGGAATTATGCGCCTGTGAGTGTGTGCAAACCGTATGGCGGCCTATGTAGCCAGCAAGAAAAGCTAACTCTGTTCGAATAGTAGTTACTGAAGAGCTTTTTTATTTTTTATTAGCTTTTTTTATCTTCTGCGGCGGGTTTTGGTTCATTTTCGGGTTCTGTTTTGGCGTCTGTTTTGGGTTCAGCCGGTTTTTCCTCTTTTTTTGGCTCCTCTTTGGCAGCCGCCGCGGTATCCGTCTGTTTTGCTTCCTCGCTGTCCTTTTCGGATTCTTTCTTTTTCTTGATGTTGGCAACTTTGATTTTTTCTCCCTCGATGATTTTTTTCTCTACGAGGAGATTGTGTATGGTACCTGACGGTTGGGCGCCTTTTTCAAGCCAATATTTGATTCGCTCGGCTTTAAGTTCAGCTTTATTTGCGTGCGGGTCATAGGTCCCCAGCAATTCTAAATAATCGCCAAAGGGGTCTTTGGATTTTTCTGAAACGATTACCCGGTAGAGCGGGTGCTTCTTTTTTCCGAATCGTGATAGACGTATTGCTAACATAGTATTGGTATAGTATGGTATCCGCTATTTTTTGTCAATAGGGTAGTAATCGGTAAATAGCGCTAATTAGTGAGCTGTAATTAGGTATTGCTCTCAATCACTTTTTCCGCTTCTTCCATGTTTACTGACAGTAGTTTGGAAACACCGTCATCGCCCATAGTAATGCCATAAAGGATGCGGGCCTTGTTCATAGTGGCTCGGTTGTGGGTGACCACGATAAACTGCGTTTTTTTGGCTAAACGCTCGATAATAGAAGCAAAACGTATTGAATTTGATTCATCCAGGGCCGCATCGACTTCATCCAGAATGACGAAGGGGGAGGGATTATTGTGGATAATAGCGCAAATAAGGGCGATAGAGGTTAGAGCGCGCTCACCGCCAGATAGCATGGCGATACCGCGCAGTTTTTTTCCGGGAGGGGTGGCGTGGATTTCTATACCGGTAACCACTTTTTCTCCGGTGGATGGTTTTTGGGCGGGCTTGGCTTTTGATTCTTCCTCATGATTTTCTTCGTCATCAGCTTCCCCTTCTTCATCCTCATCATCCTGTTTGTGTACCTCTTCGCGCACCATGCTTAGGCGGGCATTTCCACCATTGAACAGAATTTTAAAGTACTCGGTGAAGTGCTTATTGATTTGTTCAAAGGATTTATTGAATTGTTTTTTAATAGTTTCTTCAAGGTTGGCAATAGCTTTTTCCAAATCCTCAATAGCCTTTTTTAGATCATCGCTTTGTTTTGTCAGAAAATCATAACGCTGTTTGGTTTCCTCATATTCCTGGCTGACTTGCGGGTCGATGCCGCCGATTAATTCTAGCTGGCGCTTCAGCTTTTGTATTTCCTGGAACAATTCCGGCTGGGCTTGGGGGGGCTGTTTGACTTGGTAAATAGCTTGCCGCTCTTCATCGGTCATTTCGTCAATCATTTCTTTTTCCAAGTCTTCCTGTTTTGTTTCAATTTTTGCCAGCTCTACCTTGATGGCGTTTAGCTGGCTGTTGATCTGGGTTAATGTTTCTTGTTTTTTTGAAAATTCATTTTGCAGGGAAAAAACCAATTCTTTTTTCTCCTGCTCTTCTCTATTAAAGCCAGATAATTTATCGTTTATGGCCTGTATCTTACTGTCCATAACCGTAAGCTTTTCCCGCAGAGACTTTTCTTCAGCGGCTATGTCCGCGGCCAGTTCCTGGGGGTTGTGCTGGCCAGTAGCTCTGCGTAGCTCTTTCTGGATTTTTTCTTGTTCTTCCGTAACCGATCCCTTTTGCCGCTCCAGCGCAGCGTTTCTCTCTTGCTCTATCTGTAATTTCACCTGGAGCGCGTTAACCGCGGCTGTCGATTTTTCTTTTGCCTGGATAGCCTTCGATAGGTCGTCTTGCAGTTTGAGGATTTCCTGCGGGTCGCCCGCATTGGTATCCTTGATTTTGTGGTGCAATTGGGCCAATTGGCTGGTGACTGTTTTGGCTTCCGCTTTAATGGTCTGCATTGCTTCAAGGCTTTGGGCCCGCTCGATTTTTTCTAACAGCGATTGCTGTTGGCGGTAAATATGTTCCACGGTTTGCGCTACCTCGGGCAGGGTAGTAGCCTTTTTTTGGCGTAATTGGTTTTTTAAGGCATCAAGCTGATTTTGCAGTTGGTGGTATTGTTCGGAAACAGCGGTTTGCTCTTTTTGGGCCGTTTGGAATCTTTCGTTAAGCTGGTCAATATTCTTTTTCGTTTCCGCACGATTTTCATTAATAGTGGATAGTTCATGCTCGATTTGCTCTTGGCGGCGCTCTAGCCAGACAACGTTCATCTCCCCGTGCTGTTCCCGTTTGAGTTCCTTTTTTCCTTGCAGTACGGTTTGTTCTTTGAGTAGGATATTTTTATCGTGTACCAGTTGGTTGTATTCTTTTTGCAGATCGTGGAACGCTTCTTGCCTTGATTCACCGACGGTTAGCGATTTCATTTTTTGTTGGATAACCGCCAGTTCGTCGGTTGCTTTTTTTTGCTTGGTTTCAATGTGGCCGTATTGTTCCTCTTGCCGGATATGCTGTTTGGCTAAATCATGCCACAGTCCGCTGTAGTAGGTATGCTGAATTTCTTTCAGTTGTTTATTTACTTCTTCGCGGCGCTCTAAGCGCTTGACCTGCCTGGTCAGTGAGCGCAGCCGAGGTTCAATTTCCTGTATCAGCAGGTCTGCTTGCTGGAGATTATCTTTGGTTTGGGAGAGTTTGTTTTCCGCTTGTTCCTTTTTTATTTGGAATTGCCGGACCCCAGCCGCTTCGTCGAAATATTCCTTCCGCTGGGTGGGAGTGGCGGATAAAAACAAATCGACCATACCTTGGCCGATGATGCTGTATGACCGTTGTCCAAAGTTTGATTTTGCCAGTAATAGGAGGATATCCTGCAATCGAACCTTGTTTTTATTGATAAAATATTCCCCCTCGCCGTCGCGGTATATTTTCCTGGAAATGACTATTTCAGAAAAATCAACCGGGGCTTTGTGGTCCTCGTTGTTTAAGTGCATATCTACCTGGCAATAGCCGAGCCTGGTTTTCTTATCCGAGCCAGCAAAAATAACGTCACCGGATTTTTTGCCCCGGAGGGTTTTCAAGCTTTGTTCACCCAGGACCCAGCGCACCGAATCAGCGATATTTGATTTACCAGAGCCATTGGGACCCACTACGGCGGTTACGCCGGGTGAAAATTCTAGTGTTGTTTTGTTAGCAAATGATTTAAAACCAGCTAAGACCAGTTTTTGGAGATACATAACTGCAATTAAGTAAAATAAAGGATGTCTATACAGCCCTCTTAGAGCATATTATACCACAAATGTGGCAATTGGGAAATATTTTTTGTGCTATAATGAGATCAAGCTTAGTCAGAAACCAAGGAGGTTGGTACAAATGTTCTTTTCGAAAAAAAGCGGTAATAAAAAGGATACCAAGTGTCATTTTAAGGATGACGCTGATGACAGGTATGAGCCTGAATACTGGGATTTATTTGCCCTGTTGGGCGATATATATCGTTTTATTTGCGGAGTAATTACTGCCCTAGCTATGCTGGCGGCGGAAAAACTACAAAAGCGGCATCCTAGCTGCGCTTCAGCCATTGAACGATTTTTTAACCCAGGCTGTGACTATTAATAGCACAGCCTTTTTCTTTTTTTCTATGAAAGAAAAAAGCCAGACATGTATGATGTAACGTAGTACAGTAAAGTCTGGCTGGGTAGGAAGTTTTAATTGCGTGAGATAGCGTTTGGTGGGGTTTTTGAGTACGTCGGGTTTTTTGTCCGGCGTATAAAGGTAGGATTGCCTGTTTCTTCAGGGGATAAAATAGAAAAGGCGCGAATTTGCCAACACAGGTAGCCGATCAGATCTCGCGGTGTTAGATGTACTAAAGTTGCTATGGTATGGGTATGCTCCGTAAGGGTTGAACGCTCTTTATCTTTGGCATCTATACGTTTCATTTCCTGTCGCCACCACCAGTATAAAAGGGCTGCTAAAGCTATTATAGTCAGCAGCCAATTCCATACAGTCATAACTGCCTCCTAAAATTTTTCTATAGTGATAATGTTCAATGATCAATTTATCTATTTTCCAGTTACGCTTTCCCTGCAGCGTTTCATGTAAAACAAGGTATATTTCCTTGCCTGATCCAATGCCATAAGATTATCATCAATAAATTCAAGTATCAGCTCTACATGCCTTTTATTAAGGCCTTTCCATTCCACGTAAGCTTCCAGAAGTTTCTCAATTCTCTCCCGTTGCTTTTCATTATATCGTGCTTCATCTTCGCACATAACCTGATAGCGAATTTCATACTTTATTACTTCCCTAATAGCGTCTGGGATTTTTGCCATGATTTCCCCCCTTTTAATGCCCCTTCCCTTTATGGGCAGGTGCGATAATGGTTTCAGTTTAATCGAACTGTATCGACTGTCTTTAAAGGAACGAGCAATTAAAACTATCACTAGTAGAGTGTTTTGTCAAGGTCGGTGCTCGGGAACATAAAAAAACCGCTCAAGGCGTTAGTAGCTAAGCGGTTTTATTTTTTTTGGAATCGGAATAGTGATCACGTGCACGAGCTGTCTGGCTGTTCGGTTTCTGGGCTTCGCCAACCCCGCCGTTTGCTGACCTCGTTAGCTTTTTGCCGTGCCGGGGAGGGAGTTGTTTGGGGTTCGGGTTTAGTTTCTTGGACGGCTGGGTGGTCAATGCTTTTTTTCATTTTCATAACGGTAATAATAACGTAGATAATTACAAACGGCATTACCGTATAGACCAGCCCAAAGATGACATTTTCTCCATACTGTTGGATGGTATAGTTGAGGTAACTGCCAATCCAAAAAAAGAGTGTTTGGAGAATTCCCCAGAACAGATTCAATAAACCTGAAAAGAATTCCATTGTTATATATCCTTTGTTTGCAAGGTTCGATTTTCGTTAGAGCATAGCAAAACCGTTGTTAGGTGTCAAGACATGAGCAGGCTCTGTAAAGGCTCAAGGTCGAAGACCTAGTCTCTCGCGAGAGGATAGGTAGAGGACTTCGGAATTGAAGAATCTATAGGGAGTATGTAAAGGGTAAGAATGAAACATTTCATTGGGGGTTATCGCATATTTGACTCATTTTACAAACCTCGGTGTATGGTGGCATGTGGTACTTCACATTCTAAAATATACAAATAACCAAAATTTTCAAACTGGTCGGTTTTGTGGTATAATATTATCGTAATAATAATTAATATCTCACAAATGAAAAAAGTAACGGTATTATTGCTCTTCTTTGGAGCATTATTATTTTTTCCTTTTTTTTCAACAACTGCCCTCGAAGATGCCGACCCGCCAGAGCTAATCGATTTTAGCATTACCCCGATTAGAGTTAATACAGCAGATGAAGACCAGGAGATTACAGTTACTGTAAAAGTAACTGATGACTTAACTGGTGTTTGTTCGCCAGAAGATGAAGGTTGCGATGGAGGATCGGGAATATATATGGCCTTAACTCCGCTAATTGGCACGCAATCAATCGGAGGCTATGATTTCACCAGGATAGCCGGTAATTCTTTGGATGGTACTTATCAAGCTACATTTACTATGCCCAAATGGTCTAAAACCGGAATTTGGGTTGTCGACACTTTGGCTATTTATGACAATATTGGCAACTGCGCTGGCTATAATTCTACCAGTTTGAACACCATGTTTCCCGGAGCCGAGGATTTAACCATCAGAAACACCACTAAAGAATCTTCTGTTTTAATTGAAGCTGATTGGACTTTTAGTTCTGATACAACCTCGGTGACTTTTCCCAAAGGGACCAAAGTTACAAAACAAGATGGAGGCACCTTTGCTTTTTATAAAATGGTTAATCAAGAATATGACATTAAAAGGTTAACGAGTAGAGGTTTAAAAGATAACCCACTTTATACATTAAGAATCGGGGTCCCTGGTTTAAATCTAAATTTTAGTAAAAATGTCACCATTACTCTAACAATTGATTGGAAATACCGTGGCAAAAGACTACTCATTCAATCGCTTGAGGAAGATGGAGACTCTTGGGCAAACGAAACAACATGTATAGCGTCGGGAACGTGGGTTGGACCGGAAGAAGATTCACCTAATAATTACGCTGAATGTACTTTCACTGTAGATCATGCTTCTTATTTTGCTGCAGTTTATTCACCAATACAAAATATAATAACCGCTCCTGGTCAAGGTGGCGGTCCGCAGGTTAGATTATTTGATTACCATGGCGATCCAGTAACATCGGCCGATGTGCAGATGTATCTGGGGGTTTTTGCCTTTGATCAAAATTATAGAGGAGGCGCGCATGTGGCGGCCTGTGATGTGGATGGCGACAACATAGACGAAATTATAACAGCCACCGGTCCTGGACAGGCTCCCTGGGTTAAGGTACTTGATAGAACCGGACATGAGACGGCCGCGTTTAAAGCCTACGCAGATAATATAACTGGTGGAGTATATGTGGCCTGTGGTGATGTCGATGGCGATGGCAAAGGAGAGATCGTCACCGGTGTGCCAGAAGGTTTTGGTCCTCATGTTCGGGTTTTTGACGGAGAAACAGGAGAAGTTGATGTTACCGTGGGTTTTTTTGCATATGCTTCCAATCTTAGAACCGGCATTCGAGTAGCCACGGGCGATCTTAATGGTGATGGTACGGATGAAATAATTTGTGGCACAGGAGCAGGCGCTGGTACTCATGTTAGAACTTTTACTGGTACAGGTGAAATAATTTTTACTCCCGGCTTTTTTGTTGGATCCGAGACCGAGAGAACTGGCATAAAAGTTGCGGCTGGTGATATTGACGGGGATGGCGAAAAAGAAATAATTACAGCTTCTGGCCCAGGTAAGGTTCCTCCAGAAATTATAATCTATGACAGATATGGAACTGAATTGTTATCGTTTATGCCTTATGCCGAAACATTTTCAGGGGGCATAAAAGTTGTTTCAGGAGATATTGATGGCGATGGCATAGATGAAATAATTACTGGCGTGGAAGAGGGCGGCGGTCCACACGTTAGGGTATTCAGCGCCGAGGGGGAATTCATAGATCATTTCTTTGCCTATGATGAAAAATTCAGAGGCGGCGTTGATGTAGCCGTTGGTGCTTTTGCCTATTAATTACTTTCTAAATGTAACCAAAGATCATCCAGCTGGCGGTTTTTTGGTAAAGTTACATTTAGTTAATTTTAAGAGTATATAAAAAAAATATTTTCCTCGGGGTCGTACCCGCCCGCCATCGGCTTCGCCTCTGGCGAAGGCGGGCGGGAACTTTTTTGCGAGAAGTGACAACTAATTTTTAGAAATTAAAAAACACTCTTAGGTAGTGAGGGGAAAGTATCTCCCCTCGGAAGGATCGTATCAACTGAATAGATTCTTCAGTCGACGGAGTAAGCCCACTTGCGGGGGCCGGCATGGAACAGGTCCATTTAGATACCCGGCGCGGCGCATCTGTGCCTTTTGGGCAAGCTGACTTACGAGTTTTACAAATTCAGGGGATGCACATTGCTGTTTCATTATAAATACTCCTAAGAATGAGCGTTAACACCACCTAAAAGTGTTTTCATTACTAGCGTTATAAGTTTATCACGGAGTTGAACTTGTTAAAAGTTTTAAATCTATGCCCTTTTTATCCAGGAGCGGGTTTTTGCGAGAAGTGACAACTTTTTAAACCGATCAGAGGGATTGACAAAACTATCATAGTATGATAGACTGGTTTGTTGCTCCTCAAAATACAACCTCTCTTGAATAACCATTTCTCTGAAATCGTAACGATAAATTATTGTTTTTGAGAAATGGTAGAAATCAAAACTAATTCGTGGGAGTAAAAAATGATCAAGGAACAAGTAAAACCAAGCGGTATCGATATTTCCAATCATCTGATAGGAAGTAATCTGAACAATTCCGAAAAGGAGACCATCGCCCGGAACATCATTCTGATCGGGCAGAAGAATGGCGACAAGTGGCCGGAAATTACCTTCGCACAGTATGGTGAACTCTGCACTCACAAGGTCACCGACTCCGAAGAATCCGTACTCAATGCTCTAGTAAGCATGGGATTCCTCTCGTGCGACAACGGTGTCTACCGTGTCTTGGATAAGTTCATTGTTACGCTGTGGGATTTCGTCAGCGACGAGTTGAAAGATTAGTCCCCGACGATAAGAGCCTTAAGAGCCTCTGATGAGATAATTCATCCGAGGCTCTTTTACTTTAGTATTGGAGGTGATACCAATGCCTCTTAAACAACATCACATAGATAAATTCAAGGAAAGCTATAAAAAGCAGTATGGAGAAGAAATATCTGATGACGAAGCCTGGCTCATGGCCGAAAACCTGATAAACCTTTTCAAACTGCTGATGGACAAAGAAGAGTTTTCAATTAAAGAATCCCGCGCTACAAAATTTAATCGTAGAACGGGATTTAAATAATTTACATCACATCCCCTTTTAGTGGGATGTTACTCTTTGGAACATTAGGAATTCAGCTAATTTTCCTGCATGCATTTGCATTTCAGCGAGCAAGCCATGATCAAGTGTACAATTTTCATTTATGGGGCAAAGTGTGGTGACTGTATGTCCGGGATATTTGGATAAAATCTCGGATTTTATGTATTCAGGAGTAAAGGATCCATGAATTCTCCTTTTTGACAATGTCCAGCCATGTCTGTCATTGGCTTTGTTCCACATGTTTATTTTTTCCTGAAATGGCTCAATCTGATCATCGCTAATAAGCAAGATAACATATGGCCAAGGTAATACCCCGATATAAATTGGAGATGTTCTAATATGACCTTCGCAGGAAAAAATTGTCTTAATGCCTAAAAGGTGCAATGCTTTTACCAATTCCCTGATGCCATTTTCTAATAGCTGATATTCTGTATCTGGCCATTTGATTTTATTGTCTGACAATTCAACCTCCTTATCTGGTGAAAGATTACTTATTTTTAGCACGAATTAAATATTTTGTCTATCGTAATAATATCCATACTACTCGAATTATATTTCTACATTTACCAAGCTTGTCTCAACCAATGTACAGACTGGGACTTGAATTATTTATTTCAAATGATATACTTGATTATCCGTTCTTTTTCAAAAAACGACAAGGAGTGATATGAAAAAAAGCAAATACGGACATTTTGACAAGCGCCCGGCGGTCAAAGCCTTGTTATTACAGGGTAAGGGGCCAACGGAGATACGCAAAGCGGTCGGCTGCAGTTATTGGCTGATCAATGACGTAAAAAAAGGACTGTGGCCGCGAGATGATAGTAAAACGATTGACGACGATGCCAAGCAAGTTACCTACCAGGGAGAGGAATATGTCAGCCGCAGTTGGCTCGCTTCAGTAACCGGTTTGGCCGAAGCGACTATTTCCAAGCATATGAAACGGCAGGCTATACCTTTTGAGGTGTTTTACCGCCAGGCCTTTCATATACCCGCGCGGTTTTTCCTGTTGGCAAAGGTCTGGGAGCAGTTTCCAGAGTGGGAACAGCGGTATACTTCCCGGGTTATGACTCCTCTCGGACAAAACGGCGACGAACAAAAGGAACTTCGGGATGTATCAGCCAAGCAAGTTGCTTTATTGTGCGCTTTGATTGAGCACTGGCTGGCTTATACGTATTGGCCTTCGGCCAGTGAATTGCTGGCGCATGAGGCACTGACCGGCCAATTTACCAACACGGCCAATGTACGCCACCACCTGCGGATTTTACAGGAAAAAAAGTGCTTGACCATCAAAACCTGCCCCGGCCATAAAGGCAAGGCAGAAAACCGTTATTACCTGATCCATCGGGCGCCCAAGCGCTTGCGCAGCCAGATTGTCCATTGCCCAAAATGCGGGCACATACATCGTGTGCTCCATCCATTTTTCAAACAAAAAAAATAACGCTGGTTATCATAGTAACCAGCGTTTTTATAACAAAGAACCGTTTATGGCCACAGGAGTGAACCGCAGTACTCGCAGGAAACGAAGCGCTCTTCCCCTTCCTTGCCCAGAAAAATAAAGCGGGGCTTAGCTTCGCGGTCATGATTAGTAATGCAGGCCTGATTAGAGCAGCACACATTTTTATCGATAGCCAGCGGGGCGTTGAATTTCTTCTTAATGATCGTGTTATTACCCGGCAGATAATTAATGGTAACTCCGGGAAACATGGTTTGCAGCGTAGCAGCGCAGAGTTCCGGCAGTTGGTAATCATACAGCAACAGAACGTCTTTTTTGCCATTTTGATATTTTCCGGAGTTGACATACTGCACTGCTTGGCGGGGAGATTTTTTTTGAAATCCGCCAAGAGTTTCCAAAACTCTGAAGATGAGTGTCATTTTCCCAGCCGGAATATGATCAACTACCGTGCCTTTGTCTATGGGCTGGAAGTGTTTGACCGGTTTTTGTTTATCGATGATCCGTTCTTTGCTATCGGCTAATAAAACGGGGGGCCGTGGATTGAGATCAATAGGTTTGAATGGGCCTTCGCAAAGCATACTGATGATAGCCATGCGAGCTACAATGCCGTATTCTGCCTGCTGGAAAGCAATTAACCGTTTATCAAGCGATATCTCTGGTGCGATTTCGTCTACGCGCGGCAGCGGATGCATAATGCGAATGTTGGGATTCCAACTGTTTAATACATCTTCAGTAATAATGAATTTATGCCGTATTGATTCAACGTAGCGTTGCTGCTCTTTGGGCATACGTTCAGTTTGAAAGCGGGTAACGTAGACAATATCGCAATCAGCCAGCGCATCCAGTGAATCACTCTCGGTCATGTTTTCCAAACCATGTTTGTATTGTTCGGGCATTTCTAAGCCTTGGGGAGCCACGAAGACAAAGCTCATGCCTGGTTTTTTTGAAAGTTCGCTGACTAAGGTATGGGCCGTTCTTCCTTTGCCTGGATCACCAAGTACTCCCAGGCGGAAATTATCTAACCGACCAAGTGTTTGCATAATGGTAGTGCAGTCTAGGACAGCCTGGGTAGGATGCCACTGGCAACCGTCGCCACAGTTGATGATTGACACGGGACCCGGATTGAGGATCGATTGTTCCTCGATGTATTGCTGGCAGATTTTGGCGCCGTGGAGCGGTGTACCCTCCAGACTGCTGCGAATGGCAATAATTCTAGCTCCCTGCCCAGCGTACATTCGGAACGTGTCGGCCATGCTCTCGCCTTTTAAAACCGAAGTGTGGTCGGCGCCCGAAACCATAGTATGACGCATCCCCAGATTCATTACTGCCTGTTCAGTGCTGTACTGCGTACGGGTACTGCGCTCAAGAAAAAGCAGTACGGCCTTTGAATGAGGGTATTGTTTGTCGCAGGTATTACGGCGTCCCCATTCGATCATTCTGGAGGCTGAAGCCAGAATATTTTCGATGGGATTGTCTGGGCCAAAATCATTCATGCTTATTACGTGCATCAAAAACCTCCTGCCCCTCCATTGCGGGGCGGTTTATTTGTTAATTTACTTTGTTTATTTTCGATGTTTAGTTAAATTACTAACACCGTACCATAGCCTGTTTATTTGGTCAAGCGATTGTATCAGAAGGGGTCATCGGTAACAAGTGGTGGCGGCGGTAGATGAGATTGA
>CAZJUO010000035.1:0-7286 GCA_964549245.1 uncultured Gammaproteobacteria bacterium
TTCTTTCCAAATTTTGCGCATCAATAATCTGCACCACGACATCAGGCTTTTCATCCATAATAAAATCGGCCGTGACAGTTTCTTCTTCTGAGTATGCCGTCAGGCTATAAGCACCAGGCAAGTCAACCAACTGAATTTTTTTATTGCGGTAACGAAACGGGCCCTGTTTTTTTTCCACAGTTTTGCCCGGCCAATTGCCCACATGCTGATGGGAACCGGTTAACGTGTTGAATAACGTGGATTTGCCAACATTAGGATTGCCGGTTAAACCAACCAAAATATCATACTTTTTCTGCATATATTCTCCTAGCCTGCCCCCTACCTAAGGCAATTTTAGAATTGAATATTTTTAAAACCATTGGCCCAAACAAATCGTTCTTTAACACCATCAATTCAGTACCGTCGTACAATCCTAAATCGCAAAGCCTATGCCGAAACATCATCCCCCGGCATCTAATACCCACGATTCTTACCAAGTCGCCTGCTTTAAAACGGACAAGTGATTTCATATTTTGATTGTTGGAATTTTTTTGCCACTGGGGCAATATTTTGGATTATTAATAAATTTTGCTAGTTTTTTTATAACCTGATCAGAAAAACCGTGTTCAAGCCGATGCGCTTCCGCGTGTACCTTGTCTTTGCCAACGCCTAAGAAATTAAGCAGAAAAACTTCAATAATCCTATGTTTATACATTAATTTTTTAGCTAAGCGTAGCCCTTGAGCCGTAAATGAAACATAAGAATACGGCTTAATTTTTATAAATTTTCTTTTGGCTAATTTTCTCAGCATTTCCGACACCGAAGCCTTAGAAATGCCTAAATATTGTGCAATATCTACAGAGCGGATGGTTTTGTCGTTATTTTCCCACAATCCGTATATTGTCCTTAAATAATCCTCCCTATTTTGCTGAACCATAAAAAAATAAGTTAGGAATACCTAACTCCAGGTTAGTCTATTTTTATTTCCCTGTCAAACCACCATTAAACAAATACATATAAGCACTCTATTTACTTAAAAAATGGCAGCACTGACTGGGCTGCGGTAATTAAAGGGTACACCGTTGGAGCTGGCGTAATCAAAGGATGCGTGGCCACCTGTAAGCTGCTGATATCATAAACCGTGGCTTTTTTCTGAATTGCTAATGCAATAGTGTTAACCATCTCGCCCGCTGCCTCTGGTCCCATAACCTGGCCACCCAGCAATACTCCTCCCTTTTTTGAAAAAATTAGCTTTACCGTTATCAAATGCGTGTCGGGTAAAGAGCCGGGATGGTGCGATGGGCACTGAACCTGCCCTGAAACAGTGGTTTGGGCAGCCGTTTTTTCATTCAAACCGGCGCAGCCTAATAGCAAACCATTAATAAAAGTGGAAAAGCAAGCTAGTGTACCCGTATTTCTCACCATATTTCGGCGCTGGTATATATTTATGCCGGCTATCCTCGCCTCATAACAGGCGGTGGAGGCTAACATGACAGGCAATGCTTTGCCAGTAAAGAAATCTTTTGTTTCGGCGCAATCACCAACTGCAAAGATATCTGGAATGTTCGTCTGCATATACTGATTAACTTTAATGCCGCCATATTCGCCCTTTGTAATTCCTGTCCCTTTAGTGATCTGAACGTTTGGTCTTGCGCCAACCGACATAATTACCTCGTCAGCCATAATTTTTTTGCCGCTTCTAAGTTGTATATAGCTGGCTTTCTGCCAACCGCCGATTTCTTTAACTTCTGAACCGGTCAGTATATTCACTCCTTTTTTAATTAACTTTTTTTCAGCCTCAACAGTAAAATCAGAATCCATGGTCATTCCCAAACAACAATCCAGCTTTTCAATTACAGTAATTTTCTTATTTTTTATTCCGCTTAACTCTTCCGCTAACTCTACGCCAATATATCCGCCTCCAATAATTACAATATTTTTTGCTTTTACTATTGCCCTTCTCAGCTTTTTCAAATACTCATAATCTTTTTTAACGTACCACACGCCTTTTTTATCCGCGCCGGGAATTGGTATGGCTACCGGTTCTGAACCAGTGGCCAAAATTAACTTATCATACTTTATCTTATCTCTATTACTAAGAAATAAAATCTTACTAATTGTATCGCAGTTAATCGCTTTACTGATAATAATTTTCACACCAACGGCTGTCAAAGATTTATCCGGCAAAATGTCCTTATCCACTGAATTCAAACGATTAAAAATATAAGGGATGCCGCAAGGTATGATTGAAATTTCACTCTGCCGAACCAACATAACTTTTTTGCCGGGATTTTTCTTTTTGGCAGTAATGGCAGCAATTACGCCAGCTGGACCGCCCCCCACTACTAAAATATTTGTCTTTTTCATACGATAGTAAAAATAGTTAAAATCTTTTACTTAAATTGCGTTTATGCCATACTATGGCCATGATAAAAAAGAAAATGCCAAAACCGAATAATGCCAAAAGGCTATAAGTTAAATCAAAATTACCGGATCCGCTAACCGCATTCCTAGCAATATCAGTATAGTAAGTAAGCGGAGAAAGATATGATAAAAACCTCCAAGCGCCCATACTGGCAATGGGTATAAATACTCCGCTAATAAAAAGTAGGGGGAACTTTAACATGGTTGACAGCATCATGGTATCAGCTGGTTTATCAGTGGGCGGAGCAGAAATTAATAGACCCAAAGAAGCAAAACAAAAAGCACCAGCCAGCGTGCCTATTACCAATGGCCAAGTGATTATACCAATTCCTAATAAAAAAACACTAATTATTAAAATAAAAAACGTCACAAACAGCCCCAACATAAATGAGGCAACAACGTCTCCTAATATAATTGCCCAGATAGCAATTGGGGCGGACACCAAGCGTTCAAAAGTTTTCATTCTAGTCTCCCAAGGTGCAATCATGGGCCCGATGGAAGAACCGGCAAAAAATAATGACATACCCAGCAGGCCGGGTATTAAAAAATCTAAAGGTAGCTTTTTGCCGACCGAAAATGCTAAAAACATAAAAAAAGGAGTTAAAATACCCATCATCACAACTGGCCCTTTAAAATAATAAATTGACAAATCCTTTTTGGCAATGGCTAAAGACCTTTTGATTTGCGCTAAAAATATCATTTATTTTTTCTCCCTGTTACATTTACGAATACGTCTTCCAGACTTGGCTCTAAAGTAACTAAAGATAATATTTGATTGCCGGTTTGCTTTGAATAATTGCATAGTTCAAAAATTACTAAGCTCGGATTATCAGTATATAACCTAAATCTATCTCCAGCTTTTTTTATTGAGGTAACGTTAGAAAAATAGTTTTTTTCGGACCGAAAAGGTTTTTGAAAAGCCACCTCAATGGAATAATTAATCCCCATCATGCGTTTTAAGTTTTCCGGCCGGTCTATAACCACAATTCGGCCGCGATTCATGATGGCTACCCGGTCGCACAACTGGTTAGCCTCTTCAATGTTGTGGGTGGTTAATAATACGGTGGTCCCTTTCTTATTTAGTTCGATAATCACCTCTCGAATTAGCCTAACGCTAGCCACATCCAATCCGGAAGTTGGCTCATCCAAAAAAAGTAATTTTGGTTTGCTGATCAAAGACATGGCCACAATCAAACGCTGCTTCATGCCTTTTGAAAACTTCTTTACTTTCAATTTTCTTCTGTCGTACAATTTAAATCGTCGTAATAGCTCATTAGCTCTTTCCTTGCGAATATCCTTTGCCATACCGTATAACTCGCCCATCAGCAACATGTTTCTATAAGCAGATAAATCGATATAAGCATTTGCCATTTCTGGGACTACACCAATAATTTGCCTAGCCGCCAAAGGTTTTTTTTGTATATCATGCCCACCGATCGTGACATTGCCACTGCTCGGTTTTAAAATTCCAGTAAACATCCTGATTGTGGTGGTTTTTCCCGCGCCATTCGGGCCAAGTAAACCAAAAATTTCTTGGTCATTGATGTTCAAACTTAATCCATCTACAGCTACAATTTCATCGAATTTTTTTATTAATTTATTTGCAACAATCATTAAATTAAAAGTTAACTAGACCCACCCAGCCATCATGGCCGCACCCAAAGCCAACATTATTATTCCAGCTACTAAGTGAAGCGTGGTGATATGTTTTTCTTTCCAAGCGGAAATATCCTCCACTCTGCGAAAACCAATATAAACAATGCCAATAATCACCAGCATAGGGGCCACAAAAATTAAATTGTATAAAAGCAAAGGTGGCAGCGTTTTAATTATATCCATAGCCGACAAAATACCTCCAGCAATAATATACGGACCAATGGTGCAGGGCAGTAAAAATAAAGTTACAAAAATTCCTACACCAAAAGCGCCGCGCGGTGAAGTAATGCCGCCAATAATCTTTTTAACTTTGGGTCTCATAAATAAAGGCATTTCGGTCCCTGTCCGGCCTGGCTTATATTTGAAAAAATCCCTAATATTTAAAATACCTAATATTACCGCAATAGCCCCCAGAATTTTATAAAGCCACAAACGCACTGCGGTCAACGCTTGAACTAACTGAAAAAACTTGATAATCACCAACCCATAAAAAAGATACATAATATAAATGGAAACCACGAATGCCAGACCAGCAAAAATAATATTTTTCCTTTTACTCGGATTGTAAGCCAAAATCGCGGTTAACATAAGCACCAGCACCGCTAAAGCGCAAGGATTGACCGCATCAACTGCCGCCAAAGAAATTATTTTAGTCCAAGTAAGATCAGCCTCGCCGCCCTCTTCATTAACTTCTGCTTCGGACTGGTTATCAGTTGACTCTTCCCCTACTGCTGGAGTTTCTTCACCAATAACCTCAGCAAAAGGCAAAAGCTCGGAATCCAAAACAAGCCCCTCGCCATCCCATTGGAAAAGCCAATTATCAACAACCACAGCATGCTCAAATTCCACATTACTCCCTGATAACGGCATGGCTACTGGCTCCACATTGATATAATCGCTATTTGCCAAAACCTGATCCGTATTAGAACTCAATACAAGCTGTCTTAACAATTGGCTGTCGCTTTCACCTTCCTTATATTTAACTAAGATTTTATTTTGGTGCCAAATTTTTGGCGCCCCCGCTAAACTAGCAATATCTAAATTGGTAAAATAAGCCTCTGAACCATTATTCAACAAGCAAACATTGTCTTTTAAGGCTTCCAAAATGCCGTCGATATTATCTAAAATAGGCGAATCTCCCTTTAAATTCTGTTCTTCGCTAAAAATAATTAAAGGCACGCCCAGACCAGAACCATACTGCTCGTCATATTGGTATAATAAAGGCCCGTTTACTTGCTGGTTATATATTTCATACTCAATAATTATTAAACTAGGATGCTGGTTAAGCAAATCCCCCAGTACAACCGGATCCGTCTTGGCACAATGCGGACAACCAACGCCGGTAAAATAAACCGCACACGCACCCTCCTCTTGAGCCATTACCTTATTAGCTGATATAAAAATATTGAGCAAAAACACAAGCAATACTACTATTATCCTTAAACTATTTTTCATAATATTTTCTTTAGTATCTATCAATATTCAAAAAATTATTTAATCGATGGGCGTTTTCAAACTATTTTTCTATAGAAATTGCCTTGCCTTTTATTAGAGCATAACTAACCTTATGGATAGCAGATGCTAAAATTCTCTGAAAAGTACTTTGCGAGGTACGCATCCTTTTCGCACACTCGTGCTGGTCAAGCCCCGTCACATTTTTTAAACGCAAAGCTTCCACTTCTTCCCTGCTTAACTCTACCACCTCAAGCGTACGCAAAGGAACCCCCCGGGGCTTGAAATAAGTTACATGGGGATTAAACTTGATTCTTCGAATCGATCTGGGACGAGGCATACGTTTTTTAAATTAGCAATTCTCTCCTTTCATTTCCGTGCCGCATTTTGGGCATGAGACTTGATTGCACGGCACACCTCGCTGATGCTTTTGTTGATAGCCGCATTTTGGGCAGATACAAATACTTGAACCGACCAGGCCTGGTCCTTCGTTATTTAATGCTTGGTTTCTACCCATACCATTGTAAAATTGCATAATACTTTTAAAAATTAATTATAATGATTGCTATAGTTATTTTTTTGCTTCCGGTGTAATGCGTTACTTATCCCTTTCGCCGAGTCCGTCTCATAGCTTTTCCATGGACTACACCCACACCTCCGTACCTGCCAAACCCTCTACGTCTAAACCCGTCACCAGTTTCAAACCTCTTCCTTTTGCCCCTGACTCGAGTTTTAACTTCTAAAAACAGGTGTCTAGTCGCATCCGATGCGATATGTATTGAACTCTCATTTCCTGATTTCTCTATACCATTAACTTTTTCGATCGCCCCGCTTGGACATACGTCCTCACCACCGCATTGCTCAAGTTTTCCCTGGTCTGCAATGTCTGCTTTGCCGTCCGCACCAATTCGCGTGGCGCCTGGACATGTCTGTAAGCACAACTGACAGCCAATGCATTTTTGTTTATTTACCCTGTAAAACATAAGTAATCTTATTTTATTTTATCAAAAATACGCTAGAATTTACAATTGGACCATATTCCACTTTCGCATTTATTCGAATGTGAATATTTGCCCGACCTGTTTATGCCGTAATGTAAAACGAAGAGTCTGTTGCGCCTTAACGCTTTAGCAACGTAGATAATTACTTTTTTCTTTACTAAACGCTAATCCCCCAAATTCGGGCTACAATCCTGACACTAACCTTTATAAATAAGCGTAACAATTTTAGCTTATCCCTCCTTTTTATTCAGAGTCTCCAAGGCTTCCCGGGCTACTCCAGTTAAACCAGATACTATGGTAACCCCCGCCTGTTTTAACAACGTCCGGGCGTTTGGCCCTATATCTCCGCAAAGCAATTTTTGAATGCCTAGGCTAGATATTTTTGTCGCGGCGATATATCCCGCGCTCCTTTTTACTTTTTTCGCATCATTCGACAAATGTTGTATTTTTTCTGTCTCAATATCTACAATTAAAAAATAAGAGCACCGTGCAAACGCTTTACTTACTAAAGCATCTAAAGTAGCCCCATCAGCCGCTATGCAAACTTTCATATACCTTTCATATAAAAAAATCAAAATTATAAATATATAAAATCTAGGGCTTGGAGATAGTCCCCCTTCAATAATTACAACTCCCGCCCTAATAGAGTCAATAAAAAGGGGACTATCTTTATTTGTTTGCCCTGGGCGAATTTTTTTTAGACCGTAATTGCTGTTTCGCGAGTTGAATAGCTTTAAGCTCTTCCTTCAATGCAGCCTCTTCGTCATCAAGCAT
>CAZJUO010000035.1:7296-11492 GCA_964549245.1 uncultured Gammaproteobacteria bacterium
TCATCTTTACTAAGTTGATAACCGTAGTTGTAGTCATACATCCTACCGGGCATATAACCCCAACCTGCTCCGCGACCACGGCCTCTACCCCAACGAGAACCAAAACCTCTACCATAACCCGCTCCCCGCCAGCCTTGCCCGTTAGGCGGGTTGGCGCAAGGACCCATGCCCCAGCCAGCACCTGGTTCGCCGCCCCAACGAGGGCCTTGTCCGTCAAAATTTGGCATATATTTTCTTCCTTTCCTTGGTTACTTGTTCGACCTTTATCTTATTAAATCCTAATTTTAAAATCCGAAAATTCGAAACAAATTCCAATAAGCAATTTTTGAATCAAGAACATCTTACCAAAACTATTTAAAACATTAAAATTGTTAATTAATCTATTGCTCAAGATTTCGATATTCTATTTTTGTATCTATTGATCTTAAACCTTATCATGTTCGGTAAACTCTTTATCAAAAGTAGCGTCATTCTTTCGCATCCATTCTATCAGCATTGCGGCGTGTTCTTTTTCTTCGTCACGGTTATGCTCTAGAATTTTCCTCAACTCTTCGTCCTTGGTTGTGTCGATTCGCTCCTGATAATAATCAATTGCTTCCAGCTCTTCCCGCAATGATAATGACGCCCGAGCAGTGTCCAAAGTTTTTTGGCTTAAATTCTCCTCTTTTTCATAATGTGGCATATTTTTTTCTCCTTGTGGATAACTAATTAATAACCTTTATAATATGGGTAAATACCCATTTTTCCCCTTTTATCTTTTAGCTCCTATAGCTCTTTTCTA
Organism: uncultured Gammaproteobacteria bacterium; assembly: GCA_964549245.1. Lineage (GTDB taxonomy): Bacteria > Patescibacteriota > Patescibacteriia > UBA10025 > JAHIVO01 > CAZJUO01. The sequence continues at coordinate 8,078 of CAZJUO010000035.1, forward strand.
CCTATTAAAGATAATGAATATATACCCATTACTAATAATAAACCCTTTTTATTTTTTTGTCAAGCCAAAATCAGCCCCTTTTAATTTCTATGTAGGCTGGCATGATCAGATATGTAAATTACGTTCTACGGCCTCTTTGACGCCAATTATAGTAACCGTCTGCGGATGTGCTATCGGCCCGTCCAATATTTCAGGAGCTAACCCTCCCAAATACTCTTTAAACGAAAAGGCAAAAGGAAAAAGTCCCTGCTTTTGCCCGAACGGCCCAAGGAATATCCTGGTAGCCCCTCGCGCGGGCCGGACCCCGGGAGGCATTTTTATAATATCCTTGTCCGCGCTATGATAATGCCCGCCGTAAATAGTTACCCGCTGTTCGATGAAACGGCGCTCTGTATGCGTCTTTTCTATTAACTCCCCCTGCTGTTGCCGGGGATTGTGGGTATACACCACCACTTTCCTTTTCTCGATAAGCGCCTGCCGGAGTGAATTAACCAACACAACTTGCGCTTTGTGCTCTTGGCGGCGCCACCTCATTATCTCTTTGTACAATTGGCTACTTTTAGCAAAGCCCTCGCTGCGCAATGACCGATCCAAAGCCCCCGCTCCGCCATGCAAGGTTACTAATTCTGAATCCAAAAAATAAACGTTCGTGGCGGTCCCATTTTTACCATGTTTTGATACAAACAATCCTTGCGCTGGTCCAAAAGTTAATTTCTCTAAATACCACCGCAGGGCCGGGTGCAGGGCGCATTTTATCGTACGGCGTTTTCTGACCACACCTTCGACAATATAGCTCTTCTTCCACGTTTTACTAATCAGCTGCCACGGCCACCCGGCTTTCAAAGCTGCTACAATAGCCCTAAAAGATTCTTGAGGGATACGGTAATACGAACGCCGAAAATTATTATACTCGAACCATTGTCCAAGGCCTCCAAAAAAAGCGTCATGGTTTCCAGTAATCCAAATATGATTGGCTTTAGCTGGCTTAATATCGCCTATGGCATTTTCCCGAAATCGCTCAAGTGCCGCAAAGGTCCGAAAACAGTTCCCTGCTTCATAGCTGTCAATAACATCTCCCCCGTGGATAACCAAACCGCCGCGGCGATAGCGATTTCTGATATACGGCCTGATTTTCTCCAGCATAATGTAGGAAATATCATCCAACAGCCGCACATGCCTTAAAATAACGTGCAGCTTGCTCAATCCAAAAAAACGCCGTTTGCCAGAAGCCAGGCCTTCGTAGCCTTCATTGACTAATTGCGGGGCCACCAGATGCGTATCAGTATAATAGGTTATTTCCGGCATATCGTTGACCGTAACATCCTGGACATTAATTTCCCCGCGGCGAGTAAACGGTTTTGAGCTGAATGGTGAGCGTATATATAATGGCCTTTTTACTTTTGAAAAATTATTGGTCGCTGACCGCAAATTTTCCACAAACCGATTTGATGCTTCAGTAATGTTGTTTTTGTTTTTAAAAAGCTTCATGCTTGCATAAAAATTAAAAAGCTTAAAGCCTACCGATCCATTGCTTCATTATATCATTCACTTGCTGTAAATGCTCCGGCTGGCAAAAAGTATGCGGCGCTCCTTTGATGATATGCAGTTCTCTTTTGCCCGGCAATTGGCTATAAAACAGCTGCTGCGTTTTGGGCGGCGTACTGGTATCATCTTCACCGACGATAAGCAGCACCGGCATGGTTAACCTATTGGCTAAGGCCAGCGTATCATATTGTAATACGTCTTCCATAGCCGCGTACTTGATTCGTTTCATCACGCCAGGCTTAGACGAACTCGGCGTTTCAAGCCAACCTGTTTGCTGCCACTGACTCACCAATTCTGGGGCTAATGTGTCACGGAATAACCGGCCGCTAACTGATAACGAAGTGGGTACTAGCGCGCGCACTTTTTCAGGATACTGCTCGGCATAGAGTGTAATGCACATACTGCCGGCGCTATGGCCAGCCAGGACAAAGGGTTCATGGTACCAGTTTTGCCGTGAGGCCCAATCGATAACGTCTTCTAAATCCTGTAAAAAACTGGTGGTGGTAAAATCCTCTATAGTCCCCTCGCTTTCACCCAAAGTATGGCGTGCGTCAAAAGTTACGACCGTAATATCGTGCTCAAGAAACGCTCGGGCATACGTTCGGATGTGAGGCTCTTCTTTAAAGCCTCCTTGCCCGTGCATAATAAAAGCCAAGCCAACTGACTTGAGCGGCTTCTCAATGACCACGGAGATTTTTTTACCATCGCGGTTGTTAATAAATTGTTTTTTTCTTTTTACTCGGCCCATGCCTTAAATAAACCATAACAAAGGCGTAAAAGCAATATAAAAAACCGGACTATGTTAATAATCCGGTTGTCAGGGTTACGAAATCGATATTTCGTGTTTTTCCAAGAATGAAACAGTCGCCAGCTGAATAGACTCATATTGCTCTTCCGGTAACTGCCGCTTGAAATAGTCAAGAAGCTTGGTGATCGCCCCTGATTGCACAATTTGTCGAAGTACTTCGGGAAGGCTTACATCAAAAATCCATCCTAAGAAATACACCATATATGCTTCATACGAAACAATCGAATTCCTCGGAGGGGTGACGTGTTGCGCTAACATCTTTAGGAAAAAATCAGGGTTGACAGTCTTTTCTTCGACAAAACCGTGCTTAGCCATTTCATCGGCCCGTTTTTCCTTATCAAACAAATACAGGTCAGTCGTCTGGGTAAAGGTATCCAGCTTATCAATATCCCGTAAAAAACAGGCGATAACGCGTTTCAGCTTTTCCATATCGTTAAGGTCATCCGGAATAAGCGGTGAAGTCTGGTCAGTGTGGTGTTCAATGCTGTATGAAATTACCTCCCAGGCCTTGCTCTCAAAATACTTGTCAATGCCCCAGGATCGCAACACTTTCACAGATTCTATAGGATGCCGTTCTGCTTTGACCTGCCAAATTCCTTGACGGTGCAAAGACTCGACCACCCGGCCCAAATCATGCGACATGAAAATCAACTGCAGCAGCGACCTGTTTTCTTGGCACAACTGGTTAAAAACCGAAATAGAATTTACCACTTCATCCGCTCGTAAAATGTCTTTCTGCTTATCATGCCAACGATCTTCCTCGAGCAGTCGGTTAAAAAAAGCCATTCCCAGCTTCGTGACCTCTCGGATGGCCTTGGTGACTTCCGCCATTGAACATAACGGCTGATCCTGGAAAGACGCCCCACCTCTTGTTAGTCTTATTTCAATTCTACTCATTCAATAGTATCCTCCAAATTTAAGTAACATAAGTACCACTTGCTCTGTTTTCTCTTTTATCTAAAAAGAGCGATGGTTCTTTGTATCAAAAAAATCGTCTTATGTCAAGTACCTGTACAGTTAACACCACAGGGTGACACATGGGGTATAATAGGGTGACACCTG
>CAZJUO010000036.1:0-8077 GCA_964549245.1 uncultured Gammaproteobacteria bacterium
TTTTCATATGCCCTTAAGCTTATCAGAAAGTGCAATATGTCTGTGCACATTACCCTATCAACTTGTTTTTTTAATGAAAAACTGGTATAATATTTGCATTATGTGGCATAAAGTATGGCATAAATTAACCACCACCTTAACCGGTGGTGCAATTATTATCGCTAGCGCTTCAATTGTTAGTAAGATTCTAGGTTTGTTGCGGGATCGTTTACTGGCCGGTCATTTTGGCGCGGGTGATGAGCTGGATATTTATTATGCCGCTTTTCGGATACCTGATATTGTGTTTAATGTTTTGGTTCTCGGTGCGTTGTCAGCCGCTTTTGTGCCGGTTTTCGTCGAATACATACAAAAAGCCAAAGAAGACCCGACACGCAAGCAGGAAATATGGGAGTTGGCTAACTCTTTGTTGCATGTACTGCTGATAGGTCTATTGGTAATAGGGGCTTTATTTTTTATATTTGCGCCCTATCTAATTCCGCTCATTGCGCCGGGGTTTACTCCCGAAAAACAGCAAACCACTGTAGCCATGACCAGGGTTATGCTGACAGCTATATTATTTTTTGGCATTAGCAATATTGTTACCGGTATACTGAATTCATTTAAACGTTATGTATACTTTGCTTTTGCTCCAGTAGCCTACAACATGGGAATTATATTTGGCATTGCCGCGTTGGTACCGTTGTATGGTGTTTTTGGCTTAGCCTATGGAGTTGTCATTGGGGCGTTTTTGCACTTAATAATACAAATACCGGGTTTGCTAAAAACGGGGTATGCATACAAATTGAAATGCAATATTCACCATCCAGGAGTCCGGACCATCGGAAAATTGATGCTGCCCCGTACGTTTGGACTGGCAGTAAACCAGATTGATCAGCTGGTCAGCGTGATTATCGGCTCGACTCTGGCGGCTGGTTCAGTAGCCGTTTTTAATTTGGCCAATAATCTGCAAAGTTTTCCTACCAGTGTATTCGGCATTTCAATCGCTATTGCCTCGTTTCCATTTTTTAGCGAATCATTTGCCCAGCGGGATAAGACCATGTTTGTAGGGCATTTTTCAAAAAGCTTCCGGCGCATACTTTTTTTAATAATACCGGTTTCAGTACTATTACTATTGCTGCGCGCACAAGTAGTCCGCATCGTTTTGGGCACCGGGGCTTTTGACTGGAATGACACGTATTATACCGCGCAAATCCTGGGGTTTTTTGCCATATCGCTCTTTGCCCAAAGCCTAATACCGCTGTTAGCCAGGTCATTTTACGCGTGGCAGGATACAAAAACGCCGGTTAAAATCGCTATCTTAGCAGTGGTCGTCAATATCGGAGGCGCACTGCTGTTTACGCGCCTGTACGGGGTAATTGGCTTAGGATTGGCTTTTTCTATAGCCAGCTGTATCCATATGCTCATCCTGCTTGTTGCTTTGCGTTTGCGCATGGGGTATCTCGATGATAAAAGAATTATTGTTTCCGTTATGAAAATAGTATGCATTTCTGCTGTCATGGGAGGTTTTGTGGTAGCAACGGAGTACTTTTTAGCAGCGGGAGTAAATATGCAGACCTTTATCGGTATTTTAATACAAGGTGTGGGAGCAGCAGCTATTGGCATTATTGTCTATCTGATATTGGCATTGGTTACTAAGTGTGATGAAATAACCATACTATATAATTGGCTTACCAAAGTAAAAAAGCAAATATTTAATCATCATAACGGACAGCCAGATGGAAAATAATACAATCAGGAATTTTTGCATCATTGCTCATATTGACCACCCCATACCATGTTCACTTCGTTCACAGGTACGGGGCAAGACTCATACTCTTAATCGTATATTAGATGAATAAACTAATAAGGAATTTTTGCATAATTGCTCATATTGACCACGGCAAATCAACTTTAGCTGACAGGTTTTTGGAAATTACCAAAACGATAGACAAACGGGACATGAAAGAGCAGGTATTGGACCAAATGGATCTGGAGCGTGAGCGGGGAATCACCATCAAACTGCAACCGGTGCGCATGCACTATAAGGATATGATTTTTAACCTGATAGACACCCCCGGGCACGTTGATTTTTCATATGAAGTATCACGCTCGTTGGCGGCGGTCGAGGGCGCTATTTTGCTGGTAGATGCTACGCAGGGGATCGAAGCCCAGACGCTAGCCAACCTGTATTTGGCGCTTGAGCAAGATTTAGTCATTATACCGGTGATAAATAAAATTGATTTGCCTAATGCGTCTGTAGAACAAGTCAGGAGCGATATAGTGAAACTATTGGGCTGTGCCCCGGAAGAAGTGTTATTAGTTTCAGCTAAAACCGGGCAGGGTGTGACTGATGTGCTGGATACTATCATGAGCAAAGTGCCTGCTCCGTCTGGGGCCGTTGACAAACCATTGCAGATATTGGTTTTTGATTCTTTTTTTGATGAATACAAAGGCGTAGTGGCCTATGGGCGAGTAGTGCAAGGTGAATGCCAGGCGCAGGACGAAATAGAATTTATGGCCAGTAAAAAACACGCTGAATGCCTAGAGGTGGGAGTGTTTAAACCACAGCTGGAAAAACAATCATGCCTAAAAGCGGGCGAAATAGGCTTTGTTACTACCGGTTTGAAGGACATACAATACTGCCGGGTGGGTGATACCATAACGCATCATCGAAAACCTTCAGACAAAGCCTTAGCAGGATATAAAGAATTAAAACCTATGGTCTTTGCCGGCGTGTACTGCAAGGAAGGCGACGACTATCCAAATTTACGGGAGGCGATTTCAAAAATTGCCTTAAATGACGCCTCACTGCACTACGAACCGGATCATTCCAAAGCCTTGGGGTTTGGTTTTCGATGCGGTTTTTTGGGTATCCTGCACTTGGAAATATTTCAAGAGCGTATTTCACGTGAATACGATCTTGATATCATCGTAACAGCTCCCTCCGTGGGATATCGCGTATTATTAAATGAAGCAGGCTTTCGTGCCATGCAGAGAAAAGATAAGCAAAATAAGGATAAAGAGCTGATTATCACCAGCCCGCTTTTATTGCCCGAGGCAATGCATATAGAAAGTATTGAGGAGCCCTGGGTTAGCCTGGATGTTATTGCCCCGTCAAAATATATCGGCTCGATTATGGATTTAGTGCAGGATAAAAAGGGGGTGTACAAAAATACGCAGTATATCGATGAAGATAAGGTATATCTTCAGTATGAAATGCCTTTGACTGGAATTTTGATAGATTTTTATGATAAACTTAAGAGTATCACCGCGGGATACGGGTCGATGAACTATGAAATGCTGGGTTATCGCGAATGCCAGGTGCAGCGCCTTGATATTATGGTAGCGGATGAACAAGTGCCGGCCTTAGCTACGATAATATATAAAGATGAAGCTTATAGGACAGGGCGCACCATCGTGGATAACCTAAAGAAGCTTTTGCCGCGGCAAATGTTTGAAGTGAAAATACAAGCGGCTATTGGCGGTAAAATCATCGCCTCAAATAAGATACCCGCACTCCGGAAAGACGTTACCGCCAAACTTTACGGGGGAGATGTTACCAGGAAAAGAAAATTGCTGGAAAAGCAGAAAAAAGGCAAGAAAAAGATGAAGCAGTTAGGTAAGGTCGATATTCCGCAAGAAGCTTTTTTAGCGGTTCTAAAGCGATAGGGCGGGCATGATAGAAAAGAATACCATGCTCAAAACGCCTACCACTACAATAATAATCCAAATTAAGCGTATCGTCTTTTTTTTAGGCATAGGAAATAATGTTTGAACAAAAGTTACTAAAAAATTTAAAAGAGGAAGAAAACGTAATTGAAATCGTGCGAAAATACCCTCTGGTTTTCGCGGCTCCTACTATAGTCAGTATTCTGTTTATCATTATACCATTTTTTTTGATGTACCCGCTATTCAGGTGGTCAAATTGGGGAGTGGTAGTCTTTTTTGTTTTGGTTGGTATCGGAATATTATTAGCCTTGCGGGTTTTTGTGATATATTCCTACAATGTGTTTATGATAACCAACGAACGGATTATTGATATTGATCAGCGCGGGTTGTTCGACAGGACTGTTTCCGAGATAACGTATGATAAAATTCAAGACGTGAGCTTCCGGAGAAAAGGCGTGCTACAAACCGTATTACACTATGGTAATGTTATTGTACAAACCGCCAGCAGTCAAGTGAATATTGAGCTGAATGGCGTAAAGAATCCCGAGTATGTTCAGCAAGTAATCGTCGAAACGCAAAAAGAAGTTGCCAGCCGCCATCCTTCCAACGATTCAATCACCAAGCTGGTTGAGAAATTGGACGCCATACGGGAGGAAGGCGATACGCCGTCAGATTCGAAGCATAACTAATAATTGTATGTTTTTATTAAAACGGTATATTCCATTTTTAAGCGCCATTACTATATTGGTACTGTTTGAAATCTGGATAGCCAATCACGAACTTCTGTATTATATTGCGGGAGCCGTTATAATGACGGTTGTACTTTCACTGTGGATATTGGCCGGAGGTTCGATTTTTTCCAGGAAGATATGGAGTTATTTGCCCACTCCCTTACTCTTTATTTTGGCGGCGCTGTTATTTTTTGTTTTAATAGATTTGACCGTATTACGCCAGCTGTATGCAATAATTATCTCCTTGGTCTATTTGCTGATTACTAAAAATATTCATTCATTTCTTTATCATACGAAAGAATACCAGCCGTACGCTTTGGAGAATATTTATAGCTACGTAAATCTTACCTCACTATTTTTGTATTATGCGGCTTTTTACGGCACCATATTATTTTTGGGGTGGCCGTCATGGCTGCTGACAGCGATGGCTGTGATAATCACGGCTTTTTTATATATGAGGACATTGTGGTCATATAAGATTGAATGGAAAAAAAGTAAGTTGTACATTGCTGTTGCCGCGATAGTATTAGGACAGAGTTTTTATATTATTGGCTCTCTGCCCACGAGTTTTTTATTCAACGCGCTGATCCTGTCTCTCATATATTATTTGTACATGAACATTAGCAAGGATTATTTAAGAAATATTATTTCAACGAAAAAAATAAGACAATATGTATATATTAGTGCGGCTATCGGCGTCATTTCGATAGCTACGGTCCGCTGGTATTAATAAATTACATTATGAAACCAAAAACAAGCCCAACCTCACCCAAAGCTAAAAAACGAAACAGTAAGGAGTCTATCGAAGAACTGTATAAAGAAAATATGCAGGTCATTGAAAAACCGAAGAACAGAAAACTCGGTAATTTTATCGGCCTCCTGCTGTTTGTTCTGGTATTTGGTTTTTTGTCAGCCTGTATTGGGTTACTTGTGTTGGTATCGTACGGATCTGACATACCGTTTTTGAATAAAATAGCGGTTTTTTCAAATCAAGGCCAGCAGCCGTCCATTATACTTGGCACTAAGCGGAGCGCCAGCACGGCCGATGATATAAGAAAACTAGCCCAAGAGACGAAAAAAAGCATTATTCAATTATATATAAAACCAGAAGACGCTGATAATTCAATTGATGGTGTATACCAGCCGCAAAATTTTATTGGTAGCGCTATAGTATTGTCCAACGATGGTTATTTAGTGGTGCTTGATGAAAAAATACAAGGACAGGATGAAGCATCAATAGTAGGCATCTCATATGATGGAAGTGTGTATGCCGTTGAGTCGGCAATAGATGATCCAGCCAGTCCGTATTCCTTTGTTAAAGTTGAGGCTAGTGATTTAACGAGTGTTTCAATGGCAGTGAGTAATTCGGTATTGTACCAAAGTGAACTAATATTGGTGGGTCGGAGTGATATTCGATCCGAACCCATTATTGGCAAGACGGCAGTCAGCCAGCCAAGATTTATCTCTGTTAATCAAGAAAGTGATTATCTTTTTTCATCCGAGGCGTATAATTACCGTATGCTTTTAGAAAATGGCATAGGCCAAAATTTCCAAGATTATATTGCCTTTTCATTGCAACAAGAGGCAGTGGGAGCAGTAACCATAGTTGACGGAAGCACCGTGATAGTGCCGTTGTGGCAGCTATCCAGTATAATAGGAACTGTTTTGGAAGACCAAGAAGTAAAACGGCCATACCTGGGCATTGAGTATATCAATCTCGAACAGGCAATTACATTATCTTTTGAGGTACAGCAACAGCAGGGTGCTTATATACGATCAGTAGCCGAAGATAGTCCTGCCGAAAAAGCAGATTTGCGAATGGGGGATATTATTACCAAAGCTGATTCAGAGACAGTAGAGGCAAAAAAAGATTTATCTGAAATCGTGTTAAGCAAGGAGGCTGGTGATTCTTGTACCCTAACAATCATTAGGGAGGGGGAGGAAATGAGCAAAAAAATTATTTTAGGAGAGCTATAACGTTATTTCTATGAAAATTAAATATTATTTTACTGCAGGGTTTATTTTAATTTCGCTCTTATTAATTGTTTTTTGCCTGCCCGTATCGGCTTCCGGCAGTGATGTAACCGCCAGTATAGTTATTAAACGGCATAATGACGATCGGCTTCACACGGTCCAATTAGCACTATCGCAAGATGTTAATCAAGCCATACGGGACATTCAGCAGAACGTACCGGCCGAATTTATCAGTCCGAATTATCAATATTCCATTGCCGCTACAGCCAATGATCCGCTACTGGATTCACAATGGTATCTGGGCACTATTAATGCACCTGCCGCTTGGGATACAACAACCGGCAGCAAAAATGTAGTAGTAGCGGTGCTTGATTCCGGCATCGATACCGACCATCCTGATCTCCAGGGGAATATCTGGCATAATGCTGATGAAATAGCGAATAATGGCCTTGACGATGACAATAACGGTTATGTGGATGATTATCAGGGGTGGGATTTTGTCGGTGACGACAAAAACCCCAATCCGGCCTATGATGAAGGGTGGGATACTTCCGGGATCCATCACGGGACAGCTATTGCCGGCACGATCGGAGCCGTGGGTAACAATAACCAAGGAATAGCCGGTGTGAACTGGCGTGTAAGCATCATGCCCGTACGGGTAATAGCCAGCACGGGCATGGGGAATACGAATGCTATCTATCAGGGAATTCAGTATGCTATGGAGAATGGCGCTGATTTTATTAATTTAAGTTTTGTCGGCAGTGACTACGATCCGGCTTTGGCATATATCATAAAACAGGCTTATCAGCAGGGGGTAATGATATTTGCTGCTGCGGGAAACGAAGGGGTGAATTTAAACAAAAATCCACGTTACCCGGTGTGCAATGACAGGGTCGTGGGCGTAGGAGGCACTGAACAAGATGATAGTTGGCTGGTTTTGCCGGCCAGCGAAGGGATTACACCAGGATCGAATTATGGTTCAAACTGTATTGATATTGCGGCTCCGGCAAAAAGCATCATTAGTACGATATTTTATGACCCGAATAACGGTTTAGACAGCTATTATTTAAGCGGCTGGAACGGTACTTCATTAGCTGCGCCTCTAGTGGCGGGAGCGGCCGCACTACTCAAAGCCAATGATACCCAAGGATTGACGATAGATGAGTTGCTTACCTTGCTATTAAACAACGCTGATTCTATAGCCAGCGAGAATAGCGATATTGCCAATCATATCGGCGCTGGCAGGTTAAATATTAATGCCGCAATTCAGGCCATGGGACCGCCCATAGGAAATATTGTTACTGGTTCGGGCAACGGCGGCGGCCCGCACGTCCGCATTTTTGACCAAAACGGCTCACTGCAAAGCCAATTCTTCGCGTACGCAGAAACATTCCGCGGCGGCGTCCAAGTAGCCGCCGGGGATGTAAACGGCGACGGGGTTGATGAAATCATTGCCGGAGCAGGCAACGGCGGCGGCCCGCACGTCCGCATTTTTGACCAAAACGGCTCACTGCAAAGCCAATTCTTCGCGTACGCAGAAACATTCCGCGGCGGCGTCCAAGTAGCCGCCGGGGATGTAAACGGCGACGGGGTTGATGAAATCATTGCCGGAGCAGGCAACGGCGGCGGCCCGCAGGTCAGAGTCTTTGACCGTTATGGCACACCCGTGTTTACGCCCGGGTTTTTCGCATACGAGGAGCATTTCCGCGGCGGCGTCCAAGTAG
>CAZJUO010000036.1:8177-11409 GCA_964549245.1 uncultured Gammaproteobacteria bacterium
AGGTCAGGGTTTTTGACCGCTATGGCACGCCCGTATTTACGCCCGGGTTTTTCGCGTACGCCGAAACATTCAGAGGAGGCGTTATGGTTAACACAATAAAACAAGCGAAATAAATATGAGTCTGTGGTCGTTGATAGCGCGTAATAGAATTTTTGTAAAATACCCGGTTTTATTTGAATTTATAAAATTTGGCATCGTTGGCGTCAGCGGCACTATTGTTGATTTTGGCATCTACACTATTCTCACCAGGGTGTTTGGAATGTACTATCTGTACGCAACCGCTATTAGCGTTTTTTTGGCTATTGTTAACAATTTTATTTTAAATAAATACTGGACTTTTCAGAAAGGCGGCAGCGGTAAGTTTCGGAGTGAATACATCAAATTTTTTATCGTAAGTCTCGTCAACTATTTCATCAATATCGGCATAACCTATGGCATTAAAGAATTCACTAGTTCAGAAACTGTATTTGGCAGTTATGAGGATTATTTTGCCAAGGTGGTGGCTATTATAATAGTGTTATTCAGCAATTATTTTGCTAATAAATACTGGACTTTTAAAGAGGAAAGCCGGTAATTATTGGTATTGAGTAACGCTTGCAAAATGAGTAATTTTTAGGTATAGTATAGATTGTATATGTTCTTATCGATCGTCATTCCAGCCTATAACGAAGCTGCTAGAATTGGAAAAACCTTACAAAAATATTTAGCGTTTTTTCAAGAAAAACAATATACTTTTGAGATGATCGTAGTATTGAACGGGTGTCGTGATAATACCGAGGAGGTGGTAAAGAGATATCGTGACCAAAATACCAAGATACTGCGTTATTTTAGTATCACTACTGCCAGCAAAGGTAAGGCAGTTCGCGAAGGCTTTAAAAAGGCGCAAGGAGAAGTGATTGGCTTTATTGACGCAGACGGGGCTACCGAGCCGTTTGAATTTGATAAATGTTTGCAAGCTTTACAAAGAGCGGATGGCGCTATTGCCTCGCGCTGGAAAAAAGGATCTGTGGTAATCAACCGAAATATTTTCAGAAAGCTTGTCAGTTATGGATTTCGCATGGTCGTAAAAACGCTCTTTAATTTGCCTTTTTATGATACGCAGTGCGGCGCTAAGGTTTTTAAGCATGAGGTTATTAGAACAATTGTCCAAAAGTTACAAATTGATAATATGGCTTTTGACGTAGAATTACTGTATTTGGCAAGATGCCACGGTTATCGAATTGAAGAAGTCCCAACGGTGTGGATTGATAAAGGAAGTTCGGCTACTTTAGGAACGCCATTGAACGTAATTATCAAAAGCATCAAAATATTTTTTACTTTGTTTAAAATACGCTTTCGTAAAGGATAAGCAATATGCCTGGAGAAAAAAAACTTCTAACTAAAAAAAACATATTAATAACCGGAGGGGCGGGATTTATCGGCTCACATCTGTGTGATGAATTGATAAAAGAGAACAATATTATCTGCCTGGATAATTTTTCTACCAGCAAGGTTGATAACATCAACCATTTGCTCGAGAATCCAAATTTTGAGTTTATTAAGCATGATATTACCGAGCCGTTTGACGCGCGTGAATACCATGAACTCGATAAGTTTAAAGTAAAATTTCAGGGGATCCAGGAAATATATCATTTAGCTTGCCCTACTTCACCGAAGAATTTTAATAAACTGCGGATCGATACCCTGCGGGCTAATAGTTTAGGGGCGGTAAATACATTGGATATTGCCAAGCAGTACAACGCAAAATTGTTGCTCACTTCATCCGCAACGGTCTATGGCCCCCGGTACGCGGACGCACCGCCGTATCCGGAAGATTACCATGGGTTTGTCGATTTTACCGGACCGAGAAGCTGTTACGATGAAGGCAAGCGTTTTACGGAAACGGCAGCAATTACGTATAAGGATTTTTATTCACTTGATATTAAGATCGCGCGGATATTCCGTACCTATGGGCCTCGCTTATCCTTGTTCGACGGGCACATGGTCCCGGATTTTGTCCTGCAGGCTTTGAACAATCGCCCCTTAGTTATTTATGGCAATGAGAATTTTACCACTTCACTATGCTTTATATCGGATATTGTGGAAGGATTGATCAAATTCATGAATTCAAAGGAAAAAGGCCCTTTTAATTTTGGCCACTACGAAGAATATAACATGGCTGAAGTAGCCAAGAAAATAATCGCTTTAACCGGTTCCCAATCAAAAGTGCAATACAAGAAACCTCTGTTGTTTATGAGTCCGCTGGGTCTGCCGGATATTACCCAGGTCAAAAATAAAATCGGCTGGTATCCGCTGATACCGCTGGAAGAAGGGCTGGAAAAGACCATAGAAGATGTCCGTGCTAACCAAAACGTGCTTCAGCCGCTTTTGTGGAAATATGATAAGGAATAGGAGAATATATTTATGAGTAGAATTCTAGTCACCGGAGGAGCGGGATTTATCGGTAGCCACTTAGTTGACCAGTTGGTTAGCCGGGGCCATCGGGTGGCGGTGGTCGACGATTTGTCTTTTGGCAAACGAGAATACATAAATAAAAAATCAGCTTTTTTTAAAGTTAATATCAGCCATCAGGCCGTCGAAAAGGTTATCGATCGGTTTAGACCGCAGATAGTATACCATTTGGCCGCTCAAAAAAGTTTGCAGTACTCCAAACGCCAACCGATTAAAGACGCGGAAACGAATATCATCGGCAGTTTGCGGGTTTTACAGGCGGCTGGAAAATCTAAGGAGTTGCGAAAGCTCATATTTTTTTCATCAGCGGCAGTGTATGATAGTAATGACGCGCCAGCGAATCATGAGAAAGATGTCCCCATGCCTACCTCACCGTATGGTATAGGAAAGTATGCTATTGAACGGTATATAGTATCTTCGCCCATACCATATGTAATTATCCGGCCTTCAAACGTCTATGGACCGCGCCAAGACGCCGAAGGGGAAGGGGGAGTAGTGGCTATATTTTGCGCGCGAGCCGCTAAAGGGAAACAAGCGTATATTTATAATACTGGCCGGCAGACACGAGATTTTATTTTTGTTGAGGATGTGGTACAAGGAGCTATCAAGGTTATAAAATCTAAAAACAATCAAATATTTAATATTAGCACCGCCAAAGAAACGTCCGTCCGTGATTTATATACTATAGTATATAAAAAAGCCGAGTTTGATGCGCGGCCAAAGCGGGGGAAGAAATTTACCGAGCAATACCGCAGTGCCTTATCCAATGCCAAAGCCAAAC
>CAZJUO010000037.1:0-2360 GCA_964549245.1 uncultured Gammaproteobacteria bacterium
AGGTAAAATAGTCATTATTGAGGATGAGAGCATCCTCGTTGATATTCTCGCGCAAAAATTAAGCCAAGAAGGATATGATGTTACTTCAGCGGCTGACGGGCAGGAAGGCTTAGAAAAAATTAGCCAAGCTAAGCCTGATTTGGTATTGCTGGATATTGTTATGCCCAAGATGAACGGCTATGAAGTTCTGGAATCGTTGCAGAATAAACTTGGCAAAGAAAGGATGATGCCGGTGATTATTATATCAAATTCCGGACAACCCGTAGAAATTGACAAAGCGATCAATCTTGGGGCCAAGGATTATATTATCAAAGCACAATTTACTCCTGATGAAGTGATACAGAAAGTAAACAAGCTGATTGGCAACGATTCGCCGGCCAAGCCGACAGCCCCTGATGCTTCACCAAAAGAAAAGGAGCCAACTGACGAAGCCAAACAAGAGGGAGAAGCTAAGGTGCTGGTCATCGAAGACGATCAATTTTTACGCGATTTACTAACAACAAAATTGAAAAAAGAAAACTTCGACGTCACTACGGCTATTGACGGTCCGGAAGGATTGGAAAAAATCCTTAAGCAGGATCCTGACGTGGTTCTCTTGGATATTATTTTACCCGGCGTGGACGGTTTTGAAGTATTGAAAAAAGTACGTTCACAATCTGATGCGCCCAAGGCAAAAATTCCGGTTATTTTACTGTCCAATCTTGGACAGGAGGCAGACGTGGAAAAAGGCAGGGCTTTGGGAGCTGATGATTATCTGATAAAATCAAATTTTACCATAGATGAAATTATCGAAAAAATCCGTAAAGTATTGATTAATCGGTTATAGGAGAAGTATTTAATTGCATAAAAATCCCCGGTTTTTGATGCCGGGGTTTTTTGGTTTTACGCTATAAGTAGTTAAGCGGATTTGCTTTACTGCCGTTGACGATAACTTCAAAATGGACATGCGGCCCTGTGCACCAGCCGGTACAACCAATCATGCCGATGGTTTGTCCGCGCTCTACGTAGTCACCGGTAGAGACGAACATCTTTGAGTGGTGGGCGTAAAGCGTTTTGATGCCATTGCCGTGGTTAATAATGATTCTATTGCCGTAGCCGGTTCCCCAGCCGACTGCTTCTACGCGCCCGGAATCAGCTGCATAAACGGGAGAGCTATAGTTGCCGGCAATATCGATAGCTAAATGCCCCCATTTATAGTATTGGCTTATTTTTCGGCTGGTGGTCGGCCAGAGCAGAGTAGCGCTGGTACTGGCACTTGAGGGCGGTGGAATATTAAACAAGGCAAAGCCGGACGAAGAACTGCTTGATGGTTGAATGGTGGGTTTTGGCGCCGGTTCTATACCGCCGGGAATTATCAGTATCTGGTCTTCTTGGATTGCAGAGGAATCTGCTAATTGATTATAATCCATTATTTCATCCAGGTTGGCTTCATATTTGCTGGCAATTTTTTCCAAGGTCTCCCCAGAAGCAACCTG
Organism: uncultured Gammaproteobacteria bacterium; assembly: GCA_964549245.1. Classification (GTDB taxonomy): domain Bacteria; phylum Patescibacteriota; class Patescibacteriia; order UBA10025; family JAHIVO01; genus CAZJUO01. The sequence goes on from CAZJUO010000037.1 coordinate 1,476, forward strand.
ATGCGAGACTCCAGAGAGCGGCAATATGGTCAATTTATCGCCGGGTTTAATATAATCTTTTGGCCCTAACTTGTTTTCCCACAGAATAGTATTGGTAGAAACATTAAATTTTTCTGCTATTGTGCTGACCGTATCACCGGGTTCCACCTGGTAATAGATAACTGACTCGCGCGGCCGATCACCGGTCGTAGTTTGGGCTAAGCCGGGTTTTACTAAAGCAGCGTTGGCGGCGGTGGTCATAATTTCATTTTTTTCACCTCCTTCGCCGACCGCTAATTGATTATCAGTATTAGGGGCGTCATATATGCGTAAAACACCCGCGGTGCGCAAGTAATCATAGGAGGCGCCAGTATCATGTATGGCAGTTTCAACGATTTCGATGTCTTGCGCATTCGTAAAAACGGAAGCCAGGATTGTGTCCTGCGCGAACTCTTCTGCCTTGGTCTCTTTGATAAAAAAATTATTGGCGATTACGGCAAGGCCAATAAATATCAGGGCAATATGTATAGTGGATTTGTTGAGCAGGGGGTAAATGATTTTATTCTTGGCCGGGGCAAAAATTTTTGTTAGCCATTTTTTTATAAACCTGTATATACGATAGGCGGGGATGCCAAGGTATCGGAAAACAAAAAGACTTGCGATTTTGAAGGGAGTGAATATAATTCGCATGAACAAATATTCAAAACCACGGCCGATATAGATAAAAATCTCCAAAATGATGAGGAGAGTTTTTAATGCTGTCTTTTTGATTTGTAAAGTAATAACGGTAAAATTAAGTGTAATTTTTAGCTTATGTAAGCTAAATGGTGAATTAAAAAATATACAATTGATAAGAATATCATAGCCATTTTTTGATGTCAATAGCATAAATTCTTTCCTTGAATT
>CAZJUO010000037.1:2370-11326 GCA_964549245.1 uncultured Gammaproteobacteria bacterium
GCTAATTAAGTGATACATTTAATACATCAAAAAATATATGCCCAGCCGATACAACCACAAAGCAATAGAAAAAAAATGGCAGCGCAGATGGGAGCGTGAAAAGTTATGGGAGGTAACAGACAAGCTTTCTTCCCGTTCGTTTTATGTTTTGGATATGTTCCCCTATCCCTCTGCCGAAGGGCTGCACGTGGGGCATCCGGAGGGATATACGGCTTCTGATATAGTAGCGCGTTACAAAAAGATGAAGGGATATACGGTATTGCATCCGATGGGCTTTGACGCTTTTGGCTTGCCGGCTGAAAATTATGCCATTAAAACGGGTACTCACCCTGCTGTAACTACCAAAAAAAATATTACCAATATGCGCCAGCAGATTAAGTCCCTTGGTTTTGCCTATGATTGGTCCCGCGAGGTTGTCACTTCTGATCCGGAGTATTATAAATGGACGCAGTGGATTTTTGTACAATTATTTAAGCACGGTTTGGCGTATGAAGCCGAGGCGCCGATCAATTGGTGTCCATCATGCAAAACCGGTTTGGCCAATGAAGAAGTTATTAACGGGAAATGCGAACGCTGCGGCAGCCAGGTGACCAAAAAGCAAATCAAGCAGTGGCTGGTGAAAATTACTGACCAGAAATATATTGAACGGTTGCTCTATGATCTGGACAAGCTTGACTGGCCGGAGTCTATCAAACAGCTGCAGCGGAATTGGATTGGCCGGAGTGAGGGAGCTGAAGTCGACTTTGTCATTGCGAGGAGCGAACAGAGTGAGCGACGCGGCAATCTCGAGATTGCTCCCGCCTGCCTCGCCTTAGCGAGTTCGGCGGGCAGGTCGTCGTCGCTGACTCCTCCTCGCAATGACAGAATTAAGGTTTTTACTACCCGGCCGGATACGTTGTTTGGTGCGACCTATATGGTATTGTCGCCGGAACATCCGTTGGTGGCGCGTTGCTTGCCGCAGGTAGCCAATCGCCAGGAAGTAGAGCAGTATATTGAAAAAGCAAAAGTGAAGTCTGATCTTGAGCGGACAGATTTGGCTAAGGAAAAAACAGGTGTTGAATTGAAAGGCATTACCGCTATCAATCCTGTTAATAATAAAGAGATACCTATTTGGATTGCTGACTACGTTTTAAGCAGTTATGGTACTGGTGCGATTATGGCAGTGCCGGCGCATGACGAGCGGGATTTTGAGTTCGCAAAAAAATATCAATTGCCAATAATCCCGGTTATCAAACCGGATGGTATTATGCCGCAGACGAAATTATCAGGCATCGCCAGCCCAGCGGCTTTCGGGCACCAGCAGGGAGATATTGAGAGTGCGTGTTGGACCGGCGATGGCGAAATGATTAATTCCGGTAAATATAACGGCCTGGATTCAGCGGAATTCAAAAAGAAAATCACTGCCTGGTTGGAGAAAAAAGGTTTGGGTAAAAAAGCGGTTAATTATAAGTTACGCGACTGGTTGTTTTCCCGCCAGCGGTACTGGGGCGAGCCGATTCCCATTATACACTGTGGGAAATGCGGCCAGGTGGCCGTACCGGAGGAAGACCTACCGTTAGAATTACCAGAGGTTGAGAATTACAGGCCCACCGGCACTGGTCAGTCCCCCTTAGCCGCGATTACTGATTGGGTTAATACAAAATGTCCAGCCTGCGGCGGGCCGGCCAAGCGAGAGACCAATACTATGCCCCAGTGGGCCGGTTCGAACTGGTACTGGCTGCGCTACTGTGATCCGAATAATGATAAGGAATTGGCCGACAAAAAGAAATTAAAACAGTGGCTGCCGGTAGATTTATATGTTGGCGGTGCAGAGCACGCGGTACTGCATTTATTGTACGCGCGGTTTATTTATAAGTTTTTATATGATATTGGTGTCGTTCCAAAAGAGGTAGGCGATGAGCCGTTTACCAAATTAAAAAACCAGGGAATAATACTCGGCGAGGACGGAGTGAAGATGTCCAAATCCCGCGGCAACGTTATCAATCCCGACGAGGTCGTGGAAAAGTACGGCGCGGACACCATGCGCATGTATGAAATGTTCATGGGCCCGTTTGAAGACTCGAAGCCCTGGGACACCAAGGGGATTATTGGGATAAAGAGATTTTTAGATAGAGTTTGGTCGGTTGTTAATGAACATATTGAAAGGGATCAGCAGGGACTATTGAAACAAGAGCCCTCGAAGGCAATTTATAAAGCAATTAAAAAGGTTACCGAAGATATTGAGTCTTTTAAATTTAATACGGCTATCTCAACCATGATGGAGTGGTTTAATGATCGGGATTGGGGCATGAAATTAAACAAGCAGGGAAAGTTGGAAGGCGAATCTTTTGACTTAGAAGCAATTAAAAAGTTTTTAATTGTTTTATCTCCTTTTGCCCCGCACTTGACTGAAGAGCTTTGGGAACAATTGGGATACAAGGAAAGCATAATAAAAGAAAAATGGCCGGAGTATAAGCCAGCATTAATAAAAGAAGATGAAGTTACTATTGTGGTACAGGTGAATGGTAAAGTACGGGACAATGTCGTTGCGCCTACAGAAGCGAGCGAGGATGAAGTTAAGAAACTAGCCTTAGCCAGTCAGAAAGTACAGAAGCATTTGAAGGGCGACATTAAGAAAATTATTTTTGTAAAAGCGAAATTGATTAATTTTGTAGTATAATTCCCCCTCACCTTTTATTCCTCTCCCCAGGGAGAGGAAGGGTTGTAAGAAGCGTTGTAATTTGACCTCCCCCCATCCTTAATCCTTCTCCCAAGGGAAAAGGAGGGGATGGAAAGTAATTATTAAGGGTCCTCTCCTTTAGGAGAGGATGTCCACAGGACAGGAGAGGTTACTATGGTACGAAGATTAACTAAACTAGCACGCTGTTTACGCAAAAGACAAACTCCAACAGAGGCAAAGATGTGGGCTTGTCTAAGAAACAGAAAATTACTCAATATCAAGTTTCGTCGACAATATCCGATTGGACCATATATAGTAGATTTTTGTGCAATTCAACATAAATTAGTAATTGAGGTCGATGGCGGCGGGCATTTATCTGATGAGCAGAAAGTGAACGACAGGATACGGGATTATTATCTAGAAAAACGAGGATATATAGTTATGAGATTTTGGGCTAATGATGTTAATAATAATCTAGAAGGTGTGGTACAAATGATTTACGAATTTATTAGCAGTAATTCATCTTAAAACCTCTCTCAACCCCACTCCTTCTCCCCATGGAGAAGGCAGACCAGTAATCAACTTATAATGATTCCAAAAACCGACATCATTTATAACTACGAATATGCCAAACGCCTATATCGCGGCACGGACAATTTTGAAGATGTCTGGCGGCGGATAATCGGCATTGGCGCTGATTTTGAAAAAGTCTACGAGAAGTACGGCATATTCATTTTAGAAACTATTGAAAAATATTCTGGTTTTTCTTGGGAAGAACATTCGGTGGCCACCTTTCCAATTTATCTGGCTGATGTGGAAACGTCCATGGTGCATCCCTTGACCATTCGCATAGATGAGCAGCCCGAACTAATGCTCGATAGCCTCATTTACCAATTGGCTAACCGGAATATGTACTTTGGCTTTACAGACGATATGGTTAAAGAAAAGTGCTTGCGGTCGGTTACCAACCAGGTCAAGCGCGATTTGAAGTTGCTCGATGAAGGCAGTGAAAAAGATGATATTGACCTAAAACAAATTACTATACGCCAGTATTTAAAAAAGTAATTTATTAATTTATGGAAACGATACGAATTGACCAGCAAAAACCGTCAATAAAAACTATCAAGCAGGCGGCGGCGGTCATTTTGGGGGGCGGTGTGGTAGCTTACCCGACAGACACGGCTTATGGATTGGCCGCCAACGCCCTGGATGAAAAATCGATTGGCAAACTGTTTATTATCAAACACCGGGTACAAAAACCTTTGCCGGTTATCGTGGATACCCAAACCCTGCTGAAGAAGATTGCCGTACTTACGGCCGAAGAAAAAAAAATGATAAAAAAATATTGGCCTGGACCGCTGACTATTATTTTAAAAAAGAAACCTTCAGTACCGCCCTTTTTGACCCTCGGCCTGCCGACCATCGGCGTGCGCATTCCGGATAACAAAGTCGCCCTCGCATTAGTCAAAGCGTGCGGCAAACCGCTGACCTCGACGAGCGCAAATATTTCAGGCCAGGGCAATTGCTATGCCCCTGAATGCGTCACTAGAATGTTCCAAGATTCCAGGACCCAGCCGGATTTGCTGCTCGATGCCGGCGACTTGCCGAAAGTGCCGGTTTCAACCGTGGTGCAAGTAAACGGTAAAAATATTAAAGTGTTGCGACAAGGTCCGATTAAAATAAAAAACAAGTAATGTTTAAAAAGCACCGTTTCCAAAAACCGCACTACTTTTCCAAACACCCCTCACGTGAGTTGAAAGGCTTATATCTTTCAGTCAGCCTCAAGGATTTTGCCCAAGCTGCAGTGACAATTTTTGAGCCTATATATTTATACACACTCGGCTATTCCATCGAATCAGTAGCTATTTTTTATCTGATCATTTATGGGGTATATACTTTCATTGTGCCGGTTTTTGGCAGATTGGTAGGACGCATTGGCCTGGAGCGTTCTATTTTTTATAGCCAATTTATCCTGATTATTTACTATTTGGCGCTGTTTTCCATTTCCCAGGTGGATGCGCTATTTTACGTTGCTCCGGTCATAGCGGCTATATTCAAGGGGATGTATTGGCCGGCTTTCCATGCTGATTTTGTCCTTTTTTCAAAGGACGAGCAGCGCGGCCGCGAAGTAGGCGGCATTGAAACGCTGTCTATGATTGTTTATATTCTTGGCCCATTGCTCGGCGGCGCTATACTGGAGTGGACAAGCTTTGAAGTGTTATTTATTACCGTTTCAGTCTTGTTTATACTGTCATCGTTGCCCCTGATGAAAGTAAAAGAAGTCCATGGGAAAATGGATTTTTCGTATTGGCAGTCGTTTAAACAAATGATGAGTAAACAATCCAAAAGGAGTTTTGTTTCATACCTGGGGTTTGGGGAAGAGCTGATCGTGCTTTCTATCTGGCCGATATTTATTTATGTGGTCATTGGCGATTATTTGGAAATAGGATCGCTGGCCGCGCTAGCCACTTTTATTACCAGCTTAGTTGTTTTGTACCTTGGCCGAGCTTCTGATAAATATAAAAAGGAGAATATATTGAAGCTTGGCACCATGATTTACTTTGTAGTCTGGCTGCTGCGAAGTTTTGCCACCAAGGTATGGCATGTTTTTAGCTTGGATACTGTTTCACGGTTTTCAAAAGAAATGCTTTTTGTGCCATTGGAAGTGATTACCTATAATAAAGCCAAAGCCACCAACCCACTTTCGTACGGAGTTTTTTTTGAGCAATCGTTAGCTTTGGCCAAAGCATTGGCGGCAATAGCCGTGGTTATTATTGCTTCTACTTTTAGTGATCCCTGGCTGCCAATATTTATCGTAGGCGCTTTGTTTTCGCTTTTTTACCTTTTCGCACAAGAATAAATTGCCGTACAAAAAAAATAACATGCACTTAGCTTCTGCTAAAACCATCAAATATCTTTGCAAAAAGTATAGGGTATGGCCCTCTCGATCATCGGGTCAGAATTTTTTAGTTTCCTCGGCCGCCTTAAACACCATAGTCAACGCTGCAGTCATAAAAAGAACTGATACTGTTTTAGAAATCGGGGCGGGGTTTGGCGTGCTGACAGGACAGCTAGCGCAACAGGCAGGACGCGTGGTGGCGGTGGAAATGGACAAGCGTTTAATTAAAGCTCTGCAAAAATTATCAGTTGTATATAACAACCTTGAAATAATCCACGGAGATATCGTCAGCCAGAGGCGGAACATACAAGCGCTCGCGGATTTGCAATATATTATTGTGGCCAACCTTCCCTACAATATTACTTCCCTGGTCTTGCGTACTTTTTTAGAATTTCCGCCACGTCCCTCACGTATGACTGTATTGGTCCAGAAAGAAGTAGCCGAACGGGTTGTTGCCGCACCTGGAGCCATGAGTTTACTATCTGTGGCGGTGCAGTTTTTTGGCAGCCCCTCTATAGCCAGCAAAGTTTCCCGGGAAAAATTTTGGCCCAAACCTAATGTTGACTCCGCTGTTCTAACCATCACCGATATAGGCAGAGATGTACACGGTTATCAAAAGGCGTTAGGGGGCATTGATATAAAACGCTTTTTTAGTATTGTACGGATAGGTTTTTCAGCAAAACGTAAACAGCTGCACAATAATTTATCAGCCGGTTTGCGGCTGGATACAAAAACCGTTACTGAAATAATGGAAAAAACAGGTATTTCAGCTGCCGCACGGGCCCAGGAATTGTCCATACAGCAATGGGTAACATTGGTTAAACGCATTGAAAAAATTAGATGACTAAGAATTTGACATAAGGCCTACAATGTGATATAATGGTAAGGTGAAAATCGGTAAAAACTGCAGCAAAAAACAAAATTTGATTGTTACTAAAAAAATACTAATACAGCCTCGATGAATAGTAATGGCGACGAGAAAAAATGGAGAAAAAGATCCATTATTTTTTTGGCAATTTTTAGCGTAGCTGTTATATTTTTTGGCGTTTGGAATATCGCGCGCTTATTAGAAGACCCGTTTCGTAATTTGGGTAATGACGATAACCAAAATTCCACCGCCAATGCCAATCAAGTTTCTGTTTCTACTAATACCAATACACAAACGGCGCGTTTGGAAACGTTACGCGATAAAGATACGGACGAAGACGGCGTTTCAGATTATGATGAATTGTACATTTTTAAAACCAGCCCTTATTTAACGGATAGTGACAGTGACAGTATCGATGACGCTACTGAAATAAATGAGGGATTGGATCCGAATTGTCCCGCTGGTGAAGATTGCGGCCGTACCATAATCAGTAATACCAATACAGCAGCGGCAAATACTAATGCCACTAATGGCGCCAGCAGCAAGGCTGTTTCAGCAGACGAATTGAGAGAGGTATTGCGCGACGCGGGCGTGTCAGAGGAAGCCATCAATGAGTTGGACGATGAAGCATTGATCCAAACCTATCAGGATATTTTACAAGAAGATGACCTGGGGGTGATAACGAACGGTGGTACGAACGAGGAGTTAGACTCGGAAGGGATTACATATGAAACATTGTTTAATATGGATCCGGACAATATCCGAGAGCTACTGGTCGCCAACGGCGTTCCTGAAGAAACACTGGATGAGATCGATGATGAAACGCTGGTACAAATTTATCAGGAAAGTTTGTTACAGAATCTGGACGAGGATTCTACTGAATAGTTTATATAAAATATTACTACTAAATCTGCGTTAATTTGAAATTGTAATGGCAGATAACAAGCATAAAAAAACAGGAGGCATCAAACGATGGGTGATTTCAGGATTATTTATCTTATTTGCCATACAAATGGTTTTTTCGCTGGTTTTCTTTCCGCAGCCGGCCAAAGCGCTTTTTGGTATCGGTGATATCACCTTTTCAACAACCATCGGTGATATCCCCCGTACTATCTGGGAGACGATAAAAGAGGCTGCCCAACAAGCGGGTGACGTTGCCTTTCGAAACGTTACCAGGAGTTTTTTGAATAACTTAGCCTATAATGCGGCGGTACAGATAGCTACCGGAGAGAAAGGACAAAAACCGCTTTTCCCGACACATCCGGAAGATTTATTACGGGACGCGGCTGACGCGGCAGCGGGTGATTTTTTGGATAAAGTGGCCAGCTCATGGGTGGGGGCTTCGGAATGTCTTGGATGGACAGGCAAATCCTGCCAATCCAACGGCAGCTGCCCTGCCGTAGTCATGCATTGCCCTATTGATTCTATGAGCGTACAAGAGTCCAAAGAATGCGCTCGCAGTATTGACGCCCGCAGATTATGCGAGCAAAAAGGCTGTAAAATGGTAACTTGCGCCGAAGGGGAGGATTGCTCCAGGGCCACGCCAAAAGCTGGCTATTTTGTGGTTGATGGCGCACCTGAATGTACCAGTAATTTCAGTTTGTGCGACAAGCCACCCGAAGTAAAAGTGAAGCTGACCTTGCTGGCTCAAGATACCTGGCGGGAAGTCCCACAGCCGAACTCGGCCGTTTGTCCGTTAACTGATATTTTGGATAATTATTATGATATACGGAACGATTTGAAAAATGTTAGCCTGGCCAACTTAAGCGATCCAAATGCTATTAATGATCTGTATCTAGTTGAATTATCAAAATCATTCAACCCGCAAGCTTCTGACGTGGGTGCCTTTTTTGAGATTACCAGCCAAGCCGAAGAGGAGGGCGCAACCGCAGAAGCTGCCACCAAGTTCGCGCAGGAGCTAAGTGGAGCTATCAACCCTATTACGGAAAAAATATCAGGCGCCATAAAAACCCCGTCCCCGTTTATTGAAAATGCGCTTAACGACATTTTTGGCCACTCAATCGGTTCAAAACTGATCCCCACGGGCAGTCCTATTGCCGATGCGGTTGGTATTTTCACCAATACGCTGGCCAGTAAGTTGTTAACCAGGTTATTGGATCAGGGCTTGGTAGATTCCACTAAGATAAAACAGGGGGCTAGCTTTGCTGATCTGTTCGGCGGTTCATCGCCGGGTATCACCGCGGCCAAAATTTATTTTGCTGATTTACAGCGCGTCAATTTTACCTCCAACACCAATATTGACGTTTTGAACAGCTTGGCCAGCTGTCCAGACCCGGAAAATCCCACACCGGATACTTGCGTTATGGACAGCCTGTTTAGCAGTGCGGTCGAGCAAAAACTGACGGTACAAGAAGCGATCGATCTGGGGTTCTTGGACGGCACCAAGGTGTTTGGTTTTGACGAAAATAATATTGAGCCGTCATACCTTGATGGGTATCCGTATCGCAGTATGGTCATCTTGCGCAGCTACCGTATTTTACCGGTCGGATGGGAGCTAGCCGCAAAATAT
>CAZJUO010000038.1:0-11254 GCA_964549245.1 uncultured Gammaproteobacteria bacterium
GACGCAAATAATAATGTGGTGTTAAGCTTGGATTCTTCATGTTGTAGCCCTGCTGGATGTTTCTATTATATAGAGGGATATCCACTTCTTGTAAGTAGTACAGTTGTAGTTCGACATCTTTTAGAAAATCCATGGCTCTCGGCAAACGATCAATAGGATAAATTCTCTTTTTTGTGTACGTTTCTACAAATTCAAGAACTTTCCATCTTGTAAGAATGTGAGTTTGTAATATTGATTTTGCAACAATTTCTGGAACACCGTGAGAATATTTCTGTTCTAGTGCTGATTTTAAAAATTCGTCAAAGTGCTTTGCGTCATCTTTTAGTTTTTTTATATCAATAGTCATAAATGAAGCGTTTCATACAACTTCTCTTTATATTCAGCTGGATTACGAAAGTGCTTCAAAGACTCCTCTGGGTTTCCATATCCAATATTATATGGCACCTGGGTCATTAAAGCACAATAATGCATGTTGAGAGCGGCTTTGTTCTGGTCAGTTTCCTCGAGTACAACCGCACCTGAAGCGAAGTGGTCTTTGCCATACCGCTTAGCCTGTGGGTGATGGAAACGAATATTATGATAATAGTTTTTTGGACTATTTTTATCATAATCATCAATGTGTTGTGGGCTATCATCAAAGGTCAGCAATATCGGGGTACTTGTCTTGGTATCTTTTCGTCCAGTATACTCCTGCTCTTTTAAAGCCTGAAGCACTTTTGATTTTGATCCTTGAGTATAGACGACGTCATCAACAATGTCTGTAATTCCTGATTGATCTATCCGCATTTTTTGATAGTCAAAATCACCGTACGTTAATATTGTTATCCGTGTTGTCATGCCCGGCCGGATAAAATGACACGCTTGCAAGGACCGTTTAACCGCCTGATTTATATATGCAGAATAATCTATTGAGTCTATCAGTTGATCAACCGCCTTCTCCTTTCCAACCATCTCTTCCTTAATTGAATTGACAAGATCATTAAATTTTAGTATCTTCTTTCCTTCAGCGTTTAATTTCTTAGACGCACTATATAATTCATCAAACCGTTCCGGGGCAAGTCCCAGCTCGGCGAGTTTATTTTTTAAATCACTATAAGCGCTAGTAGTATTATTGATAACATCATCAAAATCTACTACTATCCATAAATTCTCGGAATCTGTACGGCCATATGCAGCGCTCTCAAATGATTGATATTTAGAATCTCTATCGGCATGCAGCGGCGACTTTATTGGATTTCGAAATTTTTCTATACGAGCAATCTCTTTCCCTTCTTTATCTACTACAGAATTTATACCTCTCTCTGGTCCTGGAATTCTCGGAACCATGTGGTCATACACTGCCTGATATTTCTTATCCATACTTTTAAATAAAGCCTCTTTTACTTCAAAACTGGGCTCATTCTCAAAACCGTCTTTTTTTTCATCCTCTGGAATAAATCCACGTTTTTCTACCATGGTGATTAAATATCTAAATTTTTCACTGACTTGGCATGCGTGTGAATAAACTGTTTACGCGGCGCGACTTCCCCGCCCATCAAAACGTCAAAAACTTCATCCGCTTTTTCCGCGTCTTCGACAGTGACACGTTTTAAAAGGCGGTACTGCGGGTCCATGGTCGTTTCCCAGAGTTGCGGCGGATTCATCTCACCCAAACCTTTATACCGCTGTACTGATAAACCGCTGACTTGTTCTTCTTCCGCAGGAGCAGCCCCCTCGCCAGCTTCAGCTTTGGCGGGCTTGGCTTTCTTGCTGGTGCCCTTCTTTTTCCTAGCGGCCAGCATTTCGTTCTGTACTTTTTCCAGCATTTGCTCACGATAGACATAGCGCGCCTCACTACCCATTTGCACGCGATATAACGGCGGCTGGGCGATGAAAAGGTGGTTTTGTTTTATTAACTCCGGAAAGTAGCGGTAAAACAAAGTTAACAGCAGCGTTCTGATATGAGCACCATCAACATCCGCATCAGTCATGATAATAATGCGGTTATACCGTAAATGCGAAATATCAAACTGCTCACCTATATTGGTACCCAGGGCAATAATTAACGACTTAATTTCATTATTAGCCAGCATCTTATCTAAACGCGCTTTTTCAACATTTAATATTTTACCGCGCAGCGGCAAAATTGCCTGAAAATTCCTATCCCGCCCCTGCTTTGCAGAACCGCCGGCTGAATCACCCTCAACAATAAACACCTCGCATTCGTCAGGATTACGAGAGGAGCAATCAGCCAGCTTACCGGGCAAGGTCATTCCTTCTAGTGCGCCTTTTCTCAATACGGATTCTCTTGCAGTGCGCGCGGCCACACGGGCCCTGGAAGCCAGAATGCATTTACCGATGATGGCTTCAGCGTCCTTGGGGTTTTCCTCCAAAAAGCTAGCTAAGCTTTCTGAAGTAATGATTTCTACGGCTGATTTTGCTTCAACGTTTCCTAATTTTGCCTTGGTCTGCCCCTCAAACTGCGGGTTTTTTACTTTTACCGAAATAACAGCGGTCAATCCTTCACGCACGTCTTCACTTGATAAGTTATCGTCTTTTTCTTTGAGATATCCCTGTTTCCGGGCGTAACTGTTCAAGGTACGCGTTAAGGCAGTCCGAAAACCGGTCAAGTGCATTCCTCCCTCAACCGTATGAATATTATTGGCAAAGCTATATACCATTTCCTGAAATTCTTCGGTATATCGCAGAGCCACTTCTACGTTAATTTCGCCTTCTTCCTTTTCCACGTAAAAAACATTTTCGTGTTTTGAGGCTTTATGATAATTAAGATGCTTCACGTACGAGGCTATGCCGCCCTCAAAATAAAATTCATAGGAAAAAGGATCCTGGCCCCGCTTAATGTCCCGGCGATCGATTACCGTGACGGTAACCCCTTTGGTCAAATATGCCTGCTGGCGCAGATGATCCAGGATTTTCTTTATCTCAAAATCAAGCACGGTAAATATTTCTGAATCCGGCTGAAAGGTAATGGTCGTACCGGTGCCTTTAGCTTTGCCGGTGGGTTTTACTTTGGATTTTGCTTTGCCGCGCGAGTATTCTTGCTGCCACACTTTACCGTCGCGCCGGACTTCCGCTAGCGTGTATTCGGATAATGCGTTAACTACCGAAACGCCCACGCCATGCAAACCGCCGGAAACCTTATAGCCGCCCGTATCAAACTTACCGCCGGCGTGCAGCATAGTCATTACCGTTTCCAGGGCTGATTTGCGAGTTTGCTTATGTTTTTCCACGGGGATGCCGCGTCCGTCATCACTCACCCGCACCCTCCGCGCAGGCAATAATTCTACGATTATATTCTTGCAGTACCCGGCCATAGCTTCATCGATGGCGTTGTCCACCACTTCCCAAATTAAATGATGCAGCCCTTCGGAAGCCGTATTGCCGATATACATACCCGGGCGCTTGCGAACCGGCGCCAGGCCCTCCAAGACGCTGATTTGTTTGGCAGTATACTCCCCTTCCTTACCGGCTGTTTTTGGTTTGGCGCTTTTCGAAGCTGTAACGGTCTTTTTTGCAGTTTTCTTTTTACTTTTTTTTGGCATATGTGTATTACTATTTATTAACTAAAAAATGAATAAAAAATAAAGGCAAAATACCCAAGGACCATAAATAAACCAATCAGGCGGTAGGTGGTAATACTTTTTTTCAAAATCGGAAAAACCGCAGCCGTAAATAAAAGCATCACTGGCAAACTGACAAAACGCTGACCGCTATCCACGGAAATTGGGAATATCAAAGCCGCTACGCCTAAGATCAGTAAGGTGTTAAAAATGTTACTGCCCAATACCATACCAACATTGATCTGCTCTGCTTTCTTTATAGAAGCGACCACCGATGTGAATAATTCCGGCAACGAGGTGCCCAAAGCTACTAACGATAAGCCGATCACCATCTGGCTCACCCCAATGGCTTCAGCAAACGAAGTTGCGCTGTCAACCAGCAATTTCGATCCGATAATAAGCGCAATCAGACCAATAGTTGCAAACAATAAATTTCGAATAACTTTACGGCGATGGACTCGCTTATGCTCTATGACATCCTCTATCTTTTCCTCAATTTCTTCAACTTCATGCTTGAGTTTATCCACCATGCCCCTACGGACCGTCAAGATGTTATAAAGGATAAAAATCGAAAAAAGGGTAACCAGTACCGCCCCGTCGATCCGTCCAATAGTTCCGTCCAAGCTTAAGAGAAACAGCAATATTGAAACAATAATTAAAAAAGGGAATTCGCGGCGTACAGCCCGTTCTTCTGAATGAGGCGGCCAAATCAGCACTACCAAACCCAGAACCAAACCGATATTGGCAATATTACTGCCGATCACATTGCCCAAAGCAATATCGCTGTTTTGCTGGATAGAAGCAATGCCGCTGACGAGCAGTTCGGGGGCCGATGTGCCAAAGGCCACTACCGTCATGCCAATAATCAATGGCGAAACGCCGATACTCTTAGCCAGCCAAGAGCTGTTTTTGACCATCATTTCCGCCCCCCAATACAACAAAACGATGCCAATAACAAATAATAACAAATCGAGTAACATTTTATTTTTTTATTTTTAAATTAAATTGTTTCAATAGATCAGCGGCTACTTCCCGTTCAATCATTTCCGCTTCCTTGGCTTGCAGCGTACGGTCTGGTGAACGATAAACTAAACGGAAAGTAATACTATATCTATTGCCTGACTCTTGATACGGTATGCCAATGCCAACTACTTCGGTAATCAACGGGTGTATCTTTTGTATAGCAGTCTGCAGTTCATAATAATTTGTTTGGGCATCAGCGATAAACGTCATATCACGCTCAATCGCCGGATATGGAGAAATTGGTTTATACGCAGGCTTATCCGGAATGACAGCTGCCAAACGCGCCAGATCAATTTCAAACCAGGCGGGCAACTGGGGCAATTTTTGGGCTGTCACGGTAGTTACCCAGCCATACGTTCCTATAGTTTTGCTGTTCACGCGAATACTGCGATCACTGCTGACTATCTGCCAGTCGTTAATTCCCAGACGTTTCATCATCAGGTACAGTACGGCTTTCGCCTGCCCCAAAGTCTGATCAACCGCCTTGTGCTGGCGCTTATTATAAAATATGCCCGCTATCATGCTTTGTTCCTTAGGCAACTGTTTGGTCGATTTATTAAACACTGTACCAGATTCAAATAACGCGAGCTGCTCATGGGATTGGTAGCTTTTTACAATATTTTCAAACAACCGCGGTATCAAACTGGTACGTAGATATTTTTGCTCTGGATTGAGGGGATTCTCTATCTGGTAATGCTTTTTTTCCTGCAATGAAAACTGCCGCATCAAATCCCGGCCATAAAAAGAATAATTCGAAACCTCGGTCATGCCACAACCGACTAATGCTTGTTTTATCTTGCGCAACCAATACACAGCCGGGGGCAAGCTGACAGGACGCAGTGGCGCAGTAATTGGCGCCGGCTTAATCTTGTTCCAGCCATATAAGCGGCCCACTTCTTCAACGATATCAGCCGGCGATTTCAAATCCTGGCGCCATGAGGGAATAACAATAGTAATTGTTTCTTTATCTTTTTTGGTAATACTACAATGTAGTTTGGTTACATAATCGCTAATGGCGGCTGGACTGATGGAACGGCCTATCAGATTCCGGATATAATCAAAACGTACGGTAATAATAGTTGGTTGGGAAGGTTTTTTTCTTGAACGTTCCACCCGGCCTGCCGCTACTGTACCGCCGGCAATTTCAGCCATCAGCTTTGCCGCCCGGTCGACGGCCCATTCCGGCAAATCCCACCACAAGCCTTTTTCAAAGCGGTTGGAGGCTTCGGTCACCAAACCAAGCTTTTGCCTGGTCGTACGAATGGACAATGGCTTGAATAATGCTGACTCAATAACTACGTCCGTAGTAGATTTTTTGATCTCTGAATTCTGGCCGCCCATGACGCCAGCGATAGCGATCGGCTTTTTGGCATCAGCGATCATCAGCATGCTTGGCGACAACTGCCGCTCTTTTCCGTCTAAGGTTATGAATGTTTTATCTTTGCCGGCTTTTCGCACTACAATTTTACCGCCGTCTACCGCCTGCAAATCAAAAGCGTGCAGGGGCTGCCCCCGCTCCAGCATCACGTAGTTGGTACTATCAACAATATTATTAATCGGGGTAATGCCTCCCAGCCGCAAGCGAGACTGCAGCCATTGCGGTGATGGGCCAACGGTAACGCCTTTGACTACCCGGGCCGTATATTTCGGGCACAGCACCTGGTCTTTAATTTGCACCGAGAGTATTTTGGCGGTTTGGTGCTTGTTATTTTCCGGAACGGTTATTTTTTTGTCATTAAATTTTTGGTTAGTTAAAGCGGCATATTCATTGGCCAAACCAACCACGGAAAAACAATCAGCCCGGTTAGGTGAAACCGTAACGTCCAAAACGGCCTCGTTCATTTTCAAAGCCACAGCTAGTTTTTGGCCGATTTTAGCCGCGGCCGGTAAAATTAAAATACCCGCGTGGTCGTCACCCAAACCTAGCTCGTCTTCAGCGCAGAGCATGCCTTCTGAATCTACCCCGCGGATGCGGCGCCGTTCTATCTTTAAGCCATTGAGCAGTACGGTACCCACCACGGCTACCGGCACCTTATCTCCGGCTTTTATGTTGCGGGCGCCGCAAACAATAGTGAGTAATTCTTTCTTGCCAATGGTAACTTTACACACAACTAATTTATCCGCCTCGGCGTGAGAAACGATAGTTTTAATCTGGCCTACGACTACCCCGGATAAGCCTTCACCCTTATGCTCAATTTTTTCCACTTCAAAACCGCCCAAAGTCAAAACTTCCGCCACTTTTTCAGGTGTTTGCTTGATTGTTACAAAATCTTTTAGCCAATTTATTGGAATATACATATGGTAAATGTAATGTGATTCTCTGTCATGAATTTAAACTTCTTAGTCACTCAGAGCAAAGTGAAGCGGAGCGAAGAGTCTTTACGAACGTAAGCTACACTCATAAGGATTCTTGTTCCTTATTTTCATTCGAACTCTGAATGACAGAGAATTCTTTTTAAAACTGCTCAAGAAATCTTAAATCCCCATTATACGACAATCGAATATCGTTAATCCCGTAATAAAGCATCATCAAACGGTCAATGCCGAGGCCAAAGGCGAAACCAGAATACTCCTTTGGATCAACGCCCATGTTCTTCAAAACCGTCGGATGGACCATGCCCGAACCGAGCATTTCCAGCCAACCTCTCTGCTTACAAACAGAACAACCGTCACCACCGCAAATCAGGCACCGCATATCCACGTCCATACCCGGCTCAACAAACGGATAAAACTCGGGCCGTACGCGGGTTTTCACTTTTGCCCCGTAAATCTGCTTCAAAAAAGAATCTAGAGTATAGATCAAATTACTCACCGTAATGCCCTTATCAATCACTAGCCCTTCGCACTGGTAAAAATTCGTCTCGTGTCCGGCGTCCGTCGCTTCGTTGCGAAAAACCCGGCCAGGCACGATTAAGCGCACCGGGGGTTTCCTTTTTTCCATGGCCCGCAGCTGAACCGGCGAGGTATGCGTGCGCATCAAAAACCCGCCTTCTACATAAAAAGTATCCCAGGCGTCCCGAGCTGGATGATTCTTGGGAATATTCAGTAGATCAAAATTGTACTTGGGTAGTTCTGCTTCGGGCCCTTCAATCACTTCAAAACCCATGGAAAGAAAAATATCCTCAACCTTTTGTAAAAATTGGGTAATAGGGTGCAGATGCCCCAACTCCTTATTGGCAGCGGGCCAGGTTATAGTCAGTTCATCCGCCTCTAATTCCTCCTGCGCCCCTAAACTATCCTTCTTTTCGTTAATAGCTTTAGTAATATCTTGCTTAATCTGATTGGCTAAGCGGCCAATAACCGGCTTCTCCTGCTTTGGTAACGACGGCAATTGCTTCATTAAGCTGGCCAGCTTGCTTTTACGGCCGGTTAAACTAATACTGACGTTTTCTAATTCATCAGCCGTACTGGCTTTTTTAATAGCCTCTAAAGCTTGTGTTTTAAATTGTTCTAATTGCTTTTTCATACTTTTTAAATCGCTTAACGCCGTACTACTTTACGCGATAAAAAGAAAAATTCTAATAATAGTAATAATAAAATTACCAAACCAATGCTCCACCAGTGAAAAAAGTTAGCGCTCTGCATAAACAAAGCCGCAACCAGCAAGATAGCCAGCCAAAAAGCCTGCCTAGTAGCAATTCCCAAAAACCTGAAAATGACCATGTCTTTGGTAAACCATACCCGGATAAAAAAGCCCAGCAAGGAAAAGGTGCCTACCAAAGCGAAAAATAAACTGAAATAAAACAAAGTAAAACCAACCAAACCGGCCTCTTCCGGATTTATGTAAAATAAGACAATCAACCAGGCCAACCAGCAGACAAAGGTGGTTGTGGTCATGAGAATGAGGTATTTTTTTAATGACATGAGCGGATGAATTTATTAAAAAAGAGGTAATTCTACCTACCCCAATTTTAACACATTTTCAGTAAAATAGCAATAAATTTTACTAACCTATTTTTAAGCTAATATTAGCCTATTTATCACGCTAAAAATCGCAGTCTTTCTACCTTGTCTGGGCCAATTTTTTTGGCCAGTTTTTCCATGATTTCCCGCTCGTGTAATTTGATTTCCTGACCCACTGCCGAGCTTAAAACAGCTATGCTCAAAGTCCGGTTTTTGACGTATAGAGCCTTTGCCTTTTTGGCGATTTCCTGGCCTAATAACTCCACGATAATCCGGTTAAAGGCGTCACATACTACGGCCGCGTCTACCTGTTGCGAAATCCCGGCTTTGTTAACCGTTTGTTGAAGTAAATTTTTTATTGAGTCGGCCATTTATTATGTATTGTTATTGTTGTGCCCATCCGAAATCAAACCAATTACCGAAAACGCTGGTGCAATACGTCGGGCAGGGCGGGCAGACCTCGCCTTCTGGGCATGTAGT
Organism: uncultured Gammaproteobacteria bacterium; assembly: GCA_964549245.1. Classification (GTDB taxonomy): domain Bacteria; phylum Patescibacteriota; class Patescibacteriia; order UBA10025; family JAHIVO01; genus CAZJUO01. Next base: position 8,967 of record CAZJUO010000038.1, read on the forward strand.
ACAGATTGCTGGCTCGCAAACCAAAGGCGCCAGCCAAAGTACAAGAGCTGCCAAAACAAAGACTATCACGACCCAAAACCACCAGCGCCGAAACAAGCTCTTTTTGCTCGGTTCAGCTTGAGGTTGTGTTTGTTGGTCCATAATATTATATTAATTAAATTTTGTCATTGCGAGTCCCACACCGTTTGACGGTGTGCGGACGAAGCAATCCGGCGCGTAGCGCCGCCCTGAATGTAGTGAAGGGTCTCTGTGGTATTAGTATCGAGGGATCCTTCACTTCGTTCACTCCTCGCAATGACAAGCGAAGAGTTAGCCTTTCCACCGATCTTCGCAAATATCTTTGAAATCGCAACTGTTGCACCAAAACCCCGGCGTGGCGGAAAAATCACTGGCTCTGATGTCGGTGATGACTTTTTCAAGATGTTCTTTAACGCGGGTAACGTCTTTTTCTTCAGCAGTAAAAGAAAGTTTTTTATTGGTATCAATGTAATAATACGAAAGTAAAACCGGTTTTAGCTTAAAAACGTTTCTGGCTGCATAATCATAAATTAACAGCTGTTCCTTATTATCAGCAGTCAGCTTGCCGGACTTAGGCATTTTACCGGTTTTGTAGTCTATAATCTCAACCTCTTTCTCTTTTCCGGCCGGATCGATACGGTCAATCACGCCTTTGAATACGAACTTAGAAAGCTTAATATTAAACGGCTGCTCTAAATACAAGGGGGTTGGCCAGTTACCCTTATGCAGTTCGTAAAACTCACTAAGAGCCTGCTTGCCTTTGGCGTAATATTCTTCCATGTGCTGGCGCGACAAATACCAGTCGTCAATAAAATTTTGATCATATAATTTTAAAAGTTCATCAAGGCTTGGCGCAGGCGTACCGCCGGTTTTTTTTGAACCAAATAAATCTTGCTGCTCTTTCCCGGCTCCTTCTTTCAGCTGCTTGAAAAAATGATAGAGCGTATTGTGAATCGATTTGCCAAAACTAAAGGTGTACCGCCCTTCCACCGGCACCCGCAAAATATGAGCGTACTTGAACTGCTTGGGGCAGGTAGTAAAAGCCCGTACCTGGGTGTAGCTGGCTTTGTCTGGGATGGCTTTTTGCAGCATAGTAAGCTCGCTTACTTCCCTATTTACGGTTTGTGGCGGATGCAAACGTTCAGCCACGTCCAGTTCTTCAGTGCCTGGTTTTCGTTCAAATCCGAGCTCAATCAAAAATCGTGAAGGTTTTTTGGCTCGGGCACCGCCGTAATCCTGGGCAGAAGTAAAAAATATGCCCTGCTTGCCTCTGGTCATAGCCACGTAAAACAAACGCCGTTCTTCCTCAAGGTGTATGTCCCCTTCTGGGATAATTTCTTTGACCAATTCGTCGGGCAGTTCAATCGTCTCTTTGCGTTCAATCGACGGAAACCGCTTATCCACCAAACTGACGATAAATACGTACGGAAATTCCAAACCCTTAGCGCCGTGCACGGTCATGATTTTAACGGCTTCCGGCCCTTCTTCCATCTGCTGGCGCAGCGAGCCCCGCTCGCCGGCCGCTTTGGCCTCATCCAACTGGTACAGAAAATGTTTGACCGTTTTATCTTCCTCCACGGCTTCAAACTGCTCTATCTCGCGGAAAAACTGGTTGAGGTTAATAATTTTCTCAAAATTTTCTGGGCTGTCTTTTTTGGTCAGGTGCTTCAAGTAACCCGAGTCTTTCATAAACTGCAAGGCCAGCGGCAGCACGCTGCGCGTGCGCGCCAGCCGGGAATGGTTTTCGATCATACTCCGTATTTTTTCCAAAGCCTGGTGCATGGCCTGGGGAATGTCAGGCACGGCGCGTGACTGCTGCAGCACTTCCCACAGGGATTTGCTTTTCTTACGGGCATAGTTAGACAAGCGCATCAGCCCCTCCGGCGGCAAATTCCAATGGGGTAAGTTTAAAACGCGCCACATAGCCGGTGATTCATGGTAATTATCAAGTAATTTTAGATAGGCTACCACGTCCATTATCTCGGAACGGAAATACAGCCCGCTGGAAGCGAGAAATTGGTGAGGGATATCAAAACGCGACAAAGCGGTAATAAACTCTTGGGCGTAATTATTGGCCCGGACCAGAATGGCAAAATCACTCCACAACAGCTTTTTATCCTTTTTCTTGAGGTCTACGATTTTTTTAACAACCCCGGAGGCTTCTTCTGTATTGGTCTTAAAATGCAGATGCTGGATCATCCCCTCTTTACCGACATGCGATTTTAGCTTTTTGGAAATTTTACTTTTCAGCCGTGCGCCTTTGGAGCCAA
>CAZJUO010000039.1:0-10495 GCA_964549245.1 uncultured Gammaproteobacteria bacterium
CAACTTCCAGTTGGGACAGGGCTTCTTCTGCCAATGGTTTGGTTATGGTGCCATCTGCTTTCACCTGCGCGTAGTCACGTACCCGCTTTAACAGCCTATTGGCTATGCGGGGTGTTTGGCGCGCCCGTTTAGCCACCTCACCCAAGGCATCATTATGGATTTGTACCTGCAATATCGCCGCGGCACGCTTAATAATTTTTTCTATATCCTGGCTATCGTAGAAATTCAAACGGTACGAGGCGCCAAAGCGGTCCCGCAGCGGGGAGGAGAGCAAATGCACGCGAGTCGTGGCCCCGACCAAAGTAAAGCGGGGTAAATCCAAGCGCAAGGTACGGGCCGAGGGGCCCTTGCCGACCACGATATCAAGGGCGTATTCTTCCATGGCAGGATATAATACTTCTTCAATGACCCGATGCAATCGGTGAATTTCGTCAATAAACAAGATATCGCCGTCTTGCAAGTTTGTCAAAATAGCGCCCAAATCACCGGCTTTTTCAATAGCCGGCCCAGACGTAGCCCGGACATTTACTCCCATTTCCGAAGCAATAATATGGGCCAGGGTGGTCTTGCCAATGCCCGGTGGCCCGTGCAGCAAAACGTGTTCTATCGGCTCTTTCCTTTTTTTCGCGGCCGACATAAAAATATGCAGATTGTCTTTGACTTTCTGCTGCCCGACAAATTCCTTTAGTACTTTTGGCCGTAAGGTCATATCGAGCTTATTGTCCTCCGGTTTTATCTTGGCACTGACAATACGCTCTTGGGGCTCTATCATACTAATTATTTTTTACGTTTTTTGCTATTGGTTCGTTTTTTCTTGGCCGCTTTTCGCCGGCTAATCCGGAGCAATCCGGAGCAGGCAATGACCTCTACCCCCCGTTTTTCCAATTCATCTAAAAATAGGTTCATGCCAATCGAATCAGATGACATATGGCCGGCAATGATCACGTTGATATGGTGTTTTTCCGCTTCTTTCTTATATTCCTCATGCATGTGCATGCCCAAAACTGTACCAATGCCCGCTTGCGACATTTTTTCATAAATCATTTTAGAGCCGTTGGTGCCGCCGGTAATTTCCACCAGAGCGACATTACCGACATGGCTATCTTCCGAACCGGTAAAAATCATAGGGCCTGCTTTTAAGGTAGTGGCTTTGGCATACTCGGGAATTCCTTTTAAGAGTTTCATCAGGTCCCCAACCCGTTCGATTTTTTTCTTACTTTTCTGCAATAATTTATGCAAATACATGGCTACCATATTATCAGTGGCCGTATGGGTACACATCATCTCAAACCCCAAAAGCTTGGCCGCGTCCAGAACACGATTGTGGTTGGCTGACGACACAGAACGAGAAACCTCTTGGAGGCGAAGACGGGTTAAGCTTTCCGCGACGTTTATTGGCACTCCGTAATTAGCCAGTACTTCAGCCTGCAAACCCATGACTTCATGCAGTCCAGCCAAGGCGGGGCCAACCGGATGGTGTGAGAGAATCAGATCAATCGGTTTTTCTTTTGACAGTTCTTTGGCCAACAGCACTTCTTCCGTTTGGATATCGATACCGGTTAAAATCCTGCGTACCGGTTTGTCCGGACGATCAGCAAACATGCGCGTATCCGAATAGGGATTACGGAGCCGTTCAAGGTCGTATTCTTTCTTTTTCTCCCCGGATAATTCTTCGTAGCGCTCTTTTTCCCGCTGTAATTTTCTGCGAACTGCAGCCGGGCCTCGCAGGTCGTTTTGCATACCAAGCTTAATAGCCAGGTCATAGATTTGTTGAATAGTCATCATATTATTTCATTTTTATCATATTTAAGAATAATAGCATTTTACCACGCGTAGCCCAACTTGACAAGATTCGTTTGAGGTGCTATCATTGGGTGTTCGTTTAAAAAACCTATGAATAGGGCTGTTACCAGCCCGTTATACTAGTATATAGCCTTTGGTGCCCACAAACCTGCAGTCACGACAAGCATGGGGGTTATTTCCACGCATAGCTTCTGGGTTTTACCTAGAATATTGCTGGAAATAATTCTCTTGACTGCAGATTTGTGGGTATTATAGTAATATTTACTTGTAACCTTTACAATTCAAGGAGGTGACTGTGAATTATCATCATGGTCTGTTTTCATTACTGGCCGCTGTCCTGCTGATGCTGCTGTGGTATAAGCGGGACGGTAAAGTCGCTGGTTTATTTGGCGGCTTGGTATTAATCATTTCAATCGTCTTCGCGGCAGCCTTTGGCGAACAATACGCCTCGATAACTGATAAACCATTCTGGTTTTTTGGGCTTCAAGACTGGCTGACCACAGCTGGCTGGGCTGGCATTATGCTGACGGCCATTACCCTGATTGCTTTAAGCGCGACTCTGCGCTGGTTTACCAGCTTTGGCACTTATATGCGCGGAGCTATGCAAACCAGAAAACTCCGCAAACAGCAGCAAACCGAGGAAGAAGGGGAACAAGCGACAGTGCTTACCAACAAAGTACCGTTCCCTATTAAATTCAGGCCACTGCTGGTATTCGTGACTATGATAATGATCATCTACGGTAGCGTTGTTAGCGGTTCTTTGTTGCAGGATAGCCGCGGCAAATCCCCATGCAGAGATATCACCAACAGCATTGCCTCGATTATCGAATCAGGTTGCGGCATTGGCCAGGACATGGCCGGACAGCTAAAAGAAGAAACTAAATAGTAGCCTAAGTAGTCATATCGCACCACGCCACAGCCCCTCACGATTAAAAAATTACCCACCTTTTACTGTAGGGAGGCACGTACCAAATGTACTTTACTTGCCATTATTAAAACCCGGATCACATCGGACGATAGTGACCCGGGTATTTTTTTATTCCAAGTGAACAAAGTGAATCAGAGAATAAAAAAATTAAAGCCTAGTCAAAAGGCCTAGTATTAACTTTCCGTATCTTCGGATAATGACTCCACCCCGATCAAGCACACTTCTTGCCACGGCTTATAGTGGCTGCTAAAAACGTCAATCTTTTGTTCGCCATCAGCATAGGTTATGGTGCGGGTAAATTCCGCATCAGCGCCGGTATGAGCGCGTTCCGTACATTTTTTTTGGCCGGGCGCCAAATCGGTAGTTTCGACAAGCTTGGTCGGTCCTGGCTGGACAAAGTTGTAAATTCTCGGTTGCGTGTACTCCACCATTCGTCCATCCGGAGTTCCATAAAAGCTGAATATCAAATCATTGCCCGATATTTCGGTGGTAAATAGGACATAGTTACCGGTATCATTGATAAACCGGAAATCAGGCCGGGGATCATAAATGGTTGCGTCAGTACCGGCCGGTTCGTAATACGAAACTCGATAGGAGTGATTCTTGCGTTCAGTAATAGGAAAACCGGCATCAACGGCCGCACGAAAGGCAGTAGTGCCGATCTGGCATAGCCCGCCACCGTATTCAGGAATAGTCTTGTTGCCCTTGATAACCAGCTCCGGCAAATACCCGTTTGCCGCGTCAATGCTTCCCAGCGCTTGTACTAGAGAAAATTCTTCGTTAGGTTCAATCAAAATGCCATTAAGCGTATTGGCGCCAACGGAGATGTTGTGCCGGCGGTTGGCCGGACTGCCCGAAAAATTTGAGCTGCCCTGGCCAATCAATTCCTCGATGCCCATATCGTTAACTTCATCGGTGCTCATTTCTGGCTCCGTTTCTTCAACCACCAAATCAATTTCTGAAATGCCAATCTGCCTGATCTTTTGGCTTGCTTGTTGTATGGATTCTTTCACCTGCATCGTCCGCCCTTTTTGGGACGGTTGGAATTCAACTACCTTACCATTATCCATGGCAAATTTTGCTTCTCGTGTTTCAACATTAATCGTTCCGGCCATGGAGCTGAAATATTCATTCAAAGATTCGCTTTCGCTATCCAGGCCAACAATAACTTCTCCGTCACTATCAATCTGCAACTGCAGCCATTGCCGTAACTGATCCTGGTCAATCAGCCAAGCATAATCCTCGTATACCAGGGTAAAGGGAGCAGCTTCTAATATTTGCTTAACGAGGGGGATTACTAGCTGGGCTTTTTGCTGCTGAATATCAGGATAATCCGCTGCCAGCTCTACCGTTACTGGTTCTGGTGCTAAACGGGCTAAATGCTTGTCTACACGCTGAATGATATCAGAATAATCAAAAGCTTGGCCGCTTTTTTCGCCTTTGATACTGACCTGTCCCGCCTCATCGATCACCAACTGGGCGTCGATAGCCGGCTGTTCGTATGAACCTAGCTGCTGCTGTAAAACGATTTGTAGCGCTTCTTTGTCGATCTCAAAAACAGGCATCAACCGGTAACCAGCCAGCCAATAATAAATATGCTCTGCTTCGTTCTGCTGACGCTGTATGGCCGCTAAAGTGTTTAATGTTTTATCAACATCAAATTGCACCAATCGGACCGACAGTTCGGGGTTTGCCTCATCTTCAATAGTAGACGGCAGTACAAACCGCTGGTCCTGATAAGTAAATTGTATGCCCTCGTCTATAATATCGTTTACCGTCTCTTGGATTATTGGACGCGCCGCTTCAAAGGTCATGCCGCCGATTTCATGGGAGCCGATAACCGTACCGGGATAAATTCGATCCTGGTAATGCGCATCAAAGATAAAAACAAAAGCTACTGCAGCAGCGCCAAGCAGTACCAAAATAAAGACGAACAAAATAACACCCCGGTGGTCGTTGGCCCGAGGAGCTTTATTAAAAGCGAGGTTTTTTTCTTTCTTGGGCATAGCCAAAGTTGGTTATGTTTAGGGCTGCAATAAATACACTACCGAAATTATAAAGGTAAGGGAAGCTAAAAAAATTAGAATAATAACTACCACATTTCTTGCCTTATCAGCAGCGATAAACCGTTGCTTGGCCGAATAGTACATGAGAACCGCCATCAGGACTATCAATAACAACAAAGCTGCTAAAAACAGCGCCATAGCAATTTGCAAAATTACTGCTACGGTGTCGGCTGGTATAGTAAACCAGGGATTAATAGCGTACCAGCCGATAAGCACCACCGGGATTAAAAAAACAATAACCGCCGGAATGATATGAATCTTTGGTTTTGGCAGCAGCAGGAATTTTTTAGGTTGCGGCAGGCTGGGGATTTTTTTACCGCTTTGTTTTTTTGTTTCGGCCATAGTTAGCTTTCCAATAATTGGTTGAGCATTTGAATTGCTATTTTTTCTTGTGCTTCCTTTTCGGCTTTTTGCGAAGAAACGCAAAGGCGAATTTCCTTTCCCACTTCGATATCGTCAGGTAAGCTTTTGATGGGCCACTTTACGCTTTGGTCCGCCACGCTCAAAACAGCAAATTTGCCCTCAAATTTATCCACCAAAGCGGGAAGATAATATTCAGTAGCTAGCTCCGGCATAGGGCATTACTCCTCCTGAACTTTTACTACTGTTACTTTATTGGCTTTTTCGGCTTTCGGCAGGACAATAGTCAAAATCCCGTTCTTCATAGTTGCTTTTATTTTATCTACCTTTACCTCACATGGTAAAATTATAGAGCGTGAGAATCCTCCCCAATAACATTCCCGATAAAAGTAATCCTCGGTATTGATAACATCTTCCTGCTCCCGCTTACCTCGAATGGTGATCATGTCATTATTCACGGCAATGTCGATATCCTCTGGTTTAACGCCGGCGATAGTTGATTTTATAACCACGGTATCATTAACCTGGTATACGTCCACGGCCAGCTGACCCGCGTAATCTTCGTCTTCGAGCCAGTCTTTATTGTCTTCTGTGTCAGTAACAGGCTGTTTGGATACGCTTGAAGCGTAATTCGGCGTATTGTTTTCAAAACTATACTCAAACGCTTCTTTATCTTTGGCAGTCGCAGTGCTGCCTTTTTTTATTTTCATATAATTTAATTTTTCCGGTTAAAATAATAAAAACATCTATATTATAGTATAATTCCCATTAATTGGCAAAATAAAAACCCGCATTACCGTTCTACACAGAGTAATGCGGGACATCAACTGCCACGTGCGAGTATAGCCTTGGCTTTGGCCATATCAAAGGTGCTATTATGCTTTTTGCAGCCGAAAGAAATTAGCTCAATCGCCTGAAAAGGGATCTTTAAGAACTGAATGGCCAGCCAAATTTCTTTTTGGCAGGCGATGCCTACGATTGCCCCGGGTTCAATATTCTTCAGGTCGTTTTCCACATCGGTGCCGCCTTCCGCGATTGAAACATGGTACCCCAGCTGTTGCGCAAAAGCAATAATTTCTTTCCGTAAGTCTTCAGCTAAGCAGTGCGGCACTGAAAATAGACGCTGGCAAACGGGTATCTTACAAAAGGCTTCACGCTGCTGGGCATTGACTTGATCCACGTCAACCCAAACACATGAATTATCTTTTGACATAGTGCCTCCTACATGCAATAAGGTGAATTTTGTTGTATTTACAATTATACGAATTTTTATTAAAATTGCAAGGCTTTTTGGTTGACGTATGGTAAATAATCCGCTACTATATTGTATACCAAAAGGGTTATTCTGATCTTCTATAGACAATCAGCTATTGAGTATTACAACGTGCCGCCTTTGTCCCCGCCTGCCACGGCTTCGCCAAAGGCGATGGCGGGCAGGTAGCCTGGTCTAGCCCGCCTGCGGCGGATCGCTTGGCTAATAATTAGGTTGATTATAAAACGACTGCGAGACTCCACGCTTTTAACCCTGCGGGTCATCACCCGTAGGGTGGCAATGTGGCAACAAATATATGTACTACATTTACTGTTTAAAAAGCTTGGTTAAAAAATGGCATTATATTGGATACACTGATAAACTGCAAAACAGACTGGCGCAGCATAATAATGGCAGGGCTAGATCGATAAAGGCATTTAAACCGTTTGAACTAATTTATTATGAAACGTATCTTGATAAAACCTTAGCTAGAAAAAGGGAATTGGAATTAAAAAATAACTCTCAACAAAAGGAGATATTATTTAAAAGATTAGATTTACAATAACCATTCAAGCCGCCTTCGTCTAGATGGCCCAGGACTCCACGCTTTCAATGTGGCAACACGGGTTCGAATCCCGTAGGCGGTAGATCATATCTTTTGGTGTTTTTACATACGGATTTCTCTGCTGAGTATAGCTGTTTTTAGAAGGTTCGAACATGGCAATATTTGCACTACCGGATGCTATACCCTTTTTGATTATAAGAAATGGCTTTTGTGGTAAAATATGCAGTTTTTTGTTCCTCAAAACAAGGTTCGAACCGATCTGATTTAATATCGTCCGCTTTTCTTTAAGAGTACCATTTTCAAACTTCGATTTGGCGTGGCAGGCGAATTCAAATACTTTTTCACACTTATCAAGCAAATCCTCAAAATTATGCTCGGAATCCTCTATCATTTCCTTGAGCCTGTTTTGTTCGTTTTCCAGTTCTTCTTTTTTTTCAAGATATTCCTGGTCGCTAAGTAAACCCCGTAGTCTGATATTCATCAATTCGGACAATTCGGTTTTAATTTCAGTATATCTTTTATGCAGGGATTTTGATGCCGCAATGTTTTTGCCTTGTTCCTCTTCATGTATGTCACGCAGAACTTTGATCGCCCAATCCTTGAAATCGTCCGCTATTGTAATCGTCTGTAGAAACTGGGATATTTGCCGTTCCAACTCCTGTTCCTGAATGTATTTTTGTGAACATCGGACAGTTCTTTTGCGTTTGGTGCAGTGGTAATAAACATAATGATATCCATAACGATTTATTCTGTGCTCCGCGGTCACACCAGCGCCGCATTCTCCGCATTTTATCATTCCGGTGTAAGCGAATGAATGTCTCTTAGGTCGCTTGTTCGAGCTTCTGTGCAGTTCGTCCTGCACGCGATCAAATTCCGATTTTGTAATCATGGGTGGATGCGCTCCCTGGTGAAGCTCGCCCTTTCGAACAATTTTGCCGTAATAAAACGGATTGGTGAATATTTTATAAATCTCGGAATAACCGACCGGTCCTCCTCCGAACCTTTTATGCTTTCTGGTTCTCAAACCCCATTCTTCAGTGGCAATTTTCAATATTGTGTTCGGTGTGTAATTCCCGCTCAGCATCAAGTCCCACATCCTGCGTACCAGGAGGAAGCGTTCTGGGTCTTTGATTATTGTTCTGTTTTCCTTGTCGTTTAAATATCCCAGGGGAGGCCGTCCCGGTATCCATCCCCTCTCAAGTCTGGCTTTTAATCCTCTTTTTACATTGTCGCTGAGGTCATCGACATACTTTTTGGATATGCCGAATTCAAGGGCCATCCAGAATTTATCATTGCCCGTGTTCAGAAATTCTCTCTGGGGAGTATGAATGCTTTTCAGTTTTTCTTCTTCAAGCGCCCAGATTATATTTCCGCCGTCTATCGGATTTCTGGCCAGACGGTCAAGTTTCCAGCAGAGAACACTATCAATCTTTTTGCATTGAATTTTCTTTATCATATCGTCAAATATGGGTCGGCCGGGTGCCTTTGCGGATTTAGACTCTCTGTATATCTCACTGATAACCAATCCCTGTGATTCAGCATAGGATTTCAGTTCCGAAATCTGTGAATCCAAAGACAAAACCTGCCGATCTTCGGATTCGGTTGATTTTCTTGCATAGATGGCAATCTTTGACATACTATGTTGTGTTACTGTTTCTCATTGTTATGTTTGTTGTTTAATAATAGTCTGAATAACCCGATCAATCGCCTGGCCATATCCCAGGCATCTTGATTTGAGAGTGAATCTCCGGTATGCTTATGATATATTTCTTTCAGTTCGTCGATGTGGCGTTGGTTTAATGGCATACCCACCATTATAACCTTCATTTCAAATTCCCGTATATGGCCTCCGGAGGCAGTAGAAATGTGGAAAAATCCCACATTTTTCCCTTGACTGGCTTATCTCAATGTCCTATTTTTGTAGAAATGGGCCGTTCGATTAACACCGGGGATTTACATTATTGATTAAAAAAGCGTTTATACAAGCGATATTCAGGGCGGTCGCAAGCCTTGAAAATCCTATTTTGACAGAAAAATTGAAGGATGTTACAATGGTGATAAATATGATGAAATTGTTGATAACTCTAAGAAACAGGAGGATTTATGGGAGGCTAAAGACGTCACACTCCTACAAAAGCGAGAACTAAACCGGGCATAAAATCCAGACTATGTCTGATTTTTAAATCCCTGTTTAACCGATCCAAATCGAGATTGTCAGAAAAACAACCTGGAAAATCCAGAATCAGATCGTCCAATGCCATCTATCACTTAACTGAATCACAATTGAAAAAACTTACGCATTCTGCCAAGTCCGGTAGAAACGAGTTGATTATTCACATTTTCATAGAGACCGGTATTAGAAGGTTTGAGCTGGCTTTTTTAAAAATCGAAGACCTGGATTTTCAAACCCAAATGTTGACCATAGGGCATGGAAAAGGAGACAAAACCAGAACGATTCCCATGACCGCATCCCTGCTTAAAAAGATAAGGCTCCATTGTGGCAACAGAACCAATGGTTATCTATTTTTGTCAAGAAACGGAAATCACCTTAGCCTTAGACAATTGAACCGCATTGTCGCGGCTACAGGAATATGCGCCGGGATACGAAATCCCAATCCCAGACAAAAATATATATCCTGTCACTTATTACGACATAGCTTTGCCTATCTCTGGAAAAAGAACGGGGGAAGTATCGAAACGTTGTCTGTTGTATTGGGACATACTTCTGTTAAGACAAGCTGGGATTTATATGGTCGTCAGGGGCTGGACGAAATAAAGGAAAATTATTATTCCACCATGCAAAGGGTAAACAAAAAGCGAAAGTGAAAGCCATTTCGGGGGATTAGTATGAAATTTTATAGGTATATTCCGATTTTCCTAATATTCCTTTGGCTAATCGGATGTAGCGGAGATAAAAGCACAAAACCGCAAGAAAACCAAGGGCCGGATGCACCAACCAACCCTTCCCCGGCCGATGGAGCGACCATTCAGGAACTGGAAGTGACTTTAAGCTGGCAATGCACAGACCCGGATAATGATCCACTAACATATTATTTGGAGGTTGATACAAATTCGGAATTTTCCTGGCCCATTTACAAAACTAGCAATCTTACTTCTTCCGAATGCGAGTATCCGCACCAACTTAATTACGCTACCACCTATTACTGGCAGGTATCAGCCCGCGATGATAACAGCCACGTTACGCACGGACCGGTTTGGAGCTTTAGCACCTATGACACGCAAAATAGTTTCAGCCTGCTTGGCCAATACCAGGTGTCAAATGGTACATGGAGTGTCGAGGTATCGGGCAACTATGCTTTCCTCGGCGTATCTCAAAACAACGATAATCAGGTATTGGAGGTCGCTGACATTGCCAATCCTGAATCAATCGATTCAATAAGTGCTTTAAACCTTCAAAACATGGATTGGGGATACACAAGCACGATTCATAATGATTATCTATACCTGAGATCATATTCTAACTACAGTGTTTGGCTGAAAATAATCGATATAGGAAATCC
>CAZJUO010000040.1:0-10172 GCA_964549245.1 uncultured Gammaproteobacteria bacterium
GGCGGACTTTCCCGAAAGACAGGACGAGGTTCGAGCCAAAGATTTCTTTGGCCGCGACCTTTTTCGCATTTAGGTCGCTCTCCCGCGCGATTTTCGGCAGCTCTGCTGCCTTATTTATCCATTTCCTCATCGGTTCGACCCAGCCAGTCCGCTTTTGTTCAAGACGGGCTATTTTCTCCGTCAGCGACTTTTTCTCGCCTAAGAGATCGGCTTTCTTCTCCACATACGTCTCTCGGTCAATATCCTGCTCCAGGTAGCTGTCCAGAAGCCGCTGGAGCTTGGTTTCTATTGTCGTAATGGTATCTTTCGTCTCTTGAACAAAAGCGACAGAGGAATGGGCGGACTGGGTAATATCTTGCTCTAATTGATTTAACAGGCTGTCCGCCCAATCAGATCTCAAAGAAAATTTTTGTAAGAGCGGGGTGATTTGATTATCCAATGCTTCCTGCCTGATACACGGCTCGTTACATTTAATAGCTTTGGACTTTTTCGTACATCGGTAATAGACATAGTGGTGCTCGTTGCCGTTTTTTTGGTGTTTTACTTTGGCTTCGCCGGTAATCATGAAGTTGCAGGTAGCACAGCGAAGCAGACCGCAATAAGGTTGCGGCTCGTTCTTGGTTTTGTGGTGCGGTCTGCTTTTTTGCTTCAATACTTCCTGCACCTTATCAAAAATTTTCTTTGAGATGACTGGCTGGTGCTTTCCCTCGTACAATTCGCCTGCGTAAGAAAATAAACCTATGTAAAAAGGATTGGAAAGGATAAAAGAAATTCTGTCTCGTTTTTTGGCAATGCCGTTGCGGGACTTTATTCCATGCCGCGCCAAAAAGTCGGAAATATCATCCAGGGTAGAACTTCCCTCTGCGTACAGTTCAAATGCCTGACGCACGACGCTGGCTTGCTGCTTGTCCACGACTACTGTTTTGGTGCGGAGGTCGTTTAAGTAGCCAATCGGCGCTATGCCGGAAAACTCACCACGTCTGGCTTTTTGGCGCAATCCTCGTTTCACGTTTTCGCTTAATGAATCCACATAGTATTTACTCTGCCCAAAAGCAATGTTGAGCATGAATTTGCCTTGCGGCGTACTCTCAAACCAAAACTGGGGGAATTTCAGAGCCGCAAGCTGTCCAGTGTCCAAAAGGTAAATTATGCGCCCGCCATCCACCGAGTTGCGCGCCAAGCGGTCAGGATGCCAGCTCACGATGCCCTGCGCCTCGCCTTTTTCTATTCTCGTCAGCATTTCATTAAATATTCGGCGCCCGGGCATTTTTGCCGATTTCTTTTCCACTAATTCCTCAATGATGTGCAGTCCTTCCTTTTTGGCAAAGGCGCGCAATTCCACGATCTGCGCTTCAATGCTCAAAACCTGTTTATCTTCCACATCAGTGGACTTGCGGGCGTAGAGAAAAAACTTTTGGTTGGTCATATATTTTGCATTTAATTATTAAAATGAAAACGAGACAAAATTTCTAAATCGCGCGGGAGGCGAACCTCGTCCTGTCTTTCGGGAAAGTCCGCCCTCAAATAAATTTCCGCCCACAAAGACACTGGTTTGCCCTACCCAGCGCCAGAGAAAAAATCCGAGAAAATTCTGAAAGTTGTGTATTGGTACCGCGTGTGGGATTCGAACCCACGATTTCCTGGATGAGAACCAGGTGTCCTAGGCCAGACTAGACGAACGCGGCCTGTTTTTTGTTCTCACTATTCTAATGTAAAAAAATAAAGACGTCAAGACTGCCTACACTGAAAAAATCTAACCATGAAAAGCCGTTAGTGACATTTCATAAGGCGTAAATCTTGACTATAATTTAATTCTTGCGCTGCAGTTCAAAATAGATGGCCGCCAAAAATGAAGCAGTGGACAGCTGCAAATAAAAGCTTGAGGGGATGATAATCACTTCATTTCGTACTTCTGTAAAAAAACCGAAAATACCGCACATTAAACCAAACACGGCAAAAGCAATCGGAATGTATTTACTTTTCATTGTATCAGTGTCACCCCCTTTCTAAATATTTAGGAGTATTTAGAAATAACGCTTATAGTATACTATTTATTTCAGCTTCTGACAAATACGCACCAGGGTATTGGTATAGCCCCATTCATTGTCATACCAGGCAATGATTTTCAATAAATCGCCGTCAATAACCTTGGTTAATCCCAGATCAACGATAGAAGCATGCGGATTGCCGATAATATCGGAGGAAACCAAAGGTTCTTCAGTAATGGCCATAATGCCCTTGAAGCGCTCTTCTTTGGCTGCTGCACGAAAAGCCTCGTTGACTTCTTCGACAGTTGTTTTTTTCTTGAGCATGGCTGTGATGTCTGACAGGGAAACGACCGGCGTAGGTACGCGGATGGCCATGCCATCGAACAGGTTTGTTAATTCAGGGATGGTTTTGGTAGTGGCAATGGCCGCGCCGGTGGTAGTAGGGACGATATTTTGCGCCGCGGCTCTGGCCCGCCGCAGGTCCTTATGCGGCCCGTCAACCAGATTTTGGTCAGCTGTATACGAATGAACCGTGGTCATAGCTGCTTTATGAACACCGAAAGTATCAGTCAACACCTTCATTACCGGGGAAATGCAGTTGGTAGTGCACGAGGCGTTGGAAATAATCTCCTGGCCGCGCAATGAATCATCGTTAACGCCAATGACAAAGGTGTCTACCCCCCCGCCTTTGGCCGGAGCTGAAATCACTACTTTCCTAGCGCCGGCTTTCAGATGAGCAGAAGCGGTTTCCCTGGTACGGAAATGCCCGGTTGATTCAATAACCACATCCACCTGCAGTTTTTTCCAAGGCAGCTTGGACGGATCTTTTTCGGCAAAGACCGTATATTTTTTCCCGGCAACCGTGATACCTTCATCATCAGCTGATACGTCCTTGCGATACCTGCCATACACCGTATCGTACTGCAGTAAATGCGCTAACGTTTTATTATCGGTCAGGTCATTCAAGCCGACGATCTCGATGTTATCTTCTTCGCTGGCTACTTTGAAAGCCGCCCTGCCGATCCTCCCAAAACCATTGATGGCTAATCGTATTGACATAGTATTGTAATATTACTTATTAAGCTGGTTATTTAATTTTTCCGGCACTGCCAAAAATTTGCAGTTTTTTCGTGACAATATCCTCGATAGCACGGATCGAAGGGGTTAAGATCAACCGGGGGTCAAATACTTCCGGGCTGCCGATCAATTCTTTGCGCAGTGCGTCAGTAAAAGCCAAGCGCAATTCAGTATCAATATTGATAATGGCAATCCCCCGCTTGATGCCTTCCTTAATTTGCTCATCCGGCAAGCCCGAGGCGCCATGCAGTACCAGCGGCGTATCAGGGATAAGCTGCTGTATCTGGGCTAACCGTTTGAGGTCAAGGCCAGGATTACCTTTTTGCATTTTCATGATACCGTGCACATTACCGACAGCAACAGCTAAAGTGTCCACTTCGGTTTTTTTGACAAATTCCTCGGCTTCTTCCGGCTTGGTCATCAGCGCTTTGCGCTCTTCCGGAGCCACTTCTTCCAATCCCTTGACCACGCCCAACTCCCCCTGTACCAAAACTCCTTTCTGGTGCGCGTAGTCAACCGCTTGCCTGGTCAAAATAACATTTTCCATAAAAGGCACATCTGAAGCGTCCATCATAATGGACGAAAATCCCGCGCGGATGCATTCCGCCACCGAACGAAAGCTTTTCCCGTGATCCAAATGCAAAGCTACGGGGATCTTGCCTGTTTCCACTGAAGCGATAGCCTGGACTATCGAGGTAATAGCTTTCAGGCCGGCGTACTGAATGCTCGTTTCTGATACCTGCAAAATAGCCGGGGATTTCAGCTTGACCGCCGCTCGGACTACGCCCAAGGTGGTTTCCAGGTTCTCAATATTAAAAGCTCCGAGAGCGTACTTCTTCTTTTTTGCGTCTTTAATTAATTCTGACAAATGGACTAGCATAGTATATAAATATTAGGCGATAAATAATTCAATAATTTTTTGAAACTCTTCCCCGTCACGGCTGGCACTGCCTACCAGCACTCCCCCAATATCTTCCATAGCCGCAAATCCCGCGGCATTTTCCGAACGAATCGAGCCTCCGTATATGATGGGCATCGAAGCGGCGATCTGCTCGTTGCATATTTCTTTTACCGTGTGGCGTATCAGTTTATGTACCACCTGCGCTTCTTCGGGGCTGTCTGCCTGGTGGCTCGTATTGCGCGGATTGGAACTGATGGCCCAGATCGGCTCATAAGCAATAATGATATTTTTGGCTTCGGGCAAAGGAATCTCATGCAGGGCCCGGCTGACTTTTTCACTCACCACCTGCTTGGTCTGCCCAGCCTCTTTTTCCTCAAATGTTTCTCCCAAACAAAGAATGGGTGAAAGCTTATACTGCAGGGCTATCTGGAGTTTTTTGTTGATCATGGCGTCATCTTCTGAAAATATCCGCCGGCGCTCCGAATGGCCGATGATTACATACTTACAGCCGCTATCAGCCAGTTGCCGTGCCGAAACTTCCCCCGTATACGCCCCGCGGGCCTCCCAGAAACAGTTTTGCGCGCCGATTGACAACCCTTTTTCTGCCTTAGTTTGTACATCACTGATAGCCACAAAAGAAGGGCAGATAATAATATGGGCTTTGCGGATCATACTGGCTGTCGGCTGGAAATGCGAAAAAAACCTATCGATGGCAGAACCATCCATGTTCATTTTCCAGTTGGCAATAATATATGGTTTTTTCATAAAAAACGGTTAAAACAATGAAGCTATTCCTACCGTAGTTATGGTTACGATAACTCCGGAAATGCAAACGCCCAAACAAACGGCCGGCCACGACCTGGAAAACGGGATACCAAACAAAAACGCCGCCGCTGAACCAGTCCAGGCTCCAGTTATGGGCAGCGGAATGGCTACGAACAAAACCAAAGCAATAAACCGCCCGTACTTTTGGGATTTACTAATAAATCTTTTTCTGGTTCTGGTAAAAACCCACTCAAAAAAACGGTCAAACGCCCGTGAGTGTTTTCTTAAAAATCGGGCCACGGGATCAAGAAACAGCAACAGAAAGATAGCCGGAATAATATTTCCGATCACCGCCCATAGGTACGCCGACCACCAGCTTAGATCAAAAGTCGTGATAGCCAGAGGTATGGCCGCTCGCAACTCCGCTATGGGCAACATAGCTATCAAAAGTGTAGCCACTTCAGGAGGGAAATTGTTAAACAACGCAGCGTAATCTATACTAAACATACCTTATTTTAATCCTTTTGTTAAATAGTAAACCATAAATAATTCGAAAAAGCCCACTGTAAAAGTATCTTCGCCTCATAAAAACGCTGTTCGCTTGAAGAACTATTGAATAATACAACGATCACCCCATGCCCATCATCTTCCGCCTGGCAGGCAAAGGTAAAACCGGCTTCATTGAGGTATCCTGTTTTAGCGCCGATCAAATGTAGGTCATCATCGCCTAATAATTTATCGGTATTTTTTATATGGTGCGAAATATGTTTGTCAACCGTTTCAAAGGCGTATTCGTTCCGCAACAGAGCCCCCCTGATGGTTGAATTCCGCAAAGCCAGCTGCACGATCCGGCTATATTCCAAAACGGTGGATTGGTTCCTGGGGTCAAGCCCGGTCACGTCGTAGAAAACCGTTTTATGTAACCCTAAACGCTTGGCTGTATCGTTCATGCGCCGTATAAATTCCTCTTCAGGAATACCGGTCGACCTCGCTAGCGCTTTGGTGGCATTATTAGCGCTCCCTACCAAACTGGCATAAAACAAATCCCCCACAGTCACTGTTTCTCCCTCCGTAACGTATAAGCGGCTACCCTCTACATTGCTGTTATCCTCTTGAGCGATAGTAATCTGTTCTGAAAATTCCGTATCGGTCTCCAGAAAAACAAGAGCAGTCATCAATTTTGTCAGGCTGGCAATAGGCATTTGCTGGTCGGTGTTTTTTTGCCAAAGTACTTGACGGCTCATACTGTCCAGGGCAATGCCGGCCGTGGCGCTTATAGAGTCAATCGGATACACAAAATCAGATTTTCTTATTGGGGGAATACTACGGTAGACGCGGAACGGCCCTTGGTATTCTGAAGCCATCATTTGTTCGGCTAACTGGGATTGGAGACGCCCATCAAGATAAAAAATTGAAGGGCTATAATCTATTTGCTGCAAGGCAAAGAGTGTGGCCAAAAGAAATGATACCATAGCGTAGGTGCGATTAAAACTTACGAAGCTGGCTCACCGCCTTCGACATTTTGCTCCAATAGTTTTTTCAAATTTTCGTCACTGTTCAATTTGTCAAAATCAGGCAAATCCTCCGCTTTATCCAAGCCCAAAAAACGCAGGAAATCAAAGGTGATCGAATATACGGTTGCCATTTTTTCTTTATCTTCTTTGGATTCTATCAAACCGCGGATCAATAAATTCCGGATAATCAAACTGCAGTTGACGCCACGGATCTGCTCAAGCTCTGCTTTGGTGATCGGTCCGCGGTAAGCGATGATAGTCAGCGTTTCCAAAGACGGCTTGGTCAGTTCGCCCGTCTGCTCTGATTTTACAAAATCTTTGATAATATAAGCGCAGGCTGGGCTGCTGGCCATTTGATACGACTGGGCGGTGCGCTGGATATGAACCCCGCGGCTGTCCTGATTATATTCCTGCATCAATTCATCAGCCACCTGCACTATCTCTCTTTTGTCTTTTTTCAATATTTCAGCCATTTTGCTTATCGATATGGCTTTCCCCGAAACGAATAACAAGCTTTCGATCAAGGCTTTTGTTTTTGTATTGTCCGACATAGAAAAGGTATTAAAATTATTCTTCGTTAATAATGGTTTTATTGGTGGTATCTATTTTCTGCACCACGATATCGTCAAAAATGCCTTCCTGCACTACGGCTATCGAACGCTGCTTGACTAACTCCAAAATCGCTAAAAAAGTGACGATAACCTCGGTTTTGTTGTTGGCCGAACGCAACAGTTCACCAAAACGCATGCGCATTTTTTCCTGGATCATCTGCTGTATGTTGGCAATCCGCTCTCTGATAGAAATCGTTTTGGTTACTACTTCCCGGGGCAGGTTTACCCACGGCTCCAAACTAGCCAGCACACCACGAAATATTTTACTCAACGTTTCGGAAGTAATGCTTTTCGGCGGATTAAAAACCTTGTCAATGCGCACGATCATCCGTTCCCGCGGGTACAGAAAATGCTTTTTTACAATCCGTTTCTGCAGTACTTTGGAAGCCTCGTAAAATTCTTTATAAATCCGCAGCTGCTGCTCCAGGTCAGAAGCCTCTTCAGCGTCCACCTCCAGCTGGGGCAGTAAAATCTTTGACTTGATTAGCAGCAGTTTGGCGGCCACTACCAGAAAATCAGCCAGCTCTTCAGTGGAGATGTCCGCCGTTTGGTTAAGGTACCCGAGGTACTGATCCGTTACCTTTGCCAGCGACACCTCGGTAATATCCAGCCGCTCCTGTTCAATAAACTGCAGGAGTAAATCAAGCGGCCCTTCAAATTTTTCAAGTTTAATTTGATAAGGCATTTATTTTTTTGTTTTATCCCGTACCGCCACACTGCCGGTGGTGGAATCCTCCAGTTTTAAAAAATCTTTTACCTTCATGCGTACGCTTTCGGTAAAACTTCCGGCGCTGAAAATAGCCTCACGCGCTTTAGCTAAAGCCGTGTCAACTATTACCCCGACTTTATGCGTGCTGCCGAAAGGAGTGATAGCTCCCGGCTTCACTTTAAACTTAGTTTTCATCTCCGACTCTTTGGCGATACGGACTTTTTTGGCTTTGAGCAGTTTTTTAATTTTTTTCAAATCAAGCTTATAATGCGCGGGTATAACCACGACATAATACTCCTTGTCAACTTTAACCAATAGTGTTTTGGCTATTTCCTGCAGTTTCTTTTTCAATGTCTGGGCCAAATCATAAGCCGTGTACACTGTTTTGTGTTCTACAATATCGTATTTTACCTTGCTTTTATCCAAATGGTTTAGTATTTTTTTGGGTATTTTCATAAATAGTTTGGTTATTTTTTAGTCCTGGTTGATTTTTTCATGGTGGCTTTCTTGGTTTTGGCAACCGGTGTTTTTTTCTGCGTAGCAGAAATTGGTTGCACATTTTTTGCTGTGTCAGCTTTTAATGGCGTCTCTTTAGTTGCGTTACTTCCAGCTTGTAACATTCTTTTTCTGCGCTGATACCTAACCTGTAAAATCATTGTCCCAGCCATAACCACAAGTACTACTGCGATGGGAATCAATACCATAAAAATACCAAGCATGCTTCTGGTCGATGAAGTCAGCGAATTAAAAGGCATATCACCCAAATTACCCCAAAAACTCTGCCCTGATATGGGAACAAATAATATTGCTGAAAGCATCAGCAGGTACAAGAACGCCGCTCCGGCTTGGATGATCCAAAACAATACGCGCAGTGATCTTTTTTTCACCAGGAAAATAAGAACTGACATGATAATAAACAGCATCCCAAACGGCGACAAAACGGAGATAAACAATATGATCACGAAAAAAAGCATGCCGTAAAATAACACAGGCAACATATCCCTTTTGGTTCTATCCCATCGGCTTGGCCCTACTCCCACTTTGGAATTGTCATCAGCCTGCCGAAAAAACAGATCTTCCGTCATTTCCGTGTAAGCCATGGTCCGCGTCAGTTTGGTTAAAAAATACTTGCTTTCATCAGGCGTTATCCAGGGATTTCCCTGATCGTCCAATGCTAGCTCTTCAATAGCATCGTCTTTAAGCCAATTGGCCCACGAGGTGCTAAAACCAGGCAAAGCCTTTTTGTGGTCGGCGAAAACGTATAATTCCAGTGATGCGTATTCACTGCTTTGGTCATAGGTGGAAACGGTATAATTCAATTCCCGACCCGACACTGCCTCGGCCAATGACGAATCAAAATGCGAAAGAAAAACAGTCTCATCGCTCACCCCATGAGCAGTTCCCTCTCTTACTGTTGTGTAGCTTTCCTGCATTTCATCACCACTCATGGTTGTTGATACAATGCGCGCCTCATCAAGCGTGCCCCGCAAGGCTGAATTCTCGCTTTGGTTGCCCCGCTGGCCAAGATATAATGTTGCCCCTACAGCTGAACGCATAGCCCATTGGGCATTTCCGCTGACAGAAGTCATGGGATAGGCTTGGCCATTTACATAACCTATGGGGCTATTTTCATCAGACCAGGTAACGGCCAGCTGATACCAGGTATCCGTTTGCCACTCCTGGTTCGGCAGTTCAGCCTGCCATAGCTGATAGCGGTAATTCTCGTCATAGGCGACATATTGCAGATACACGGACTCATCATCGTATGATCTGGCAATGCGAAATTCAAATATATCGGCGGCATTGCTGTCTACTACATTCATTATTTCCCAATAACCGGTCGAATTCTCCCACGTAGCATCAGGCTGAACCCAAGCTTCAACCGTACCGCTATCAGTGGTAAAGCCATCGAAAGAATCTAAGGAAAGCAGGCTATTTCGATTGATCTCAATAGCCTTACCTACCGCGCCAGTATCATATGAAGGTTTTTTATTTTGGTCAGGCCGGCTGGTCACCGACGATATTTTCAAAGGGTAAACGATATTTTCTGTTTCAAAAGCAATACTCACCGGCGTCGCGTGCCCCGTACGCAGTTGTTGGGAAACGTCAGTCCAATCCAAGCTACTGACATCGATGCGCATGGCCACAAAGTACCAATTATTCTGTATATAACTGTCCAGGATGTAGCTGGCTGATGAAGGAAAATTATAATCATGGTCTGACAACCAATCGGTTAAAGCGTCCCTGTCGTCAGCCGATAAAACGGTTACGTCGTAATAATCAATCTTTTTTGTCTCAATGACCGTTACCCCCTTATTTTGGGTTTCGTCCAACGTAGCTCCTACCGATAGCGTATCATAGCGATTGTAAGGGTAATAACCGGTTAACTCCTGCAAAGAAGTAAATAATCCATCGGATCCTTTTGTCACGGTCGGTTGTGCCGGTACAGGAACCACCCAACCAAAATCCTCGGCATCTCCCTGGAAGGTAATTGAAACAACCATTGTTTCAACGCCCTCATCGTAAAAAATGACAGCTTTTTGGCCGGTTTCCTGAACCCAGTAGTTAGGCGGGGGCATGATCATGCCATCCGCTAAAGTCAATTGC
>CAZJUO010000041.1:0-548 GCA_964549245.1 uncultured Gammaproteobacteria bacterium
ATACGGTTTTTGGATAGTAACTGCCGAACTGCTTATAGGATCATTCGGATATTTATTTTCATTTGAGTTTGAATCGTTTAAAATATCAATACGCCTGGCTATTTTTCTAGCGGTTTTTCTGGCTTGGATTTACCACGCCATACGAAAAAAAGATATTTCATTTATCAAGTCCGTTTATTTTAGACCTTTTTTAATTTTATTACTGCTATTAGTTTGGGGGGTTATCAATGGTGTCATCAACGGCCATCCAATAAAAGATATATTCTTTGACGCCAATGGGTACTTATATTTTGGTTTGTTATTTGTGGCTTTTTACGTTATTCGCACTACCAAGGGAATACTCACTTTTATTCAAATAGTAATGGCAGCGGTAACAGCCATAGCATTAAAAACATTTTGGCTATTATTTTATTTTGCGCATCAAACCGATGAAAACCTCATACGTTTAATATATACCTGGATTCGTGATACGAGAGTAGGGGAAATAGGCGTGGTAATCCAAAATTACTATAGAGTATTTTTTCAAAGCCATATTTGGGTGCTGTTCG
>CAZJUO010000041.1:558-10099 GCA_964549245.1 uncultured Gammaproteobacteria bacterium
TATCTTTTTGGTATTTGTTGGGAGAAAGGAGATCGCAAAAAAGAAATACGCAGCTTTTTTTATCATGACGGTTTTAAGCAGTACTACTTTGATAATTTCCTTTTCGCGCAGTCTTTGGCTTTCTTTAGGAATCTCTATACTTCTTCTATGCAGCTATTTATTGATTAAAGAAAAGGTGAAATTTAAAAAAATATCATTTACCATAGTGATAATGCTCGGTGTACTGATTTTTGATTTACTTATCATTACCGCATTGGTAAATATTACCTTGCCTGGAGATACCGGCGGAAACGTTTCTGCCGGAGCGTTAGTGAAAGAACGGATTACTGAGACTGAAGAAGCGGCCGTTAGTACCAGATTTGAATTGTTAAAACCTTTGGTTTCAAAGTATTTAGAGAGTCCTGTACTCGGCAGCGGATTTGCTACTACCGTATCGTATACAAGTTTTGACCCCCGCACCGAATCAAAGCAAAATGGCCTGTATACCACGTATTCATTTGAGTGGGGATATTTGGATATTTTAGTAAAAATAGGCCTTATTGGTTTGCTTGGTTATCTATATTTTCTTTGGCACATACTGAAAAATATGGCCCTAGCACTACGAAAGGCGAGCAGTAAAGAAGAATACTTATTGTTGCTTTCATTAATTTTTTGCTTTGTATCACTGCTTATTGTGCATCTGACCACCCCGTACATTAACCACCCACTGGGTATTTTTCTAATTATTATTTCAGCGGCTGCGGCGAACGTATTTCTCAAGAGTGGCTATCCGGAACCTATGATTGAAAAATAATATCCTTTTTGTTATAATGCAGTCTACAAATCATGATTAAAAAGCCTGATTTATGCTCGATTTATCTATAGTAATAGTCAATTATAATGCCCGGGGACTACTTCGCCAATGCTTAAAATCACTCTTTGCAAATCTCCAACATTCAAGCCAGCTTCACTATAAAATTGTTGTCGTTGATAATTTTTCAAAAGACGGCAGTGTTGATTTGGTACGAGGAGAATTTCCGTCAGTACGTTTAATTCCTTTAGAGAAAAACCTTGGTTATGCAAAAGCTGTTAATATCGGAATCAAGTCTATAGAAGGGGAGTACTACTTAATACTAAATATGGACACGACCATTGTCCAAGACGGCGCCTTGGAAAAACTAGTCGGCTATATGAATCGGCATACTGATATTGGCTTGGCCGGACCAAAACTTATTAACCCCAACGGTTCAACGCAAGCATCATGCTGCACCTTTCCAAAGTTCCTTTACCCGCTCTACAGAAGAACTTTTTTAAGGAGAATGCCTTTTGCCAAGAAGGCCATGACCAAATTTTTGATGCTCGACTGGGATCACCAAACAACTCGTGATGTTGACTGGGTAATTGGCACTGGCATGATTGTCCGTAATACCGCTATCAAGCAGGTCGGTTTGATGGATGAACGTTTTTTCATGTATTTTGAGGATGTTGACTGGTGCCGCCGTTTCTGGAATAATAATTGGAAAGTACGCTATATTGCCGATATTGAAATCGTGCATTACTATAGCAGGGATTCCGCCAAAAAATTAGGAATAATCAGTATCCTCAATAAGCAAACCAGAGTGCATATCAGCTCATGGCTGAAATATATCGTAAAATACATTGGCCAAAAAAATAAACATATTAAAAATGGCAAAACCAAAAATCAATAATTTTATTAAACCGTCAAAAAAAACAAATATACTGTACCGTATGCCAAAAAGCTTACGGATTATTTTGCTGGTATTGGCATCTATTCTAATCCTGCTTACGGTTTTATACGCTATCTACCAAAAACCGGCAAAGAATACCTATTCCTACGCTATGAATGGAAAGGATAGTTTCTTTTTAGCGCAAGACCAGCTTTTGAACCAGGATTTCACCGCTGCTGAAAGCACGCTTGCTAGTGCCGTTGATGATTTTGAACAGGCTCAAATAGAATTTAACAAACTTAAATGGCTGAAAATTGTACCATGGCTTGGCTCTCAAATATCTGCAGTTGATTACTTGCTTTCGGCGGGAATAGATACCGGCAAATCAATTCAAACGATAAACGATATTGCCATTACCATTATCACTCCATTGCAAACGGATGACGAGATAAGCCTAAATAGTTTAAGTGAAGAGCAGACCCGTTCGTTACTTGAAAATATTTACCAAGCTAAACCAGAATTAGTAATAGCCAAGTCCTCCATCGATCAGGCAGTGGACAATATTGATAAAATTAACCAAATTATTTTAATAAACAAAATAAAAGATATTGTCACTGATTTTGACGAAAAAACTGTCACCCTCCAAGAAGCATTGGATCAAGCTATTTCAGCCAGTCAAATCATACCATCTATAGCCGGCTACCCGGAAGAAAAAATATACTTATTTTTATTGCAAAATAACAGCGAAATTCGTCCTACCGGTGGATTTATCGGTACCTATGGAATATTGAAAGTAAAAAATGGGGATATTGATAATTTTAATACTGACAACGTTTATAACCTTGATGAGCCGGTAAAAGACACGTTGTACGAAGAGCCTCCCTGGCCCTTAACGCGGTATAACGCCGTTCATCAATGGTTTTTCAGAGATTCAAACTGGTCACCCGATTTTCCGACTTCAGCCCAAAAAGCGGAATGGTTCTACTATGAGGAAGGCGGATCAGAAAAAAATATTCACGGCGTTATCGCCGTTACACCGACCTTTATTTCTTCTTTGCTTGATTTAACCGGTGAAATTCAAGTCAACGGTTTAACATTCAATTCGGAAAATCTCGTAGACACATTGCAGTACCAGGTTAATCAGGGATATCTGCGCCAAGGATTGGATTTGTCGGAGCGAAAAGAAATTATTGGCGTACTTTCAAAAAAAATACTAGATTCTTTACTTGATCTTCCGAAAAATAAATGGCCAGACTTATGGAAAATATTTTCAAAAAACATACTGGAAAAACAGGTTTTAATGTATATGAAGGATGATTATATTCAAAATTTGATTATCAAAGAAAATTGGGGCGGTGATATACGCCAGGTATCAAATGATTATGTAGCGGTATTTGATGCCAACCTGGCTAGTTTAAAATCCGACCCGGCAGTAAATCGCAGTATCGATTATACCATTCAGCGTGACGGTGATAATATAATCGCCGATATCACCATTGCCTACAACCATACTGGAGATATTACCTGGAAAACTACCCGCTACCGAACCTACACGCGCGTTTATGTTCCCGCAGGATCAACTTTGCTTGATTCACAAGGTATGATGGTAGATTGCAAATTAGAAGAAGAGGGGAGCGTAGAAACCGTAGAAGAATTTAACAAAACTTCATTTGGTACCTTCATATGCGTAGAGCCGGGCGAATCAAAAACCTTGCATTACAAATACAAACTGCCAAATACCATAACCGAACAATTTAAAAACAACACCTATGATTTACTCGTGCAAAAACAACCCGGTACTAGCGCCTACCCCTTAACTATAAGTATTAACTTGAAAAACAAGCCAAAAGCTGTATTTAAACCAGATGAATTTAGCCTACCAGACAATCATACAGTCCAAATCGATACTACCTTGTCTCAAGATAAAAATATCTCAATACGTTATTAAAATATGCTATCCCGAAAACTAGGCATTGACCTAGGAACAACATATTCACTTGTGTATATACCGGGCCGCGGCATAGTCATTAATGAACCGTCAGTAGTGGCTATTTCTTTAGTTGACAAAAATGTTATGGCCGTAGGCAATGAAGCAAAAGAAATGCTTGGCCGTACGCCTGATACCATCGTTGCCTCACGTCCATTAAAAGATGGGGTAATAGCGGACTATAAAACAACCGAAGCAATGCTGAAATATTTCATTAATAAATCATTGGGCGGCGTACGCTTTTTCCGTCCAGAAGTCATGATTGCCGTACCTGCCGGCATTACTTCCACTGAAAGGCGTGCTGTCATAGAAGCAACCTTGCAAGCCGGGGCCAAAGCCGCCTACATCATAAAAGAACCAGTAGCCGCGGCTATTGGTGCTAATATACCCATCGGTTCAGCCACCGGACATATGATCGTTGATATGGGAGGTGGCACTTCTGAAGTAGCCATTATTTCCCTGGGTGGTATTGTAGCCAATGCCTCGGTGCGAATCGGAGGTAACAAATTAGACGCGGCTGTTCAAGAATATGTTCGAAAAAAATATAATTTAACTATAGGCGAGAGAACTGCCGAGGATCTAAAAATAAATATCGGTTCTGCATTGCCTCTAGAAGAAAAGCTGTATATGGAAGTACGGGGCCGTGATTCTATACAAGGCCTACCTCGTACTATTACCGTTGAAAGTGATGATGTCACAGAAGCTATACAGGATGAGTTGGCTGGCATTATTCAAGCGGTAAAATCAGTTCTCCAGGAAACTCCGCCAGAGCTTTCGGCTGATATTATGGATAAAGGCATGGTCTTATCAGGCGGCACTTCGCTATTAAAAAATATGGACACTCTTCTTTCCCAGGCAACCGGCATTCCTTCATTCGTGGCCGACGAAGCGCATCTATGCGTAGCAAAAGGCACTGGCATTGCTTTAGAAAATTTAGAATCTTATAAAAAAAGTATTTTATCAACAAAATAATGGTTATCGGTATAGATGCCTCCAGAGCCCACGTAAAACATAAAACCGGTACTGAATGGTGCGCCTATTTCATGATAGAAGAAATGAAAAAAATAGCTGATCCAAATGATCAGTTTATTTTATATTGTAAAGAATACCCGCAAGGGCAACTTGCCCAGCTTCCTTCAAATTTTACTATCAGGGTACTTAAGTGGCCGCCACAACTGCTCTGGACGCAATTACGCCTGGCATGGGAAATGGTCATGCACAAACCTGATGTATTATTTGTCCCGGCACATACGATCCCTATAGCCCATCCAAAGAAAACCATAACTGTTCTCCATGACGTGGGTTTTGAGCAAAACCTCGATCTATATTCAAAAAAGCCAATAGGGCCATCAAATAGCATACTAACAAAAATACTCGCCTTAATAGTAAAAATAATCAGTTTGGGAAAATATTCAAACAATGAACTTGATTATCATCGTTGGTCGACTTCCTTTGCTCTCAAACATGCTTCTAGCATAATTACCGTATCGAACTTTTCAAAACAGGAAATCCTGAAGTACTTTAAAGCCGATACTAATAAAATTAAAATAATCCAAAATTCATACGATGAGCGTTTTACAACCAAATGGTCGGATGATGATATAAAAGCTTCCCTCATTAAAAATAATATAAAACAGCCGTTCTTTCTATATATCGGCAGACTGGAAGAAAAAAAGAATATAGCACGGATAGTACAGGCTTTCGCTGATTTTAAAAAAACAGATAACTCAAATTATAATTTGGTACTTATCGGAAAGCCGGGATTTGGTTATGACAAAATTCTCAAAATAATTAAGGAAAGCAATCTTGGCAACTCCATTATCATGCCTGGCTGGGTTGCCAGCGACGACATCCCAAAAATAATGAGCGCAGCAGAGATATTTGTTTTTCCTACCTTATACGAAGGATTTGGCGTACCCGTGCTTGAAGCAATGGCCAGCGGCACTCCTGTTATCACTTCAAATAACAATGCGACTGCAGAAATTGCCGGCCAGGCTGCTTATATTGTTGATCCCTACGATCATAATGAAATCACCAAAGCCCTCGAGCGGCTGACTAGCAATACATCGCTACGAGATCAATTGATTCGCGCAGGGTACCAAAGAATTAAAGATTTTAGCTGGCATAGGACAGCGGTGAAAATACTGGATCTTTTAACCCATTAGTTAGTTTCATAAAGAAAGGTTGTCAAATATGCTGTTTTATGGTACTTTATATTATACTAATATAAATTAAGCATGCCTGATAAGCGCTATCATTGGCCCATCGTAGGGCACGAGCAGATTAAAAAGTACCTTCAATCAACCATTGATAAAGGTAAAACATCACATGCTTATTTATTTCACGGACCTGCTAACGTTGGGAAATCATTAACTGCGGATTACTTCACGCTGACCCTGCTATGCAGCGGTAAAGCAGCAAAAGCAATTCCCTGCATGAAATGCAGCTCATGCAGCCAAATTAGTAAAGGAGTCCACCCAGACGTAATTGAGATCAGCAGAAGCCAAGATAAACAACATATCACCATAGAACAAATTAGGGAAATGAATCACCGTTTGTCACTGCGCTCTTTTTTAAACTCTTATAATATTGCCATTATCCGCGGTGCTGAATATATGACTGAGGAGTCGCTGAACGCCTTACTAAAAACACTTGAGGAGCCGCCAAAACATACAGTCTTCATACTGATAACCGACCACCGGCATTCACTGCCCCAAACGGTTGTATCACGTTGTTTGGCCATTGATTTTCAAATTACTCCTACCGTCGAAATCGAAAAATGGCTGTCCTCCAAAGGAAAGAGTAAAAGTGAAGCCCGGATAA
This sequence comes from uncultured Gammaproteobacteria bacterium, assembly GCA_964549245.1. Taxonomy (GTDB): domain Bacteria; phylum Patescibacteriota; class Patescibacteriia; order UBA10025; family JAHIVO01; genus CAZJUO01. The sequence continues at coordinate 7,036 of CAZJUO010000041.1, forward strand.
TTTCTCGTTACTCAAATGGCCGACCTGGTTTAGCCGTACAAATATTAGATAACCACACTATGCTTGATCTGCATCAAGAAAAAATCCAACAATGCCTCGACATTATCAAAGCAAATAGCATAACTAAGTTCGATATTATCAAAAATATTTTACAATCAATACCCGCCTCCCAGCAAAGAAGCTACTGTGAATCGCTGCTTACTGATTGGCTCAATGTTATACGTGATCTTTTCCTATTAAAAAACAATTTTTCCTATATTATCAACATACGCAGCCAGCCTACCCTCCAGACATTAGTCACAAAATTCAGCAATAACCGGCTAAAAATTATTATCGAGAATATCAAACAAAGCAAAATTAGTATAAAAAATTCAGGAAATATACAATTAATATTAGAAAATTTAGCCTTAGAATTATCACCATGAAGAGAATTTTAATTGTCTTAATACTTATTATCCCCACCCTATTGCTTTCAGGCTGCAGTTTGAAGTCCTCAGGCTCAAAAAATGACGGGGGAGTATATAAGTCAGAAGATTTTGGTGAACACTGGGAACATAAGATCTTTGTGGCGCAGGAAGCCGAACAAGTAAAAACTATAGGTTCGCTCGACGCAAATTTTATCGCCTTTGATCCAAAAGAGGAAAACAAAATATATTTATCAACTTACGGCAGCGGCATTTTCAGAAGTGATAATGGAGGTAATAACTGGAATCAGACAAGTTTGTCCGGCGGTACCTTCACCTCTATGGCTATTGATTCATTAAACAATAAAGTTCTCTATGTAACCGGGGGAACAAAAATAATAAAAACCGTAGATGATATGCTGACTTGGCATGATATTTACATAGAAAAGCGGCCCAACCAGCAAATTGTTTCTCTCGTAATAAACCCTAATTATTCCAATATTATTTACGCCGCTACTACCAGTAGTTTGATAAAAAGTACTGACTACGGAAACAGTTGGCAGTTGCTTGATTGGCAAGAAAAGCCAAAAATATTACAACAATTTATAAGCGCCAAAAATACCAACGTACTGTATATAATTACCGAAAAGGGAATCTATAAATCAACGACAGCTGGCCGTGAATGGTTTGATATCAGCGGATCACTTAGTGATAAATCAAACGCATTAACGGTCCAATGGGCTGATTTCGACCCGCTGACAGAATATATCTATATTAGTACCAAGGCAGGTATTTTCAGGAGCCTTGACGGAGGAAATTCATGGCAGGAGATTACCACCCTTTTTGATTTTAAAAAAATTCCTATCAAAACCATAGTACACAACCCGAGCAACACTAATGAAATCTTGTTTACTGTCGATAATGTCATTTATAAAACCACCGATGGGGGAAGAACCTGGTCGACAATAAAATCAGTGCCAACTTCCCGTTTAATCAACGTACTGGCCGTTGATCCGTACGATTCAGAAAATATTTATTTAGGAACCCTTTCACCCAATAATTAATTCTCAAAAATATGCTTAATATTTCATCAGTAAAAACGCAGTTTGATAAAACTATTGATCACCTCAAGAGCGAGCTTGGTTCTATACGAACGGGACGAGCCCATCCTTCTCTTGTAGAAAACATGGTCGTTGAATATTACGGCTCCAAAACTCCTTTGATACAATTGGCCTCAATCAATACGCCCGATTCCCACTCTATCACTATACAACCTTGGGACAAAAACTCTTTAGCAGCTATAGAAAAATCCATACGCAACTCCGACCTTGATTTAAATCCAGTCAATGAAGGCGAGATAATCAGGATTCCCATACCTCCACTGACTGAAGAAAGACGAAAAGAGCTTATTAAAATAGTCGGTAAAAAAATTGAGGAAGCTAAAGTAGGAATACGTAACACCAGGGAAGACACCTGGCGCTCCATAAAGGAGGAAAAAAACCAAGGTACTATTTCAGAAGATGAAATGTACAAAAATCAGAAAGAACTGCAATCGGTGGTTGATGAATATAATGACACTATTCAGCAAATCGGCGATAAAAAGGAGAAAGATATTATAACCGTATAACACTTTTATGATTGTTACTATCATTGCTCTTGTTGTTACCTTTGGACTGCTAATATTCGTTCATGAATTGGGCCATTTTTTCATGGCTAAACGAACTGGCATGAAAGTTGAAGAATTCGGGTTTGGTTATCCGCCACGTTTTTTGGGTATCCAAAAAATATATTATAAAAACGGCTCAAAAAAATGGATTTTCTTTTTTTTGAAAAAGAAAGTATATCCTGATGAACAAAATATCACAAAAAAAAGTACTATCTATTCTCTTAATTTCATACCTTTTGGCGGTTTTGTAAAAATTAAAGGAGAGCAAGGGGACAATAAAAATGATTCTGATAGTTTTTCCAGCAAACCGATATGGAAGCGTGCACTGGTACTTTCCTCTGGAGTAGCTATGAATGTTGTCTTGGCATTTGTACTAATATCCATCGGTTTTATGATCGGGTTGCCCTCTGTAGTAGACAAAGATCTGCCGTCACAAGCCAAAGTTCATGAGCGTTTTATCCAAGTGCTCCAAGTACAAGACGGCAGTCCTGCCGCAGTGGCTGAAATACAAGTTGGGGACATTATCCAATCTGTTGATGGTAAAAATATTGCTTCAGTGGATGATTTTCAAACATATGTAAAACCAAAAATTAATGAGCCAATAGATATTACCCTTCAGCAAGAAGGAGAAACGGTCACCAAATCACTTACTCCGCAGGATCTTAATAACGAGGGCAAAGGACTTATCGGCGTTTGGCTGGCCGATACGGGATTAGTAAGCTATCCGTGGTATCATGCCATATGGATGGGCGCAAAAACCACCTTCCAGCTGACTATTCGGATAATTGTTGCTTTTTATGATTTATTTAAAAACCTTATTATCAGCCAACAGGTACAGGCCGATATTGCCGGCCCGGTAGGTATTGCCGTACTGACCGGCCAAATGGCAAAAATGGGCTTTATTTACTTATTGCAATTCGTAGCTATTTTTTCCATCAACTTGGCTATATTGAATTATATTCCATTCCCAGCTCTGGATGGCGGAAGAGTATTA
>CAZJUO010000042.1:0-10080 GCA_964549245.1 uncultured Gammaproteobacteria bacterium
CAGGACCCGGATATTATCATGGTCGGTGAAATACGCGATGAGGACACGGCCAATATCGCCATTAACGCGGCGATGACAGGGCATTTAGTTTTATCAACATTGCACACCAATGACGCCCCGACTACCCTGCCCCGTTTGTTTGATATGAAAATCGAACCGTTTTTGATCGCCTCTACGGTGAACGTGGCCATAGCCCAGCGTTTGGTACGCAAAATTCATAAAAAATGCATCGAGAGTTACCAGCCTACCACCCAGGAATTAAACGGCTTAGTCGAGGTGGTGGGTAAACAGCGGGCGGAAGATCTGGGACTTTTCAAAAAAGGATTCCGTTTATATCGCGGCAAAGGCTGTTCATTGTGCAATAATACGGGTTATGAAGGACGAATCGGTATATTTGAAGTTCTTGAGATTAGCGAAAAAGTTCGTGAGCTGATAATGAACCGAGCCAATAGCGATATGATTAAAAAAATGGCACTATCAGAAGGCATGAAGACTATGTTGGATGATGGGGTAGCCAAGGCGCTCCAGGGAGAAACAACGATTGATGAAGTGCTGCGGGCTACCCAAGAGTAGTTTTTACCTTGCTATTGAAAAGTTAAGTCTGAAGCATTATGAAATATCAATATATTGTTACCGATCAGTCCGGAAATGTCGAGCGGGGCGTGCTAGAAGCGGCTTCCCCAGAAAAAGTGGCCAGCCACTTACACGAGCAGAATTACTATATCATCGCTATCCATCCATACGAGAAAAAAATTGCCCAAGCCACCCGGTCTTTGGCCGGCAGCATTCGCGGGCGGATTTCACTATTGGATAAGGTAATTTTTTCTCGGCATCTTTCAATCATGTTGAGCTCTGGCCTGTCGTTGGCTGAATCGTTGGCCATCATTCAGGAGCAGTCTGCCTCGAAAAAATTGAGCCGTATTGTTGGGGATATCCAACAGCAGGTTAATAACGGGAAAAGCTTAGCAGATAGTTTGGTTCGGTACCCAAAAGTGTTTGGCGGAATTATTATCGGCATGGTTCGGGTAGGAGAAGCCAGTGGAACACTGGAACAAAATTTGGAATATATCGCTACGGTGCTGGAAAAAGACTACGAACTGCGGCGGAAAGTAAAAGCGGCCATGATATATCCGGCTATTGTCTTATCAGCTACGGTAATTTTGGGTATTGGTCTGTCGGTTTTTATCTTGCCAAAATTAGTGCGCATGTTCAGCACCTTTCGTATCGAGCTGCCGCTGACCACGCAAATATTTTTGAACCTGGCTAATTTTTTAGTAAATTACGGATTATACTTGCTGGCCGCACTGGTGGCAATTGGGGTTGGGTTGCGATTTTTTGCCCGTACCCAAGCCGGTAAAAGATTTTTTCATCGGTTATATTTACGGCTGCCGGTAATAAAAAAAGTCTCCAAAAGCCTTAATTTATCGCGCTGCAGCCGTGTTTTGGCTATTTTGCTGCAAAGCGGTGTGACGATCAATGAAAGTTTGCAGATTACTAAGCAGGTGGTGGATAATGTGGTATATAAGCAAGTCATAAGGCAAGCTAATGAGGCGGTGCAAAAAGGGGGTACGGTAGCTGTTGCTTTCAATGACCAGCGATATGTACCCAAGATGGCGCAGCGCATGATTGGGGTGGGAGAAAAGACGGGCAATTTGGACAAGAGCTTCGCTCATTTAGCTGATTTTTATGAAGATGAGCTTAATACTACGACGAAAAATTTGGCCACCCTGCTAGAACCCGTATTACTGGTGGTTATTGGCATTATTTTAGGATTTTTGGCGGTAGCTATTATCTCACCAATTTATCAATTTACCGGTTCTTTACGGAGGTAAGTACATGAAAATAACTTTTTCAACATTAGGATTTACCTTTGTCGAAATTCTTGTCGTTATTGCGATTTTAATTATCTTAGCGGGCTTGGCTATTCCGTTTTATCAATCTTTTCAATTATCAAGCCAGCTGGACAACACGGCCCAGGAAGTTGTGCAGTCACTGCGCCGAGCCCAGTCGCAGGCTATGGCCTCGGATTATTTCAGCGAGTACGGAATATTTTTTGGAGCACACGACTACACTATTTTCCGGGGCGCCAGTTTTGATCCCGCTGATACTTTTAATGAGGTTTTTAACGTATCCTCTACGCTAACAATAAACCTCGCGCTGGGCGGTTCCTCATCGGTTGTTTTTAGCCGTGTGCAGGGAGTGCCGAATAACACCGGTTCTATTACCCTAATTTCTGCAAATGGCGAAGAGCGTTTGATAACTATACAAAATCCAGGTATTGTCTATGCGCAATAAAATTATTAGCAACCAACAGGGACAAAGCTTGATAGAGCTGTTGATCGCAATGGCAATTTTTGTTTTGGTGGTTTCGAGCATCATGTTTTTGACCCTCGATTCACATATTGCCACCCAGCAGGGCGATCAACGGATGAAAGCTTCATTGCTGGGCCAGGAAGCGATGGAGGCAGCTTCGAGTATCGGAAATCGAGGCTGGAAATATCTTACGCCTGGTTCATACGGACTAAGTAGTGAAAACGGTATTTGGGAATTATCTGGCGCTTATGATACGATCGAGGATTATTTTACGCGTGAAATCCAAATAGCCTATGCGCAGCGTGATAGCGATGGTGAAATCGTTCCCAGCGGGGGCGTGACTGATTATAATACTAAAAAAATAACGAGCAAGCTTAGCTGGGATTTCCGTGAGGCTGATGAGTCGGAGCTGACACTGGAGGAGTACTTGGTCAATTGGCGCTCCCTGCAATGGACGCAGACCACCCAGTCGGAATTTGATCAAGGGAGCATGGAGGATGTAGTCAGCACCCAGGAAGAGGATGGCGAATTGCAGTTAGCGACGGTAGATACGCCCACCTTTACCGAGTGGGGTTTTGATCAAGCGCAAAATTATGATTATGATACCAACAAAATTGAATTTAGCGACTCGTATGCCCAATTAAAAGATCTGGGGGTGTTTGCTTCGGGAGAAATTGAAAACCCCACCTTTGATCGAAACGCTGATCCATGGCGCTATTATGATTGGGACGAGGATTTTGGAGAAGTAGACGTGCAAGGCGACTGGGAGGCCTCGGGGGGAGGTTATATTTCCATTACCGTTCCGCGCAGCAGTTGGCTGGCTATGGAAATGGGAGGCTATTGGGAGCAGGCTTTGTCGGTGACTGAAGAAAATATTACCGAGACTACGGTTCAGTTTGATTGGAGCGTTACCCGTTTTGCCGGTAATCTTCCCGCCCAAGCTTTGGTGGTTGCCTTTGTGGAACCGGCATCAGGTGAGCCAAGCCTCGGAGCAGCCACTGAAATTTGGCGGTCTTCCCCTATCACCGGCGAATCGAATTGGCAGAATTCTGGCAGTATTGACGTTTCCCGCTTTCTGACCCAGCCGGGTGAGTATTACCTGAAACTGGCTTTTTGGGTGGAAAAACAAGGAGGTTTTTTAAAGCGGGAGGGCCCTTATGCAGTCGGGTTTGATAATGCTTATTTTTCCTGGCGAGCCTCAAAACAGGAATACGCTGCCGACTGGCCTTCTGTTTCACCACGCGAGCCCTTTCGTTCGGATGAGGTAGCCAGCTGGGACAGTTTTTCAGCCATTGCCATAAAAAATGGCGGCGAAGTCGAATACCAGCTGTCTGATGATGCTGGAGTAAATTGGTACTATTGGGACGGCGCTGGCTGGTCGGTTGCTACTGGCAATGAGGCTACAAGCGCATCGGTGGTTGATGAGCATATTGATACTTTTCCCGTTACCAGCGCCGGGATTATGGTCAAGGCTTTTTTGTTGTCGGATGGTTCGCAGCGGGTAAAGCTGGACGCCATTCGAATTTCATACCAGGCCATCCAAACCTTTGATTGGACTTTTGATCGCGGTGCGGACTATATATATGAACCAGCCAAAATTCGAGTAAACAGTTCGCGGGCCAGACTAATCGGGCCCGACTACCCGACTGACGCTCCCAGCATTGAGCCGTCGGAATATCTGGAAATTAACGATATTGTGCGATGGGAGGCTCTGGAGCAGGAGGCTACAACCAATGGGGGCCAGATTTTATATCAGCTATCCGATACCGAAGGCGAGTGGTACTATTGGAATGGTACTGATTGGCAGTCGGCAGGCGAGACGGACCGTAATACGATAACCGAGATTAACGATCATTTATCCTCCTTTCCTGTACAGAATAAAAAATTGAAATTTAGAGCGTATTTGGTATCAGACGGCACCCAGGAAGTTATTTTAGATAATGTTACAATTTCATATGTACGCCCGGGTGGTACCGCCTATTATACTTCGGGTACTTTTGAATCGAACGCTTTTGATACCACTGCTACTAGCCTTATGTATAATTATCTCGCTTGGGAGGTTACCCTGCCCGCCGGCAGTACGGTCACCTTTCAAATGCGAACCGCGGATACAGAAAGTAATTTGGCGGGCGCCCAATGGGTCGGTCCGGACGGCACCGAAGCAAGTTATTATGAGGCGCCAGGCCAGGCTATTACGGTTGATCCTAGCGCTAGCGGACAGCGTTGGATCCAGTACAAAGCGTATCTATCTTCCAATGGCGTGACGACGCCTCGCCTTGAAAAAGTAATGATTGATTATGAAATACTTTAAACAAAGAAAGCGCTATAAGCAAAAAGGATTTACCATGGTTGAAACGCTTATTTATATTGCTCTCGTTAGCGGCATAGTGCTGGCGGCTACATCATTTGCCTGGAATATTATTGACAGCCGGGCCAAATCATATGCCATACACGAAGTGGAGCAAAATGGCCACTATTGTATGGAAAAAATTACCCAGGTAATCCGCCAGGCCACGGCCATACAACAACCTGCGGCAGGAGCGGCACAGGACAGGCTGGTGCTTGCTACTGATAACCCCAGCACCAACCCGACCACTATTGCGTTTACGGGTGACACGATAACTATACAAGAAGGCAGCCAAGAGCCGCTGGTTTTATTGGCTGATACGGTCAAAGCAGAAGAAGTAGTTTTTACCAATATGTCGAGTGCGGGCGGCCGAAGCCAGCATATCCGTTTTCGCCTAGGTTTGGAACATGACAATCCCCAAGGCCGCCAGAGCTGGGAATTTAACGATTCATTTACTACCAGCGTAGAGCTGCGTAATATTTACTAAGTATGAAACAATCTTCACGCCATGACCAAAAAGGATATATTGCGCTGATTGCCGTGGTAATTATTACTGCAGTTACCTTGGCTATTAGTTTAAGCTTGAACGTATTGAGCATTGATGAGCTGCAGATTAGCCTGCTGCGGCAGGAATCAGTACAGAGCCAAGCCCTTGCCCAGACCTGCCTAGAAGAAGCCTATGGACGTTTGCGCCAGGATAACGATTATAGCGGCGGCAGTTTGAACATTGGTGACGGGTCGTGTACTATTAGCATTGCGGGGCTGTTTATTTTCAGGAGAATCACGGTGGCTGCCCAGGTACAAAATGTCGAACGCAGACTGCAAAGCATGGTTTCAGTCAATGGTACTACCCTGCAGATATATAATTGGCAGGAGATTAATTAATCAGATTATGTCACTATTATCAAAACACGCTTTAGGTCTGGATATTGCCGATACTTCCATTGAAGCTATAGAGATTAAGAAAAAGCTAGGTAAGCTATCTGTTGTCGCCTATGCACGTACAACCATTGCGCCCGGTATTGTGGAAAACGGCGCAGTGCTCGACAAACCAAAATTGATAGAAGCTATACAAGATATGGTGCGCCAAGAGCGCTTTTCTACCAAAAACGTTGTACTTTCTATCCCGGAATCGAAAACATTCATACACGTATTTGACATCCCATCAGTTATTTCTGAAAAAACTTTAGGCGACTCCATCCAATATAAAGCCCAGGAAGTTATCCCGCTGTCCTTTGATCAGATCTACCATGACTACCGCGTCATTGACCGTGCCAAAGACAGCCAGGAAGTCCTGTATATTGCCGGTTTTAAGGAGACAGTTCGTGATTACCGGCAGGTGGTGAGCCAGGCCGGACTCCGTCCGCTCGTTGTTGAAGCCGAGTCGATGTCGCTAGCCAGATCGTTGGTCCGCGATGATATATTTGAAGGATCGGTGATAGTTGACATAGGAGCCAGAACCAGCATTATTACCATCTATGACCATCATGGTATTCGTTTTTCAGGCAACTATCGTATAGCCGGTGAAGCCATTACCAAAACATTAAGCAAGGCGCTTAAAAAACCAATCAATCAAGTTGAAGAACTAAAGCGCCGGACAGACTTTTTTCAGGAGAAAAATAATCCAGCAGCCCACAAAGCTTTGACTAAGCTATTGGACGGCTTGATTAAACAAATTGAAAAAACTATTGCCTATTATAAAGATACGACCGGCCACATTATAAATAGTGTTAAATTGTGCGGGGGCACCAGTTGTTTACCTGGGTTAGTCGGTTATATGAACGATAAGATTTCCACCAAAGTTGAACAGGGCGATCCCCTGGCTGGATTGCGTTTCAGCAAAAAACAGCTGGATAGCAAGAAGGCAGTCTTATATGCTGGGGCGATAGGTTTGGCATTGCGCGGGTTGGACAGCAAAAGCCTTCAGGACGGTATCAACCTGACCGCTTCCGAGATAAAAAATAGCAGCCAGCCGCAAAAATCAAAACCCAGCAAGCAGGTAATTCGAAAATCAAAAAGGCACAAAAAAGACCGTATAGACTCAAGGGAGCCAGCTCCCCGGTCAAACAAACGATTGAAAGTGCTGGCATTGGTATTTTTTATATTGCTTGTTGGTTTTGGAGTGATATTTTTCTTGCAGCGCGGTCAAGAGGAGCCACTGTTATCGTTTGTAGACTCTCCCGCTGGTACAATTACGAGCAATGTCGGCACTGCTACTCCCCTAACCGTAAACGAAAGCATCTTGGTATATCTGGGAAGTGAGCCAACGGATGACCAAGCCGCAACGATAGCTGGCCGGTTGATTAATAAAACGATTACTGTTTCACGGGAATTCGCCGCTACTGGGTCGCGTACGATAGATACGGCGCCAAGCGGAGAGATAACTATTGTTAATAACTATTCTGTTGACCAAGCGCTAGTGGCCACAACACGGTTCCTGGCGGATGATGGCACGCTTTTCCGCCTGCAAAATGATGTAATAGTGCCCGCGGATGACAGCATCACTGCTAACATATCTGCTGACGATCAGACCTTGTCAAAAAACATCCCCGCCGGCAGGTGGTCTATCCCTGGTTTAGATGAGGCAATGCAGCAATATATTTACGGGCAAAGCAATGATATTATCTATGGACGCGGCCAAGAAGCGGCTAGTGTTACCGAACAGGATATTGCAGCTGCCAAGCAGATATTGCGGGAAGAGCTGCGAATATTGAATAATCAGCAGTTTGCTACGGAGTTATCAGATGGGGAAATGGTAATTCCAGAGCCCGTGATGGTAGACGACGAATCGTTTTCATTTGATAAAAGTGACGGTTCAACAGGGCAAGTTTTTAATGGCTCTCTGCAGGCTACGGGTACTGCCTTGCTTTGTAGCAAAAAATCAATTGACGCGTTGCTTGATAAAGCTATCACAGAAAATGGCGCCTACACTCTCTCGGAGTATTCGTACCGTATAGACGAGTATGATGAAGAAAATGACCAGATAAAAATGACCGTGGGAGCTGAAGCGGCGGTTGTCCAATGATACTATATGTGCTATAATAATATCAGTTGATAGAGTTTTATATAACTATTATTAAGAAATATATTATGATGTGGTTACGAAAATCAACCAAAAAATCAGCTAAGCATCGGGGCTTCACGCTGCTTGAGCTGTTGGTCGTTATCGGTATTATTGGAATCTTGGCTGCTATTGTAATTGTAGCCATAAATCCGGGCCGGCAGTTTGCTCAAGCGCGCAATGCCCAACGATGGAATGACGTAAACGCGCTGCTTAACGCAGTCCATCAATATGCGGTTGATAACAACGGCTCGGTTCCAGCAGGCATTGACAGCAATAACCAGGTTGTCTCTGCCAGTGCCAGTACCGGTTGTGATACAACCTGCGGCGATACAGATCCGGATGGCGACGGCTCTACACCCGATGTGACAACACAGGCCGCCTGTTTGGATTTGAGTGGTTCCTTGGTGGATGATTATTTGACCCAGATTCCTATGGATCCCTCAACCGGCGCACAATCAAACACTGATTACTACATCACCAAACAGTCAGGTACCGGCCGTGTGACTGTTGCCGCCTGTGACCCAGAGTTGGGAGTTACTATCAGCGTTACTCGGTAATAATATACAATAGAGGTTTCTAAAAACAGCCATTTCATATAGAGTGGCTGTTTTTTGTTGTAATAGGAGGGTTATTATAGTATCTCTTCTTTTTTTTGCCGCTGGAAAGTAACCCAGTCCTCAATAGTTTCTATCAGCACTTTGAATGGCGCTTCGATAATAAAGTCCAGGATAAACATTAAAACATTGACCTTTGATGTATTGCGAGAGATCCAGCGTCCAGCCCGCAGGATAGGCAGGGAAAAGAAATCAAATATGAGCATGAAAACATTTTCTTTTTTACTGACGACTACCAGTTCTTTGGCGTTATTTCGAAGGCGCATGCCAAAAAAGCTAATAACACTTAAGAAGAATAGGAACAGTAGGGCACTGACGATGCTGAATTCTAAAACATAGAGTGCCCAAATAATCAGCCCAAAGGTGATAATGTAGGCAATAAAGTATATAAAGGTAAAGATAACTTTCAGTATACTGCTCGTTTTTAGGGTACGTTCTTCCTGGATAAATATTTCTTTTTCCGGCGGGTTGTAAATGATTTCGTATATGCCTTTGATAATTTTTTGCGTATTTTGCTCTGCCGGTACGCGTATGGAGGTGGCAATAAGGAACATCAGAAACGGATGGAAAACTACATTGATGGCCAATGGCATGATTTTTATTTGCTTAAGGACGATTGCTTCGTATGGCAGCTCAAAGACAAAAGCCATAATCGTTTTAGTCAGGAAAATATAGATAATGCTGCGTACCACCCCACGGGTAAGTTTTGCGCTGGCTGTAGCATAACGTGTTTGGCAGGCGGCGCGTATGGCTTTTTCCAGGGCAGGAGGGTTTTGTATCAGTTGCTGACTTTGGTTTGGGCTTTGGTTAAGAACATCTTTGACAATAGTGAAGTAGGGCGCGTATTTACGTACGTATTGAAATAATTTATCGGAATATTTGTTGTTAATTTGGGACTCGATGCGCTGCTGCAGCTGTTTAATGGTTTGGGAAAATTCCGGGATTTCATCCGGTGTCATATAGCGCCACTGCGGAGCATAGTAGTGGATGAGGTGGTAGCGCAAAATAACCTGATCTGACTTTATCAAGGCGCGGTGAATGGCGATATAGACTTGGATATCCTGGTCTTCTGGATGTTGAATTTTCTCTGATAAATTCAGATGCGGCCGGATAATTTTGTACATCGCTTCCACCAAAGCGTCATCTTTGATGGTCGGCGAAAGGTATTGTTCTATTTCGTAAGATACAATGCCGATAATCCAGTTAAAGAAATTATTTTTTTCTTTGATAGATTCAATATTCTTGGCAGCTTCATAATATAAGATAAGGTATTTATTAATAATTTGCTCAATATCCGGAATTCGGCGGATAGGAAAATAATCGTTTTTTAAATAACCAGCTCGTATCAATTCACGCAGCAACGGCTCTGTAATTACGTTTCCCCGTTCACGCGTACGGATGCGCCGTTTGAGCATCCGGGCGATGGCATTTTTTCGCAACAAATGTTCATCCTGGTAATCAACGGCGTTTCTCACTTTTTCATAAGCATAGGCAACCTTGCCCACGGTTTCGTGGATTTTAATTTTTGGCTCGTCTTTACTGCCAATGGCCGACTGCTCGGTCCGCTGGTCATTAAAAACAGAAAGAAGATCCTGCATTGGCTGGCTGATGGTATATGTTTTTTGCATAAAAGTTAACTATAAACTAAGCAGTTATCATACATTATTACCGGCACTTTGTCAAGAGTTTGTAATGGTTCAATAGCTTTGCAACACCCTCTTAAGGTAAAATTGTATGTATAT
>CAZJUO010000043.1:0-10022 GCA_964549245.1 uncultured Gammaproteobacteria bacterium
AACGAGACGGCAACTATTATATTGATTTAAACAAATACCTCTGGCAACCTTAAATGCAAATCACCAAACCTCCGCTGCGTTGAGGTAAGGACCAGCAAAAACATTGAAAAACACCGAGTCAGTCCTTGGGCTGACGAGGAAAAGGAAAAACGTATGCAAAGGCGGAGTGGCCGACCAATAGAAGGACACGAAACCGAAGCACCGTTTAGACGCGCGGGTGTGGTATAACGGCTATTATGTCACCCTTCCAAGGTGAAGACGGCGGTTCGACTCCGCTCACCCGCTCCAAGAACTTACAACCTGCTTACTAATACAGTACGCTGATTTTATAGTAATAAAAAAACCGCATCAGTAAAACACCAATGCGGTATTGTTATTATACTACTTGATCAAACTTTGTAATTCCAGAAGAAAATAAGGCGTGTCACGCAACCGCACTTTCAAAAAAACACGCTTTATCTCATTCAAAATCACTTGGGAACGTCTTTTAGCTTCTCTTGATCAGCTAACCAAGCCTTATAGTGCTCAACTGCTTCTTTGACGGAAGAATCTCGACCATGCTCATCAACGAGCCATTGGACATATGTTGCCAATTCCTCCTCATTTAACACTTCTTTGTCCGTTCCAATAAAAGTCATCAAACACCCGTTGTCTGTTTTGGATCCCGAATAGTAACCCAGGAGTCCATCAGACAAACCATTGTGAAACGGGGTATGGCGCTTTAAAAAATCAAGGCGTTTTCCATTTTCACGAGACACCCACCAAAGATGCTTATTGTAATGGGGAAGACTGGCATAATGTATGGGGAAATATTCCGCCAATTGCTCTTTTTCCTCGTCTGAATAATCCTCAAGCAAACGAATCAACGCATTGTACCCGCTATCGTTATGACTGCATCCGTCGGAATATAAGCTGGCCGTCTCATATATAAACTTTCTCCTGGCGTGCTCATCAAGTCCGGCCCAATAAGCATCAAAGGTCTTTCTGCTAACCGTAACCATCGGCCAAACTTTTTGATATGACAACTTGTCTTCCCATTCGGGGCGATAGCTGTCCTCAAATATGAGATGGTAATATCGGGCCAACCACGGAAAAGCGTGCAAGCACAGCGGCCCCTCTTCTCTAGGACCACTTAACCCCAACAGCTCAGCAAAATGATTTCGGATAAACCGCTCTTCCTCCTGAGCGATTTTTTTCTGTAGCTTCTCGGGTGTGATGTTCCGAAAAATTTCGACCAGCGCGATGGTAGGATTACCTTCCTTTCGGCTTTCCAGATAGATTTCTTTCCAGCGTTCCGGTTCTTTCTTCAAAACATAGAGGAAATACGGGGTCCTCAAATCACGATTTCTTTCAGCAGATGAGAAGTACTGTTGAAAGATATTCCTGGAGCGCAAAAAAACGTCTTCCAGATCATAAAAATTTCCCCCCAGCATATCAGATGTTGACGGTTTAACAGCGAACTTTTCCCAACCATTACCAGCCAGTGGAGCTATTGTCTGCAGCTTCATATAATGCGTTTTGATCATATCTCGCTTGTCAGCCAGATCAGGAAGTTTTAAATTCATGTTATACTCATTTAAAACATCCAGCAGTGTGCCAAACGTCTCCAATAAATCATCCCACAAAAGCCTGCCCTCCTGCTTAGTCAGACGCACCGGCCTTTCTTTATGGGGAAAGAATCCAAATTGTTCTCCGAATTCATCGAAATTAAGAATATTTTTCATTTAATCCTCCTAATTTGATAAAATGTAAAAGTGCGGCACTGGATAACCAGTTATCTCATCTTACGCCATGACACCCCCATGGTCAAGCTATTCAAAAGGTAAATCGCTTTTACTATATATCTCTGGTATAATTAACACGCATAAATTCATTAATTAAGCGTATATGAAACAAATTTTTTTCATCGGCTCCAGCGCCATATACGGCGTTGGCGGGACAAGCGGTGGTTGGGCTGATTTGATCAAATAAGCCTTCCATAAAAAAATGTACAGCCCAAACGGCCTTGGAGAAAAATATGAGGTCTACAACTTCGGCCTATCAGGTGCTACCATAGATTTCATAATTGAAAATTTCCCCAAACTACTAGCCCACTACGGCAGAAACGGTACTATCATCACCGTTCTTTCTGTTGGCGGTAACGACGCAAAAGCCAAAGACAGGCCGGATAACTATGTTTCTACCATAGAAGCTTACCGTAAAAAGGTAGCCACTCTTTTAGACGTACTCAAATCATCAAGTAATCATGTAGTAACCGTGGGCGGCGGATACTACAACGAAGCGAAAACTAACCCCAAAATAAGCCCGTTTGACGGCAATAAATCATTTTTTACCAACCAAAGAAAGAAAAAATTCGAAGCCTGCTTGAAAGAACTATGCCGAGAACGAGAGATACCGTTTATCGAGACGGGTGTAAACGAGGAAATTTGGAAAAACAAGTATTTATACCAAGATGGCGTACACGCCAACACCGCCGGTCACGAACTAATCAGCAAAAGAGTTTTAGCAGCATTAGAAAAACTTATTTAGAGCGAAGCGCCACTGCTTCACCATATGAACAACCCCCGACAACATATAAAAAGCCTACTCAACAATAAACGCCTTGATTATGAACGCCACCAGCGGGATTATTCAGTTCTCGGCACCACCATCGTCTTTCGTGGTTTATTCAACCAAAACGCCACGTTTTTTCATACCAAACCACATCCGGCTTTTTTGGTCATCAAGGATAAAATACTGTACCACTACATGGCCAATGGCGATGGCGCCAGAAGAATACAAAACTGGACAGCCGCCAACAACCTGGCTTCTTTTAAAAAACTGGAAAAACAATACGCCAAGCGGCTCACGGCATTCAATAGCTTTTCAAAAAGCAAACACGCTGATATTCGGGAAGCGCTGCGGCAAAGCTATCAGTTTTTCATTGATTTCACTGAAATCATTCTACTAAGGAACGAATTGCCCAAGTACGCCAAAAGCCGAGCTTCGAAAAGCCTAATCGCCTTTGCCCTGCGAGTAAGAAAAAAATACGAAAGCGTACACAAACTAAACTTTATTATTGAAGCAAAATTATTACGCCGCCTGGAACGGCAACATCACCTATCGACTAATACCCTCTCGTACCTCACCATTGACGAGTTTGAAGCTTTCCTTAAAACTGGAAAAATACCCGATATTGAAAAAAGAAAGCGTTTCTTCCTGTTTTATTATGATGGGAAACCCCATTATTACCATGACTACCGCTGGTGGAGCGTTTTTAGCCAGCCAATTACTAAAAAAACGGTGCGCGGCCAAGCAGCCTACCATGGCCAAGTAACCGGCCAGGCAATTATTATCACCAAAATCAAGGACGCTGCCAAAATAAAGAGGGGCGATATATTAATAACCAGCATGACCGACCCCCGATACGTGCCCGCCATGCGCCGCGCCGCTGGTATTGTCACCGATGAAGGCGGGATTACCTCACATGCCGCCATTGTAGCCCGAGAAATGAAAAAAATATGCCTTATCGGCACCAAATTTGCCACCCAAGTTTTTTCCAACGGGGATACAGTTGCCATCGACACAGCCAAAGGAACCGCTACCAAAGTATAAGCTCGTTTATGGGCAGTAAATAATTCAATCGGGTCTCAACAAAATGACTGGCCTTGATTTATCCACAGCTTTGGAAATTTTTTTACCCCACTTTGGTTTAAAAAAGAAGGAATAATATTATTTTTTTGTCTAAGATTAGTCATTAATTGGTCTTCCACCATTGACTTTTCTATATATTGTAGTATACTTAATAGTAAGAGTACTATATATTGTATTTTTTTGCTTAAAAAATCACTTTTAACCCGCTATTACTGGTTAAAAGCATAGGGCACCCTAAAATAAAAAATAAAATTTGCCACATCACCTTGTTTGGTTTATGATAAAGGTACGCTCAAAGTTTATTCGAGCTTACCTGAAAAAACCATTGTAACATCTACTGTTGTACTGCCGTAGCAACCGTGAAAGCCCTCACCTATGTTACACTGGTTTTCCTTGCGCTCCCTGATCGAAAATCTATCGCTTTCCCAAGCTACCTTAGAGCCTTAACCATTTCATAATAAGGCTTGTCAGCTTGTGTCCGCTTAAAAATATATATTAAGCCCATAATAAAATAAAAATTATGTTCAAAAAAATTAAAAAACGTGACGGACGCATTGTCCAATTCGACGCAGAACGAATTCTTCGCGCTATTGAAAAGGCCGGCCAAGCTACAGGTGAATATAAAACCGACACTGCACGCAAACTTACTTTGCGGGTCTTAAATTTGGCCGAGCAAACCCTTAACCACGGGCACACCCCTACGGTTGAGGAAATCCAAGATATCGTTGAAGAAGTTTTACTGGCCTCTACCTACCGCAAAACTGCCAAATCGTACATCATTTACCGTGACCAACACGCTAAAATGCGTGAAATCACTACCAAGAATGAAATTGAACTGGTTGACCAATACCTAGAGAAGATTGACTGGCAGGTCAATGAAAACAGCAATATGTCATTTTCACTCCAAGGGCTTAACAACTACATTTCTTCGGAAATAAGTAAAATTTATTGGCTTAATAAAATTTATCCGCCGGAAGTGCAGAAAGCGCACAGCGAGGGCGACTTCCATATCCATGACTTGAGCATTCTCTCGGTATACTGCGTCGGCTGGGACCTGTTTGATTTGTTAACGGTTGGTTTTAAAGGCGTTTCTGGAAAAATAGAGAGTAAACCGGCCAAACACTTCCGCAGCGCTCTTGGGCAGGTAGTCAATTTCTTCTATACCCTGCAGGGCGAGGCGGCTGGGGCGCAGGCATTTTCCAATTTTGATACCTTGCTGGCACCCTTTATTCGCTACGATAAATTAACCTATGATGAGGTACGCCAAGCTTTGCAGGAATTTTTATTTAATATTAATGTGCCTACCCGCGTCGGCTTCCAAACCCCCTTTACCAACATCACCCTGGACCTGAAAATTCCCAGCACCTTCGCTGACCAGCCGGTAGTTATTGGCGGCAAGCCGCAAAAAGAACAATACAAAGACTTCCAAAAAGAACTTGATCTCTTTAATAAAGCGCTACTCGAGCTGATGCTGGAAGGGGACGCCAAAGGCCGCGTTTTCACCTTCCCTATCCCAACCTATAATATCACCAAAGATTTTGACTGGGATAACCCCAACTTAGAATTACTATGGAAAATTACTGGAAAATACGGCATTCCGTACTTCAGTAATTTTGTGAATTCGGATATGGATCCCGAAGACGCCCGTTCTATGTGCTGCCGTTTGCGGCTCGATACCAAAACCTTGGAAAAGCGAGGCGGCGGTCTATTCGGCGCCCATCCCTTAACCGGCTCTGTCGGCGTGGTTACCATCAATATGCCGCGTCTTGGCTATCTGGCTAAAGATGAGGCAGACTTTTTCAAACGATTGGAACATCTCATGGAGCTCGGGAAAAAGAGCCTGGAAATCAAAAGGAAAATGCTTGAACGCTTAACAGCCAAGGGCCTCTACCCTTATACCAAGTATTACCTGCGGAACATGAAGAAAAAATACGGCGAATACTGGAAAAATCACTTTTCCACCATTGGCTTGGTTGGCCTGAACGAAGCCGTGGTCAATCTGCTTGAGAAAGATATCGGTAGTGAACAGGGAGTGACTTTTGCTGAAAAAGTGCTTGATTTTATGAGAAACAAACTCATTGAATATCAAAAAGATACAGGCAATAACTACAACCTGGAGGCCACACCGGCGGAAGGCACCTCATACCGCCTGGCTAGAAAAGACAAGGAGCGGCATCCTGATATCACGGCGGCTAACGAGGAAGATTATAAAAACGGCGCTGAACCGTTTTATACCAACTCCAGCCAATTGCCCGTTCACTTCACCGATGACCTTTTTGAAGTACTTGACCTGCAAGACAATATCCAGACCAAATATACCGGCGGCACGGTCATTCACCTTTTCGCCGGCGAACAAATCAGCAATCCCGAAACTATAAAAAATCTGGTGAAAAAAATCTGCGCTACGTACCGACTGCCCTACTTTACCATTACGCCCACCTTCAGCGTTTGCCCAAGCCATGGCTATCTCATTGGCGAGCATCACAATTGCCCAACCTGCAAAAAATCGTGCGAAGTGTATTCACGGGTCGTTGGCTACCTGCGCCCAGTCAAGCAATGGAACAAGGGCAAACAGGAAGAATTTGATGACAGAACCATGTTAAAATTTTCACCGCAGCTTTCAATCGATATTGACGTGCAACAAACAGCCCAAAAAGAAAAAATTAAAGTTAAAGCATAACATACATGCGCCTTGGCGCTCTGCAGAAAACTTCCCTTATCGACTATCCGGGAAAAGTAACGGCAATATTATTTACCACCGGATGCAATTTCCGGTGCGGCTACTGCCACAATCCAGAATTAGTCGATCCAGATAAATTTCCTCCTCAACTTCCAGAGGAGGAAATTTTATCCTTTCTCAAGAAAAGGAAGGGGCAACTTGAGGCAGTCACTATTACCGGCGGAGAGCCAACCCTTCATGACGACCTGCCCCGCTTTATGAAAAAAATAAAAAGCCTTGGCTACTTTATTAAACTGGATACCAATGGGACACGTCCGGATATGGTAAAACTAATTATTCAAGATAAGCTAGCCGACTATATTGCTATGGATATCAAGGCCCCGCTTAACAAATACTCAAAAATTGCCAATACGAAAATCTCTACCGATAAGATTCAAAAAAGTATTTCCCTGCTACTGCAATCAGCCATAGACTACGAATTTCGTACTACTATTGTACAATCGCAATTAACCAAACAAGATCTCTTGGCTATTGGCCAGACGATACAAGGTGCCCGCTTATTTGTTATGCAAAAATTCATACCGACGAAAGCTAATGACCAGCGTTTTTTAAACGAAACAACATATGACGATCAAGAACTGCAGTCGTGGCAAAATGAGCTCATGGCATATGTAAAGAACTGCCAGATACGGTAAACCATAATTTTTTTTCAATAATAGCTCCCCAAACCTAAGTTGGGGAGTTTTTTATTTGCCTCTTGACAAGATTTTGTATTTTGCTAAGATGGTTCATTCAAATTACACCCATTATACGTAGGGTGTTTTTTGATACAAATGATTCAGCTAACATTAGCAAAATATTATTTCTTCATAATATATTAAAGCTAATATTAGCCAAATTATCACCTTAATAATTAAATAACTGAATGTATATGAAATCAGGCTTTTCATCAGTAAAAGCAAAGCATATCATCATCGCGCTACTGGCAGTCCTTATCTGGGAATTTTCTTTCCCCCATACGGTAGTAGCCGAAATACAGCAAAACAAAAACAATACCTATGATTCTTTGGCCTTCCCCTTATTACAGCAGCACGAAGTTAGATTGCCGGATATCCCTGATAAACCGCAACCCGAAGCAAAACAAAGCATGCGCATAGCAGTCACTGCTTACTCCTCAACCGCTGACCAAACTTGCGGCGACCCTTTTATTACCGCTTCAGGTAGTACAGTGCGTGAGGGAGTTATAGCAGCTAACTTCTTGCCCATTGGATCAAAAGTCCGTTTTCCCGAGTATTTTGGAAACAAAATTTTCACCGTAGAAGATCGGATGAGCTCTCGTTACTGGCATCGAGCTGACATCTGGATGCCCAGTAGAGAACAGGCCATTGAATGGGGAGTTCGATATGCAACCATAGAAATATTATAATCACACAAGAACCTCGTTTATACGGGGTTTTTGTAATTGATGTAGAGCTTGCTCTTGTTTGACTTTTTTGGTACTATATGGCTATATATAATGTTGATTACATCAAATACACAGGTACTTTATCAATTTATTAACTATAATATAATTACAAAACCTTGGCCTGGTAGCCAAGTCCCCGCCATACGGCGGGGCAGGGTCCAGGCGATGGTCTATACTCCTTAAAAAATATTGTTGGTCTTGGCCTGGTAGCCAAGTGGTAAGGCGGCGGTCTGCAAAACCGCTATTCACCGGTTCGAATCCCGTCCAGGCCTTGTAACCTGCCCAGGCTAATTCTAGATAATAAATAATTACCAAGTCAGCCCAGGGCCGATGAGGAAAAGGAGAAATGGCACGAAACCCGCAGCTTTCAATCGTGGTTGGAGGCGGAGGGTGCAGTGCCATTTGGACGCGCGAGAGTAGTTCAGTTGGCTAGAACGTTTCCTTGCCAAGGAAAAGGTCGGGGGTTCGAGTCCCCTCTCTCGCTCCAGCAACAGACACTTAACAATAGTGCTCTTTTTTGGTGCCAAGATTTGCCTACAATTTTGGGTTCGAACATACCCCAAAAATCGGGCCAAAATCGATACCCAGAGGGGAAGTTCGAATCTTTCTTCAAAAATCCCAATAAAATCAACAATTAACTAATAGCCTCCTGGTCTCTCATTGATTATTACTATCAATTGCCTATCAAGCAGGAAAAAGGAGCTGTTGAGTCTGCATAGAGAATGTTTTTTTTGACATCCTGTATGCAGGCGATAAATAATATTGATTTTCGATGAACATTTTGCTAAGCTTGGGTTAGTTTCCAACGCTACCTAGGGCGACATCAGGATTCTAAAATTTATTTTTTAATAATAAAACTATGTCCAAAACAACAGCCTGGATTATCCTCGTGGCAATAATCCTATTACTCCTAATCGGCGGGTATTTCCTGTTTTTTCAGGAAAATGAGGAGGAAAGCACCAATACTAATGCTACGGTTAATGGGAATGTGAATACGGCGATTAACGCTAATAAGAGCACGAATCAAGATACTAGTTTACAATTAGTAAAAGCTTTTTTAATGGAAAATCCTGCTGATACAAATAACTGGCAAAAATATGAATCCGCTGAATTAGGATTTATGGTTGAATATCCTGAAAATTATTTTTTACGGCTAGAACAACTTTCAGGAACCAATGCTGGAATACAGCTTGTTGATGATCAATATCGCAATAGTGAAGTTTCATTTCCTAATGTCACTGTTTCAGTATATACTCTTGGAGAGGGTCAATCTCTAGATAGTTGGATAACTGATCAGCTCAGTGTATCGGGGTATGCTAGCAAAATTGAAAAAATTGTAACCAATAATGGATTAGAAGGGAAGCTGTATGCAACTAGTTCAATTTCCGATGCTGTTTTATTCAACTCTGATGACAAAATAATTTATTTTTCTTTCAGCTATTTTTTTAACGATGAGACTAGATGGCAAGTCGGAAATGGGATGATCAACACTTTTTCATTTATCAATTAAGCAAAAAACGCTCATAAAAATTAAAAGAAGGTGAAATTTAGTACGTTGAAAAATTAATAATCTATCTAATTGTTAATCAGAAACCATAAAGCTAGGAGAAATTGTGATGAAACGATTATTTTTAATTGTGACTATGGTGGTGTTTGTTACAGCAATAACCAGGTCAGTGGTAGCGTATCCATCATTAAAAATGCCAGTTACTGCAGGGGAATCAATGCGGTGTGACCAAGGCTATAGTGATCCGGACGATACTCACCTTCCCGGGAGTACACTTGAATATGCTTGGGATTTTAATTTAAGTGGCACTTCGGGTGATGCGGATTTAGGTTTACCAGTAGTTGCTTGTTCTGACGGAATTATTCGATATGCCAAAGACTATTCCGGCATACCTAACGACCCATTAACTGATCCTTGGGGTAAATGTGTAATAATTAAATTTATCAATGATCCAGCAGGCCATTCAGGATTGTATGCACATTTAGATCAAATTTTTGTACAATTTGGAGATTCGGTAAGGCAGGGGCAAGTGGTTGGTACTATTGGTAACGCAGATGGCGGATATTTATCTCATTTACATTTTCAAGTCCAAATTGGTAATAATCCCAATAGTCAATCAGTTGAAGCAGAATTTGTTGATGTAGGATTTCCAATTGAGGGTGGCAATTATGTTGCTCAAAACTCCAACCTCCTCGACCAAGCCTACGACCGTTTTGGCCAGGCTTTAATCGGGGATC
>CAZJUO010000044.1:0-1375 GCA_964549245.1 uncultured Gammaproteobacteria bacterium
TTGGTAGGGATTTATCATGGTTTATTATTTGATATGAGTCTATGGTTTAATGTTGAAAGAGAAAAGTATAGAAATATGTTGTACGTTGAACGTAAAACCTATGACTTTAAACTTTCTTCTATACTTTCTTCCTTAAACGTAAAACTTTATCCTTTATTCTTGATATTTGTTTGGGTCATTTTTTTATATTTAGAACCTTTATGCTCCTTCAGCCATTTAAAAACGTCAGCCCGCTTAATGCCCACCGGGCAGACCCTATCGCACCGCCCGCAATTCACACAGCCCATGATTTGGAATTCTTTTGGCGTGCGGACCCACTTATGCGTATACCAATTTTGGATGCGTTTGGCGTTGGTATCCAGAAACTGTTTGCCGCCAGCTACCTCGGAAAAATCATTATAAAAACAAGTCGTCCAGCGGCGGATGCGCTTCCCGCTGCCTTTTTCTTTGGTATCCTGTTCGTCTTCTAAGCTGAAACAATAGCAGGTTGGGCAGTCAATAGCGCATTTACCGCAAGCCGTACAAATATCACCCCAGTGCTGCCAGGCTTCTTGTGAAGCTTCCACCACCTCTTTGCGATGGCGCTCAAGCTCTGGATCGATTCCCTCTTCCTTAATGTGCCCGGCAAACTCAATATGCTCAAAATCCTTATACCCAAAAGCCTCCAAAACTACCTGCCCTTTTTGCGAACCAGTAAATAGCTTCCACTGGTTTTTCCCGGATTTTATTAGTAAAATATCGAAAATAATATGCTCCAAAATATCCTCTTCATAGCGCTCCCGTAAGTGTCCGGTAAATCCCGATCCTTCAAAAAAAGCCTGTCCTACTAACAAGCTAGATTGCCGTTTTTTTTGGTAATAGGGATCGCGCTCAAATGTTTGGTGGAACAAGCTGACGGCTTTCAAATCCATGATAGACATCAAAAAAGCGCACTCGGGCGTGTATTGCATCTTGGGTTTTTGCATTTTTCCTTTTTTATAGTCAAAAAGCGTCTCCCGTGGCGGCAGCAAAACCCGTTTAAAAGTATTTATCGGTATTTTGTTGGTAAAATCAATCTCCTTAGTATCAAAAATCCGCTTTACGTAGAGCTCATTACCATCTTTGACCGGCGCGTACATTACATAAGATTCCAGGATATGGTCAACGAATTTTTGTAAAGCGATTTTGTTCATAGATTGGATTAATTATACCACAAAACAACCCCTTTTACAAACTATCTGCAGTTAATTAATTACGATTATTCTTTTTTCTTCTTGTCTCCTTCTTTGGCCAAAGGAATGAGCACATGAAACGTAGACCCCTTGCCCACTCCTTCTGATTCCACCCAGATTTTTCCGCCGTGCGCTTCGGTTAAGCGGCGCGCTACGTACAGACC
>CAZJUO010000044.1:1385-9961 GCA_964549245.1 uncultured Gammaproteobacteria bacterium
CCCGGAACCATCCGGATTGACCTGGGCAATGCCATAACCGCGCACAAACTTAGTAAACAATTTCCTGGCTTCTTCCGGCGGTATACCGCGGCCGGTATCATGCACCGTAAACTGCATCATGCCACCTTTGATGTTTGTTTCTATGGTTATTCCGCCTTCATCGGTATACTTGATGGCGTTATCCACCAAGTTCATTACCACATCACCCAGCTTATCGTTATCTGCCATGATTTTTGGCAGCTCTTGTTTCGGTTTTTTGTATTCCAGCTTAAGTTTTTTATCGCCGGCGGCTTTTTTGGTGACATTAATTACTTTATTGATAATATTTTCAATATTGATCGGTTCAAGATTAAGCTCCAATTTTCCTGATTCGATTTTGCTGACATTCAAAAACAGGTTGATCAAGCGGATCATGCGCTGTGATTCTTCCAACAACCCCAGCAATATCTTTTCCTGCTCTTTGGGTACCTTGCCAAAGTCGTGCTGCAGGATCATTGACAGATAACCCATAATGCCGGTCATCGGCGTGCGCAATTGGTGCGAAGCGATAGAGACGAACTCTGACTTGGCTTGGTCAAGCTGCTGCAAATGCTTATTAGCCTCCGCCAAATCTTTATTTGAATCCTGCAGCTGCCGGTACAGTTCAATATTGCGGTAGACAATGCCGGTTTGGTTGCACAAGGCTTTCATCATGGAAAGGTCGGTTTCTTTCAATTTTCCCGGATCGCGCTCCAGCAGGAAATCGATTACCCCGACGATGCCCATTTCAGAGTATATGGGCACGGCAATAACCGTTTTGATTTTCAGGTGCTGCTGTATTTTTTTTGCCACCTCGTGCGGTATGGGCGGTGAAATAAATTCCGCCAGGTCAGTGCCTATTTGCACCTTCCCAAGCTTGATGGCTTTTATTGATTGGGTATTTTCTTTTTGGAAATCACCGTAGTACTCATGCAGCGGCTTGGGCAGCATTTTCAATACCTCGTTGGTCAGTTTGCTCCTGGTCACCGCGTCGGGAAAGAGTTTGTGTTTGTCTTGGCCCAAAAACAACAAAATCCCTCCCAAATACCCCAGCTCGGTGGCAATGCTGTCCGTAATAGCCTGGGTAACCTTTTGGAAATCCAGGGTACGCGTCATGACATTAGTAACTTTTTGCAAAGCGGATAAAAACCTGTTTTGCTCCTGCAGTTGGATGTTGGTATTGCGCAAACCTTCGGTGGCTACGGCCACTTCTTTTTTCAGGCGTTCGGTAAACTGTTTGGCTTCTTCGTATAAGCGGGATTTCTCCAGGGCCGAGGCCAGTTGCGGGCCGATCAGCGCTAATAAATTGATATCTTCCGAGCCAAACGGATCCCCGGACAGTTTCGGGCCCAGCACCATGATGGCGTTTAAGCTGTTGCCCACCATGACCGGAGCCACTACCGCCGCGTCAATACGATCCAGTGCGGCCTTGGAGGCTTCAAGTTTTTTGCGCTCTTGCTCGTCCTGGGTGTCTTCGATTTTGCGCTCTAGGGCTTCCAAGACAATAATCTCTTTCCGCTGGTGCAAAAACTGCAGCAAGGGATTGTTATGGGCAATGCGGTCTTTGAGTTCCTGGTTTTCATCTTCCGTACCTTCAATCTTGTTCCCCTCCTTATCCAGCCTGCCTTTTCGCTTGTAAAAGCCACCTCCCGCGGTGCCGGCCAAGAATACGCTGACGTTTTTTATTTTCAGCCGGCTTTCCATCCGCCTGGCCAAAGCGTACAAGAGCACGTCCATATCAATCTCACGGTTGATGATTTGGCTTATCTCCCGAAGGAGTTTTGTATAGTCAATGCGGGCTTTGAAAAACAGTTTGTCAGTCGCCTGCGCAATCGCCCGTTTAAGAGGATCGAGGATTAGGACGATGAAGATGGAGACTGCTACTGCAATTATTGTTTTAGTCGTAAGGTTCACTGCTAGTATTTCTGGCAAAAGTAAGGTTAAACCGACAACTGTAACAGAAATTAAAAGTACTACAAGTGAATAGGTTACGGTACGTAGTAAAACGAGACGAATATCTAAAAGTTGATGTCTAATTATTGTATAGGCAATAAAACTCAAAAATATTATTGTTGACAATGGACCAAGAGCGACTAAATTTGATAAGCCAATCAGCGGGAGAACTAAATTTGTGCTAACTGCAATCAGCGCTGTTATTAACAGTCCTATGAATACATACCTTAGTTTTAAT
The DNA here is from genome assembly GCA_964549245.1 of uncultured Gammaproteobacteria bacterium. Lineage (GTDB taxonomy): Bacteria > Patescibacteriota > Patescibacteriia > UBA10025 > JAHIVO01 > CAZJUO01. The sequence goes on from CAZJUO010000044.1 coordinate 3,595, forward strand.
TTATCAGTCCCAACTGATTTCCTATATTTGATTACCAAATTAAAAAAGCTGAGTAAAATAATTACTAGAAAAAACAAAGCAAATAGATTATAGAATGAACCATAACTAAGTCCTACAGGTTTTGGCTCGAACCTTTCAACGCCAGAAACAATTCCTCCAAAAAATAAGGCAATTGTTAAAACCACGGTAATACCTGCTATTATCCATAAAATGACTCTCGTTCTTTTTGCTAAAACTTTATATGGAAAATATATTGAAAACACATAAAGCGCTCCAGGAATTAAAATTGGACCTAAGAAAGTAAGTCGGCTAAAAATTAGTACTGAGTTTTCTGATACCTGGTCAACAAAGTAGTTAAAAATGGTCCAACAAGCAAGAGAAAAAGAGAGCACCGCAAATGATATATTGATCTTACCTTTACGGTTTTTTACTAACACAAAAACGGCCAGGGCAGTATTTAAAAATGTGACAAGATAAGTGAAGATTTCAATCATGCCGTAGTTTTTAAAATGATTCTTAAAGCAAAAATAATCAAAAGAAGGCTAAATAGCAAATAGAAATATTTTGGCAAATTTCTTCCTTTCACTAGCAAATATAAGTAAGGAATTGAATATAGGCCCAGACTGATAGCTATCCATAAAAGAGCCGCACTAAAACTTGTCCCATTGATTATTACTTTAATAGTGTACCCGACTATTAAGTATAGAGGTATCCATGTCCCAAAATACAGCCATAAGAATACTTTGGTGCTTACATGATACTTCTGCTGAATTCTCCGAGCACTAAAAAAATACTTTAATTTATGATAAATCGCTTCTACCACTATCTGCTAATAAATCACTAATTAACCTTTGATCCTCCTCTCCCTGACTGTAGCTGAAAATCTCGGAGTCAACCTCCTTGAAATAATCGTACAGCAGAGAATTTCTTTGTTCGAGGACTTTGATCATTTCCCGAATATCGAGTATATATGGGGTGGTCATTCCCTGATAGGGCGCTGTGTTACCAGTTTTATGGAAAGGGAACCCCATTTTAAAAAGCCTGGGAGATAATGATTCATCCATCACGCTATAAATATAGTTAATATGATTAGCCCGTGTGTAAGTGTACATACCTCTTAACAACAGAAGCATTAACCTCTGTTTCCTATGCTCAGGCACAACAATTAATCTCGAAATTTCCGCCACTTGGTTTCTAGGTATTTTTTTTGGATCAAAATACAATTTAAAATTTTTCTCCAAAGGGAAACCGAGAGAGGAGCTAAGAATCAGTCTTGATGTTGCAATAAGCTGCCTCTCCCTATCACGAATCAAGAAGTGTACAGAGTATCTATCATATTCATCACTCTCTTTTTTATTTGGATGTTTGCTCCTATCAACATATCCATATTCCTCGCAGTATACCTTAAATCTTAATCTATAAACATCATCTAAATCACTCTGAGAATTACCAACATAAAAACAATAATTGTGGTTGGCAATTCTGTTTAATATCTTTACTTCAAAGTTTTTGAAGAGTAATCTAACAGATTTCATATATATATCATACCACATTTTCCCATTTTTTGCAACTTACCGAAAATGACAAAATAGCCCTCATTGTACTGAAAATTTGGGCATTAGCAGTGTTATTGTGGGGAAGCATGGGGTGTGTTTTTATTTTTCTATTGGTTTTATTTTAGCATTATTTGGTGATTTATTGTTGTGGATAACTTTCTATTGATTTATTCTATGGATATCTTATAATTAAGACAGTTCTTTTATATCACCAGCGGTTGAGTTTATCCCCACATTTTGTGGGTTGAGAGGTCGTGAGCCTTGTAATTACGCCCCGCGCAAGTTTTGAGCCTATTTATTAATTATTTATAAAATAGGCTCTTTTTTTATATTCGGAGGAAATAGATACCATATTCTACTTCCCCCGAATTATAGCTCTCTCAACGAACACCTCCCCTCTTCTTATTCACCATCAAACAGTGTCATAAGAAAAGCTACTTGTCCCATTTTCATGAGAGTGTTGCCGGCCGCTCGTCCCAGTTTGCAACCAAAACCACAATCTTCATCATCGTTATAATCATCATCCTCGTAATCATCATCACACGACTGCTGGCACTGCTGATTTTGATTCGCGTACGTATTCTGAGAATTCCTTCTACGCCTTTTTCGACCCATTTTCCACCTCCTTTCTGATTGTAAGGTTCAGCGTTAACTATATTTCTTTTTCTCTTTAGTATTGTTAAACCTTTTTTGACCATTTTATCTTCCGCTTGTTTTCACTACTTGGTCAGTGGGCTGTCCCTGCGGTTTTTTTTATTTATATGGTTTTTTTTGTGCTAGTTGGAAAGGGAAATTGAATTAATAATACTCATTGCCTTATTCTCGAAATCAGTATCCCCGATCGACTGCTTATTAATGATGAGGTTCCACTCATGGCCATCAGTACTGGTGGTCAAATAATATCTCACCCCTCCGGTATCTGCTTTGCTTGGATTATCCGATTGGATTAAATCCGTAATTTTATATCCGGAAAATTCATTAATAACAATTTGTTCAACCGATTGTCCGGGGATAGTTTCTTGGTTGTTAAAATATTCCTTTGAATAAATATTGCTATCAGTGAGATAAAAATCAAGCTGCTGCCAATTCATATCTGATAGTGTAACTGGCCGATCTGCACTTGAAATTGACATGCTTACACCGCTGAAAGTGAGGGGCTGCGAACTGTTGGTGATCACCTCGGGATTGCCGTCATAATATACGTTGTAACTACTGGGAACAGTCATAACAACTGACTGCGTGGTATAGGTAGGCAATATTATCTCTTTAGTGGCTTTCTCAAGTACATCTGCATTGTTGTCAACATATAAACCAATTACCACCCCAACAATTAATACAACAAGAATCAATAGGCTAAATAAAATTGTTTTTTTCATAATTTAAAATCACTGCTTCTCAAAACTGTTTATTATATAATCAATTTGTTCCTCATTGGCGAAATATACACTTGGTTCACCCGTTAAAACGGATAAGCTATAAAAAAAATCTCCCGTATCAATATATATTATTACATCATAACCTGATTCTGTCGCTACTAAGGGAATTTCTTGCTGACGGATCGCTGGATATTTGTTTAGAGAAAAGCCAAAACGATCTTTTACTTGTTTTTCCCTAGACTGTTGATCAACAAACTCTTCTAGCGTCTTATCCTCCTTGGCATCACGGCTGATGCTAATCCACACCCCCTGATCAGACATTGCTAATGGTGCTCCGACCTTTTCATTAGAAATATAATCTTCATCGTTCATGGAATCGTTAAATTCTTCATATCCTTCGGAAAGAGAGCTGATATGCCAGTCGTCTGGCACGTAGATACTGTAGTCCAGGTTGGGACTTGAAAAATTTGCTGTAATTATTTCTGAATGATCATAAATAATAAACGTATTTAGAATTATTTCTATCTTCTCACGTAGGGCTGACGTAACATTGTCCGTATACTCATCCGTTAACTCGCTATAGCTAAAGATAAAAATTGTATTATTGGTTACGATATAAATAGAATCCGTAATCCCACTTGGGTTGAATACACCCCGCAGAATATAACCTACCGTATGATTATAGGCAACTTCATCTTCACTCTGATATTTCAACTTATAGGGAATATCGCCTGCATCGAACTGCTGTTCGTTTTCTTTTAGTAGATTGGATACATATACCTTAGCAGAAGTGTACTGGTCAAAATTATCTTCAATACTTAAACGTAAAGTAGTCCGTTCATCAGCTGACTTAAAGTCAATATGTCGTCCGTTATAAACCATTGCCCCGTCAATAAATTCTGGACTTTCTTGATAATACCAGCTATTTGGCAATACAAGTGAAAAATTAAATTCAGTATTATTATAAGATACTTCCGATTGTTCTTGTTGCATGTTTTCCAATTGATTATTCTCTGGCTGATGAATAATCACAACCAAAAGTACACCAATAATTATTACTAAAATCATAATGGCGACTGGCTTGGAAAAATTTAATTTTTGTTGATCTTCCATTAGATAATTGAAAAAGAATTTAATACCTCCAACATATTGCCCCGAAATTCCTCTGTTACCACGTTGATACCGTTATCATCCACCTCGCTGTAAGATATATCGTAAATATACGGTTCAGTAACCACATATACAGTATCTCGATAACCGCCTGGCCCCTTAATTTCTTTTAGTAAAACGCCATCAGCATTTCCTAAACTAATATTTTCCCTACTTTCATATTCCAATATATAGGGAGCTGCGTCAGCCTCATATTGTCTCCTGTTTTCCTCAAGTATATAATCGACATATTCAGCCGCTGTTTGATGGGAGGTATCATTGGTATTGATAACTATGGCAAAACTGTCTGCCCGATAATCAGCCGGATCCTCGCTAAATAAAAGGTTGGTGCCGTTGTAAACCATTTCTCCGTCGATAAAGACTGGCAGCTCTTCCATTTCCCATGAATCTGGGATTTCCAGAGAAAAACCAAACTGTGTATTTGTGTATTCTTTATATTCTTGTTTCGTTACTTGCTTATTGATGCCATTGCTGGCGCCAATAACATCCTCATTGGAAAAAATGTTTTCACTAATCCATAAATAAATAAACACTCCAATCCCTATGACGACTGCGATAGATATAATTAACACAATTTTTTTGCTTGAATTCATATTTTTTAAAAAATAATTAGTAAGAATTAGGTGAGTGAAAACAAGAAGCTTTCACTCACCTCAAACGATTTAATACCCATAGACACGGAACGGCCTGTCCCAGTGGGCATTTCCATACAGTGGCTGATCCTGATGCCTCCAGTCACGAAGAGGATCTTTGACCCAATAACGGCGACCATCGAATGCAAATATGATCATAAAATGGCTGCCGCCGTACGTTGTACGGACTATAACTGGATGACCTGCTGCTAATTCTGAATAAATCTGGTTTGCGCTGATGTAACGAACATTACGATTCTTGGCATAATCAACGATTTTATAAGGAATAACATTAGGACCTGAAAATGCATCATGGCTTTTTCCCCAATTGTTCAAATTATGCGGATTCAGGTGACCATACCCCCACTTGGCATAATGCATGGCCACACATGACAAATGACACCCATAATCGCGAATATACAGACTCGACCACCCTAAACGATCGTACTGCCAGTGCGGGTCGCGCTGGCTATAGAATGGAACAGATACATACAGTTGCCACCCTAGGGAAACATCAGTTTGGATAGATTTTCCACCTTCAGCCAGCATGGCGGCGCGGCCAAGCGCGTTCACTGAATCTGCGCTGATCCCGACAAATTCCGGCGGACTGTTATCCCCAGCATGTTCATTAACGGTTATCTTCTCTTCCGGGCTGCTAATCCGGTTTTCAGCATCAGAACAGCCCATAAAGGCTGCCAGCAAAAGTAAGGCGGCTATTACGGCCGCGGCCAGTTTACAATATGTGTGAAACACGATTTTCTCCTTGTTTGAAAGAATTTCAGTTGTCTTAGTTGAAAAACAGCAATCAATCTTTCAGAACTACCCACGTAGCATTCTGAAAGAGGGCACCCCTTTTAGTAACCGTATGGCTTCATAAGCACCTGTCTTTCCCGTTAAACCGTTTTTTTGGCTTAACGATGTTGGTAATGAGCGATGTTTATTGTTTGTAAAAGTAATATTAAATAATTTATCCACACTTTTTTGCGCCGTCGCTAACGCTTCCTACAAGTAGCTTTCTCACCGTAAACTCAATCCCAAAACAATCGTCAGGGAAGGTTTGCGACGGCTTATTGTTAAACCACTATTTTCATTTCTACTTTAATTTTACCATTTTTTCGCGTTTTGTAGTATTGCTACTATTTTACTCTACATTCACACAAGCAACATTATTCTCTCACAAAATCAACAATCGGATGTGTCCTAAAACATGAATTAAGCCATTCTTTTCCCCCCTTATTTCTAACCAGTATCTATAACTTGAAAATCCGTAATCTTCCATGGCGCGCGCATAGCCATGCTTGATCGGATTATGGTGGATGTAGTATAAGTGTTTCCAAAAGTCAGTCTCATCTCTGATACAGTGGTCCCAGTAATTATGGAATACTTTTTGACCTATAGTATTACGGATCTTGTTAATCTGATAGGACATATGGCCATGCACATTACGCATTAGTTTTGAGAGGTTTTTCGCATTTCGTACTTTTATCAGAATGTGATAATGATCATCGAGCACGACCCATGCTACTAAATCATATCCCACCTTAAGAATTCCATCCTTTAGGCTGTCAAGCAAAAAGTTTTTCAAATCATCAGTATTAAATAAAAGGCGGCATGAATATAAGCTGAAAAATGG
>CAZJUO010000045.1:0-9896 GCA_964549245.1 uncultured Gammaproteobacteria bacterium
TATATGATATTAAGTGTACATTGAATCTAAAGAGAATAGGGGAGTCTATGTCGGTAAAAGTTTTTCCTGGACAATTATTTGAAGCAGAATTAGTAGCCGCTCAAAGAGGTGGTTTTCTAAATTCTATTTCCAGCTTTCTTCAAAGAAAGGGGAAAATAAGAACATGCTCGTCTTCAAACTGCCACGCTACCGGTACTGATCGGTTAAAAAAGCGTTCCAAGCTTCGCGGATCCACTTTCCAATGCTAAATGCTAAACCCTTATTTCTAACTTATTTCCATCCTCATAAATTTTATTTTAGGGGATGGTTTTTTTATTGACACTTTTAATAATGTGTATTATTATATACCGAAGTATAAATATCAAAAACCAAGGAGGTGAGTATTGAAAGTAACTGATCATATGCGTAGCGCTTTTGATGCCTTTAATAAGGAAAGGCGCGATAACCCGCATTTTGCATCTGTACCCGGAGGTTCTAAAAGCAACCATCACAAACCTCGAAAGCATTCATACGTAACTTTAATAACTTCAACCGCTAAACGTCGGAGGAGTAAACATGTCTGAACATTCCCGGAAAGTTACTGCAACTCTTGTTAAAAACACTATTGCCCAATTACTTAATCTTGATCAGGAGATTAAGGCTAGCGACAAGATAAAAGATCTCGGCGCGGGAATAGCTGAAATTCAAGAGCTACTACGAAACCTCGAAAGACTATTCGGTATTAAACTAATTTACAGTGACTATCAAAAAGATAATACTGAAACCGTACAAGGCCTCATTAATCTGGTCGAGAAAAAACTTGAATCCTTTGATTTATCGAACCAGGATGATTACAATCCGCACAAAAGCGGACTCAAGCATGGTATCGATCCAACCGACGTTGAATAGCTTTGTAAATTAAAGTTACCGTGGTAGACAGATCATATAAAGGTCTGTCTTTTTTTATATTTATATATTTGACCCTTGAAAAAGGCTATGTTACTATATAGATATTATTCGGTATAATATCTCTTACACCGAATATAATAAGCCTAAAAATACCCTATTAAATATGTTTATATATGCCCGATAAACCAACAAAAAAACAATTGCCAAACCTTGATGACTTTTTATTAAACCTGCAAACCAATAACTACTCTGAAAAGACCGTTTATAACTATGAACGGGATCTGACTGTATTTGAGTATTGGCTACAAAATGAATCTAATAAGCCTTTCAAGGGCCTTAAAAGGCGTGATATTGAGCTGTATAAGGCCTATCTAGTCTCTCGCGATAGAAATACCCCAACCGGCCAAAAAGCCCCTAAAAAGCTTAATTCTTACTCAATAAACCGCATGCTATCCAGTTTACGCACCTTTCTACGGTATTTGATAGATAATGACTATGATTGCCCCATAAACCCCCAGATGATCAAGCTAACCAAGACTACCAAAAAGCACCCCCAAGTCGCGGAACTGGACGATATTGTTAGGCTAATCGAATACCCGTCTGAAGCGGAAAAAAAGGACAATAAGGTAGCGTTGCGCAACAGGGCTATGCTGGAAGTGCTGTTTGCCACTGGCTTACGCATTTCAGAACTGGTAAACTTAAATAAGAACCAAATAGACGCCAGCGGCCGCATATTTATCGAGGGCAAGGGCAGGAAACAACGATTTGTTTATTTGACAGACCGAGCCAAGCAACACATAGCTGCCTATTTAAAAACTAGGCATGACAATTACCCCGCACTCTTTATCCCCTACCGCGGCCGGCATATTAAAACCGGTTCTGACACCCGCATTTCGCCAGATTACATTCAGATGAAGATTAAGGAATATCGAGAGGCTTTGAAAATAAATGTGCCCACTTCTGCTCATAGTTTGCGCCACGGCTTTGCCACCTATCTTGCAGAATCCGGCGCCAACCCGGCCGCCATCCAAATCCTCCTCGGCCACGAATCATTGGACACCACCACCCGCTATGTCAATGCCTCCGACCGCTACGCGGAAAAGACGCATCATAAGTACCACCCACTAGAAAAGTAACTAATCTCGCCCACTGAAGCCTTGGCGTAGGTGGGAAGTGCCACACACTTGAAAAGTAACCGACGTTTGTCATTGCGAGCCTACAAAGGCGAAGCAATCTCAATAAATTTAGAGATCGCTTCACTTCGTTCGCGATGACAAAAGGTAAAATACTAACCGCTTGAAAAATAACTAATCTTGTCCACCGAAGCCGTAGGCGAAGGTGGAAAGTATCACCCGCTTGAAAATTAATTGAACTAATATGGACCCAAATAATACAATTAACATTCTATTAGCAATCCTAGGAGGATTGGGAGTTGGGGGTATCTTGGTAAAATTCTATGAGAATTTTAGTACTCAAAAAATAAATAGGCAAGAAAAGAAGGAAAAACAATACAAATGTCTTTTAGAAAATGGCGTTGGTTTTCTACAAGGTAAAGGTTTTGATGATGATCAAAAAAGAAATCGATTTATGAATGAATTATACTCTAATGCATTAATTTATTCTTCTGACGAAGTATTACTCAAAGCTATTGAATTTATAAAAAGTCTAGATCCTCAAGATAATACTGTCAAAAATACTAGAGATGAATGTTACAAAGATTTAATAATCGCCGTTCGAAAAGAAATTTATGGAAAAAAAGCGCATATTTCGCGAGATCAAATAATTTTTAAAAAAATAAATTAATATAATTACTAATTAAGAATTACCCCGCCTGCTGCGAGGAGCGCAGCGAGTCGGGCGGGTAATTTATATTCAATCCCTAATTAATAAATTTAATTATTTGTCATTCGTTAGAAATTATTAAATCAACCCATTCATTTCCTGAATTTAAATGTAACACTGTAACGCATTTCTGAAATAATAACATTCTAACATTCTTAAGAATGTTCCCATGATAGTAACCGCGGAAATAAATTGTAAATAATTAATATGACTATCAAAAAGAAAATCTGGCCAAAGTATTTTGAGGCAGTAGCCTCTGGTAAGAAAAATTACGAACTGCGACTGGATGACTTCACGGTGAATGAAGGTGATACCCTCGTGCTCGAAGAATGGAATCCGCAGACGAATGAGTATACTGGCCGATCGACTACGAAAACAGTCTCCTACGTCGGCAAGTTTAAGCCTGACGAATTACCATTTTGGCCGGCCGGCGAAGTACGTGATAAAGGGCTGCAGATAATTTCTATCAAATGATAGTCATCGATTTACATATTTGAACGTTCGAGCCTGCCCGCCAAGGCTTCGCTTTAGGCGATACTGGCGGGAGAATGTTGCCATACAGTAGCCTTGCGAATTAATAATATTAATTTACAAATTATGAATTACTAATATCTATTGGCTTAATACATATGTCGCAATTTGAATTATCACAAAAAGACAAAATTACATTACACCGTGCCCAGATTTTGCAAACTATGGGTATGAGTCTATTGTACCTGTTGTTTTCCAAGCCTGTTATCACTTTGTTAGGAGAAAATTTCTTTAAAGAAAGTATGTTTAAACCGCTCCTTATCGCAATAGAAGTTGGAGCCCTGCTTGGTTTTCTTCTGCTTTTCTGGGGAATATTTAAGGCTAGGCCAATTCAAATTCGATTAAACAAAATAATAGAAAATGCCGGTTTAAATAAACTATACATGCAGGCCGATAAACTAATCCTCATGGCCTATGCCTACCTGTCTGTTATCCTTCGCCAGGCGCCAGATTATATCACTTTACCCCTTTTCATAATCTCATTTTTATTATCAGGTTGAATGAATTACCGTATTCGCATGAAATATTCAGAATCGATAGAGAATAATATGTCGAAGTAATAATTACAAATTCCACATTGACCAATAAATTTCACTTATGCTTCATTTTTTGCCGATCATACTATTAATCCCTATTTTAGGCATTATCCTTTTACTTAGCGAACGGCAACTATTCAAAAACCGCCAGCAATCATTACTGAAACTGCTCTTAGGATATGTGCTTCCCGGTGGTGTAATTTTGCTTTGCCTATTCTCGATTACGGTATCTTCCATTATATTCCCGTCTATATATGTAAGCCAGCTTTTTAAGGGAGCGGCATATGTTTTTCTCGCTATCAGCCTAGCATCGGTAATAATAAGCCTATTTTTCTTTATCACGGGTTTAAGAAATTATTATCGGTACGCCAAGGAGCAATCCAAAAAAATTACTCCAAAACTTATCATCATAATATTCTGTTATGCAATCCAATTTTTTGTGGTACTTTTGATATCTTTTATTTTTTTACTGTTCAGTGAATAGTTATGCAACACGTAACAGTCGATTATAGCTGTAATGCCTCTAATTATTTTCACTCCTACTGTTAATCAAACTATTTAATCATTAATCTACTAACAAAACATATGGAAAGAGAACCGATACATAAGGATATTAATTTTCATCCAGAAAATATCGAACAATCAATTAATAATCCCGAAATTAACAATCCGGACGAACAACCACCAGAACAAAGCACAGAGCTAAACCAAAATAAGGAAATACAACCAGATAATAATGAAGTTCAGCCAGACAGCAGAGATTCACACCCCCGGATGGCACTTTCAAACGAACAAAAAAAAGAAATAGCAGATGTGGAAACGCAAACCCGCGCTGGCCTGGGAGCACTCTGGGAAACCCTACCGCGGAATGGCAAACTAAAAAAGGATAAAGTTTTAACAATTATTGACGATATAGCACAATTGCGCGTTGCGGGTTTGGCAGTTAAAAAATCTATGTCTGAGCTGATCCACCACCATAAATTGAATGAAAAAGATAAAGATGATTTTATCAACGAATTACTAGAAAACGAAACAGTAAATCTTTGGATGTTTTCCCACGGGCTGGGGAATGCTACTACCAAACATTTAGCCAAGGTGCGAGAGAGCATACGAAATGACGGTAAATAACATTTTCCCGCTTTCGTTACCCTCGACAAAGTACTTAGCTATATAAATGATCTTACACCACTATAGTCGCGGAAGCATATAATATTTTCTAGTCGTTATCATTAAATAACTAAACAATGCATACAAGCGAATCAGCACAAAACCAGCAATCAAACCAATTATCACTCTCCCGTAAAATTGCTATTTCCCTTATCTGCTTAGCTTTTCTCTCGCTTTTGGGTTATGTTTTATTTAGCTTATTTATTTCCGGTTCCACCTGGCGCTATAACCGGCAAGCTGAATCGCTTGGGGAAATCAAAGTGGAAATTACCGATTACCAAGGCTGGACGTCTGTTGCGCAATACTGGGAAATCCGTGAACGAGGGATTGTTTTCTACGTCATGGAAAACAACAACAATTACCATGAACTTCATACAGCCCAAGTCCCACATAGTGCTTTGCAAACTATCATTACCACCACCAATTCACTTACTGCTTCAAAAAATTATCGTTGCTCTGACGAGAGATCAGAATCATTTTTACCAACGGCTCATGCCCAGGTCAACATTAATGGTTATTCTCCCTCATGCTTCGACGCTGGCGGTGTAAACGTTAAGTTTGGCTCCTGTACTGTTGGTGATAACTGTTTTTACTGGGATGAATATGCCGATACGGTACTAGCCGAATTTATCGATAAAATTAATCCAATGCTTGAACAGTACGGCTTTGTGACAGTCGGTGATCACACCTACATTAATGACTATACTACACCATCTATTGCAGGAATTTTTATTATCCAATGGTCGTTTATTATCCTATTTAGCCTCGGTATCGCTTTAATTATTATAGGCTTGCTCATAAAGTCTCGATATAGACATAAAGCTAAATTATCAATTATAATCGGTATAGTATTGCCAATCTTAGCTATAGCCGGTTATGGCATTATAATACTCTTAATTATCACGTAATCCTTACCCTATGACCAAAAACACATACTGGGACAAACTGCACGATTACTATACCAAAACCGACTGGATCAATACGCCTACGGAATTTTCACGCTGGATACTACCCTATCTTCCCAAAAAAGGTAAACTACTAGACCTCGGAGGCGGCCAAGGACAGGATGCGCGTTACTTTGCGCAAATGGGGTATCAAGTCACGTTAGTAGATATTTCTCCTCGCGGCTTACAGCTAGCTCGTGAAAAAACACCTCCCCAACTGCGGGACAATATTTCTTTCGTAGAGCATGACATCAGCCAGCCGCTCCCCTTTCCTGACATATCGTTTGATGTTGTTTACAGCCATTTGGCAATACATTACTTCAATAAAAAAACCACGCAAGAAATTTTTAATGAAATCTACCGCGTACTTGTACCAGGAGGCATAACGGCCATTTTTACTAATTCAATACACGATCCTGAATATGGTACCGGGAAAAAACTAGAGCAGGACTTTTATCTCATTGAAGGAGTACAGAAACGATTTTTTTCAACTAAATCCATTCTTTCTTTTACCGAAAAGTTTGCTACTATGGAAGTAGACGAATACGGCAGTACCCCAAAGGATCGGGCGAAACATACTAATAACCTTGTTAGATACGTAGGTAAAAAACCTGAATACTAACGATTACATTTATCCTAAATGCCCAAGCAACCATTAAACAGCCAACTGCTGCTCCATCTGTATGACGCGGCTTTGATCAAGCGCTGGAACGACCAGGTGCGCACCGCGGATTTTCGGGAACTCGACAAACAAGCGCATAAGTTCATCATTGCCTATCTGATCGGTAAAAGTAACCGCGATAAAACCTTCGATTGGCCGAAACTGATTGAGGCAGGGCTGTTTGAATTCTTCCACCGTTTATCGTTAACCGATCTCAAACCCCAACTGTTTCACCGCATTACCCAAGACCATAAAATCTACAAAAATGTCATTGCTTATTCCAGAAAAAAGTTAGAGCTCTTTATTACCGATACTGCTTATCTTAAAACTTACGAAGATTACTTTTTAAAAAAACTTTCCAAACCAACGATCTATAACCGAATCATGGACGCGGCCAACTTCATGGCCTCCCGTGAAGAATTTACCATTATCAAAGAAGCGAATCCCAATGGCTTTGGGATTAACACTATAGAGCGGCAGCTTGATTCCAGAATACGCGAGGCCATGGCTATCAAGGGTGTAACCGCTGTTGAAAAAAACAAAAACCTTCGAGAATTTATCAAGCTATGCGGCCAATTGCGCTTTCAAATCCGCTGGAGCCAAACCTACCGTGTTCCGGAGACATCAGTATTAGGTCATATGCTTATGGTGGCTATCATCACGCATCTATGTACCACCAGTTTTTCTAATGACAAACAAGTAGTTTACAACAACTTTTTTACCGCCTTATTCCATGATTTGCCCGAAGCTTTGACCAGGGATATTTTAAGCCCGATAAAGCGCATTGATAAAATGTCTGACCTTGTTAAAAAATACGAAAATGAGGAAATGGAGAGAGTGGTCTATCCCCTCTTGCCTAAGATGATTCAAGACGATATTAGGTTTTTTACTAAAAATGAATTCAGTGTTGCTAAAAATGGCGCAACCATAACCAGGCACGGTGACTTAATAAAAGCGATTGATGAACTGACTGCTTATATTGAGGCTTATTTAGCCTTAAAAAACGGTATCCATAATGATACCCTATCCCTTGCTCGGAGCAGTCTAGCAAATAAATACCACTCGACGACACTTTATAATATTAACTTTGGATCTATTTATCAATGTCTAGAAAAAACTATTTAATCAAACTATGAATACCAAACAATTTGCCACTGATCTTGCCTACCAAGCTGGTGAAATTATTAAAACCGATTTTACCCTGGGCATGAAAAAAGAGTGGAAAGAAAATGAAACGCCGCTTACTGCCGCCGATAATAAAGTTAACCAATTGGTGGTCGACGCGGTAAACAAGAATTTCCCCGACTATGGGCTCATCACCGAAGAGGGCGGCAGCCACCACCAAAACGCTGAATATGTCTGGATTTGCGATCCGATTGACGGTACCATACCCTTTTCACATGGCATTCCTACCTGCGTTTTTTCTATTGCCCTAGTACATGAAGGTGAACCGATATTGGCGGTTATTTACGATCCTTTTATGGACCGGCTTTTTTACGCGGAAAAAAAACAAAGGCGCCTTTTTAAACGACCGGCCAATCCATGTCTCTGCCAACAAAGAATTAAAACAGGCGCATGTTGGATTTATTGCCTGGCGCGTTACCAAGCCAAAATTACCATTGGTTTTCCCGGAATTAATAAGCCGAGGCTGTAAAGTAACCAATGTCAGTTCCCTGATTTATATGGGGGCATTATTAGCCAGCGGGGAGTTTGCTGCCGCCTTATGGCCCGGACCCAACCCGTGGGACGTGGCCTCCTTAAAAATACTTTTAGAAGAAGCGGGCGGCAAAGTAACTGATGTCTATGGCCATGACCAGTTCTACAATCAAGAGATAAACGGCTGTGTAGCCAGTAATGACCTACTGCATAACCAACTGATCAATATTACAACACATATCCTAAAATAAACATGCCATTCATCTTAATAGGGTAATTGTCTCTTTATAGAATATTTTTTATTTGGTAATGCGCTGCAACTGCGGCAATGGTTTATCTACCGGATAATCCGCTAAGGCGATGAATACATGGGTATCAATCTTTTTATTTTGAGCGTTAGCTAAAGCTAAAGCCATACAGCGGTGCGTACCCTCGACGATAACTACCGACTCCCCTACCCGCACGCCGATTATGGTAGTTTCAAATGGAAAGTTTTCCAAAAATGTAATAACTTTATTATTTTCCTTGACTACCGGCAAATCAACCATACGCTTAAACGGTATGGTATTTTTACCTTGATAATACTTTCTCCAATTCTGAAACGGTCCGCAATGAAAATGTGGCACTTGAATTACTGGACTGGTAACTTCAAAAAGCTGCCAAACTAGACTGCCCAATCCTAGCTGTCGCACATAGGTCATCCGCCATTCTTCCCAACTGTCAAAACCCCGTTCTTTTGCCAATTTTTGCCAGGCCGGTACGCTGTATTCATTTTCACGCCAAATACCAAAAACGTCTTCCCAGGACAGTGGTTTCATTATTCGTAATGCTTCCGTCATAATACCAGTATATCATAAATAAACCGCATGGAACGCTTTGCCTAAATTGGTAAAATAAAGTACACTATAGCTGCTACTATGAACAAACATGTTATTGACCCCACGGTGCACCGACCGGAAGAATTGAGTAAAAAATACCGGTTCAAAGTTTTTATTGAAAAATGCATTCGGATTGTATGGTTTATAGTTATTGCTTTTATCATTTTTGAAATAATACTTATTGCCGTTAAATCCCTAAACAAGCCCCCTCATGAACGTACTTGCTGGGATGCATCTATGTGCTTTAACTATTGTGAATTCGCCAAACAAAAAAGGTGCCTTCTCCCTGAAAATAAAGAATCGCTAAGTGCCGGCCAATCATGGCTGCTGCTGATAACCGGCAAACGTACTATTATCGAACTACTGGATGACAGCCAGAAATATTGTGCCTGTGAAATACAAAACGGAGATAAAACCAGGACAGAAACATTTTATAAATTTTATCTGGAGAATAAATAATCCTACAATTTTTTAAATGGCCAAAATAAAGAAAATGGCCTTTTTTGCTGTTGCCCAAGATACTCTTGACGATATCATATTACTATGACAACATAATACAAAAGCTCTTTGCCAAGGATATTTACATGGATAATGTATTAGTTTTTACTTTTCACGAAAAAAACGTGTTTCATGGAAAAATACAGATGGACTTAACCACTCTGAAAATGATCAATTTAGAAAGCGCTAGTCCCCTGGTTTTTATTTTCCCTTCCGAATACCTATATCGGTATTTAGTCGGCTTTTATTTTAAGAATAGAACAGTTGCCGTATACGTTAATATTGACCAATCCGA
>CAZJUO010000046.1:0-728 GCA_964549245.1 uncultured Gammaproteobacteria bacterium
GCACGATGCGGGAACCGCCGTGGCGCCCCGGGACCAAATCCCGATAGCCACCCCAGAAAAATTTTCAGCTCCATAAAGGAGGTGGAAATTTTTTTGATATGGAATAGATAGAGGGAATTGAACAGGCGGAAGCGAGGCAAAGACGAGCGTCGATGAATGCGACCCGGGGAGCATTCAGCGCCCACCTGCCATGACTGACATGTCGGGCAGGCTGCCCAGGACAAGGACCCTGAGTGAGCGCAGCGAAGCGAATGGGGACGCGAAAATTCCTCTAGCCACCCTTTAACCCTGAATCTTTATTGATTAAGGGCCGCCAAAAAATCACTCCTTTGGAGAGTGATTTTTTGAATTTTGGTTGTGATACACTAAATGTATTATTTTGACTCTACCGTTGTCCCTAGATCTCTTGCCTCAGTCTGCATTTCAAATATCTCCCCATCAACTTCAACTTTTACTGGGCCGCTATTTAATGTTATCCCTTTAGACTCTAATAAATGTTTCACTTCGTCAGTCAAATTGCCATCATAGTTTTCATTGAAATCTGGTTGTTGCATCTCCTCGGCAGTGGGCAGCCCCGTATTAGCAATTAAATCATATTCTTCCCTCGTTAATTTTATCGGTTGCTTCTCGTCCTCTACTGAACCGATTGCTTCTGGATTAAAGGGTTTTTCTCCGCTCATAATAATAATTATTAATTATTAGTATATCCTCTTCAGTTAAATATACCA
>CAZJUO010000046.1:738-9892 GCA_964549245.1 uncultured Gammaproteobacteria bacterium
ATTAGGTAAGTTCAAAGGTAGAAGTATATTATGATACAAAAAAATAAAAAAAATCAATGATATTAAGATTTGCTTGCCCCGCCTTTGAATAATAGCTAAGGAGAGAAACGGACGCTGCGATAACCCCCGAAAGATGCTTTCTTAAGGAGGTATTTATGGTGCTCAAAAAATGATATAATACTATTGTATCAGCGTAAGTTTAATGTAAAGGGGGTGATCACATGAACAGAAAACTAGTTGTAGCCTTAGTAGTAATCGCTTCTCTGGCCTTAACAACCGGTGCGGTTTATGCCGCTGGTGTAACGGCAGACTGGCTGCGGGTCGGCACCCAGGGCGAGGGAGGTGTTACTTTTTTTAACGGCACGATCGTTAATGAAACCACTGGCGAAAACGACGCTGACAACCCAGTGACCTTTGGTGACAACGTCCGCATAGACGGCCGGGTTTACCGTGGAGCTACCGCGGGTACCAGTGATACCATGCCGTTTATTGTTAATGACAATATGGAAGTAACCGGCTCGCTTACAGCAGGCACTTTGTCGGGTACCGGCATTGTCGGCTCTGATAACATTACCGACGGTTCAGTAGCTACGGAAGATTTAGCAACATCCGCAGTCACCCAAAGCGATGAGGCGTATGGCACCGCTGTCGATACTACCACCGAAAGTACGCCGGATTATGATATTTTGGACGAGTCAGTAATTATAACAACTAACGATAGTACGGTACTGGTAAACTTTAGCGGGGTTTTTAGCATTGCTAGTGACGCCGCTTCAGCCAGAACGTTTTTAATCGTGGATGGGGAAGTCCTAGACCATACTATCCGTCGCGGCACCACCGCTGGGGCTGGCACCACCTTTACCTTGGCCTTTAACGCTTTGGTTGATGTGGAGGCCGGTGAACATACATTTCAGGTTGGCTGGAATGTCAATGACGGAGAAACGGCTTCTGTCTACAACCGCACCCTTGACGTCGTTGAGCTGAAAAAATAACACACCATTCCAAAAAACACCTCTTGGAATCATAGTACCGAGGGGTGTTTTTTATTGTGACTTTTAATTCGTCTGCACATTAATCCTGCCGTCGGCGGTCCGGACATTAGTCACGCCTGTTATGCCATTGCCAATTCCCTGCAACACAGATACTAATATCGAACCCTCACAGTCTGTCAGGGAATCAATCAAGGCATCATCTGTAAAACTGACAGTAATGACGCCATCTTCCAGGGTGACCGAGTCGAATGAAAAATCATATGTATCAAACGGATCGCGAACAAAACCATCATCTACCTCTGCCGGGGTCAGTTCGTGTTCAAACTGGGTAGAAAAAATTGTTTCTAATGATGCCTCCGGGTACGTGAGATCTGTCTCAACTGATTCGACAAATTTTGAATGGCATTCCTCGAGTGTATCATTTTCAGCATCGGCGACTGGATTATAGAAATACAAATACACCGGTTCACTGGTGGTTGTATTTGTAGCACCATTGACATTACCAACGGCTTGGTTCGCATGAGGTACAGCGTCCGACGCTGTATTGGCAGTGCTGTTTGTGTTCGTATTGGTGCAGCCACTGACGATAACCATCCCCAAAAGCAAGGCTGCTCCTACGACGAGACGCTTTGTGTTCATTTTTTTATCGTAAATAATTAAACACTTTATTAAGTATATCATATTCTGCCTGGATATATAAGGTAAAATCGGTAGAATAATTGCTTGCATTAATAGTACATTTCGCTATGCATGTAAAACCCGTTGTGAGAGACTGTTGGCTCTTTTTATTGTTTGCAGAGTAATGTGCTATAATACATACAGCAACTTTCTATATAGTATTAACACCCAATAAATAAATATTATGAAATTCTCCATAGGCCTGCGCTCCGGTACGGTTATGGTTTGCATTGTGGTAATCGCATTACTGATGGTCGGGGCCGCCTGGTATTACGAGGCAAATCGCGATACAAACCAGGCTGCCGTGTCAGTAAACGCCCCCACGCAAACGAATACTAACGCTGCTATAACCAACGGCCGGACAAATAGCAACACCGCGGCAGTTGCCCTGACACTGGTCACGATCGAGGATACCGCTTCGTTGACCCTCAAAAACTGCGTGGACGACTTGGCAACCAGCGATATGGAAAAATACGATTTTCTAAAAAGCCTCTATGCCGGTTTCCATCCCGAACTGTCCGTCACCGACGCTGGATCATACTGTGAATTTTCTAATGGCATGAAAATAGTTTCTTTCGCCTACCAGGCCCTGGACGGTGAGGCCACTCCCGGACAAAGCATCGCCGTATTTGATGCTGATAATAATTATATCAATGAAACGGCGGATTTCTACTGTCCGACACTGGGTGATCTACTGACGCCGCATTTTAAATCATTGAATGAAGGCATGCTAACTCTCTATTGCTGGAGTGGTGATGGGGCCATAGGAAGATACGAGGAGTACAGTTTAAATCTGTCTGACTTCAGCTATGAAAAAACGATAAGCGAAGAGAGCGAAGATGTCACCCTGGAATCTATGCTGGCCGCTACAGAAGACACGTCATCGTCTGCCGCAGAACCAGCTGCCGTGCCGGTCACTAAAACTGCTGCTTATGCCTATAATGACGTCTTGCCAACGGCTCTGACCACACCGAATGAATATTCGATTGCTACCGTAGCGCAGGTCAGACAACCGACCGGTATTACCCTGAGCGACATTGAGGTTACGCTATACGATTCGCCGCTGCTGGATACGCAATATGGCAAGGGCCGCGTTTCGGATGTACAATGCAATTCAGACTACTGCCTAATGACCATCCGCAGCGCTGGCTGGCAATATAAGGTGCTGAAATTCCAGAATGGTTCCTTTACCGACTTGACAGACAGCCTGCCATCATTTGATCCGGGCGGCACAACGCAAGTGCAGTTTGCCTGGAATGGCGAGTATTGGCTGGTGGTGAGTAAGGATGGGCTCTATAGATATAATGGCTCCACATTTAATAAAATTACCATTGACCTGCAGAACTTCCAACAAGTCAATACCATGGCTTGGAACGGCAACTACTGGCTGATCTCCCTGGACGCAGTCTGTTGTATTGCCAACCAGTCAGAAATACTACACATGAGCGACGATGGGGAGGTCAGCTACCGCCAGCCTATATTGGCCTCCCTGACCTATCCGGCAGTACACTCAATTTCCTGGGGGAAAAATGCTTGGCTGATTGCGGCCAGTGACCGTGACGACCGGGGCAACAAACGGACGACAAAACTGCTTCGCTACGCCGGTACGGGCCAGCCGGAGGATGTATCAGCCGCCCTACCACATCCCGATACGTACCGGTTTGAACATCTCTTCTGGGATGGTTCCCGCTGGCTGATGCATTTCCTGGACATTGGTGCTTCTGAAAGCGCGCCGCTGCTCTACAGTTACGATGGCAGCGATGTGACGGATGTCAGCGATATGCTGTCCGGCTTCTCAAGTACTAGTATCAGCACTATCAGCGGCCGACCGTCATTCTACGCGGTGGCTGGATATATCGACCCTGTGGCCAATGTCGTACAAAACGGATCGGTTCGTGACCTCTCCGGCTACTTCGCCATGGGCGTCTACTCTGGGACGACCTACGGCAACCAGGTCTTCATCGGCGGAGAAAGTGAGCTGGAAATACTGACGTTCCACTACGAACCGAGACGCGTATATACCTCGGACAAAGTAAATGACGGTTCCAATCCAGTAACTGCGGTAACCCTGCACCCGACACAAGAGACACCGGCGGGAACAGCTGTCTCCTACGAAGTCAGTCAGGACGGCGGTCAGACTTGGCAGACAGCCGAGGCTTACCAGCAGGTACATTTGAGTGGCAGCGGCGCAGACCTGCGCTGGCGGGCCATATTGACGACAAGCGATTCTAGTCAAACGCCCTCCATTTCGTATATGGCAATCGACTATGTAACCACCGAATAATTTCCTAAATATATTATTGCACATCAGGGCAGCGCCTTCATATGTATCGCTTTTTTGTCATACGAAACTGTGTTATACTAACCACCCTTAATCAGTAATGAATAATTTTATGCATAATCATAACCATAACGACGATAAGCTCAATGCCGGCAGTTGCGTTTGGGGCGTGGAAACCGCCGAGGGCTATAGCCCTAAAGACGTGCGTGAGGCTATGGTCAACTGCTTTGTCAGCGCCAATGGCGATATGATCGCCCAGATGGCCGGCGAAGAACTGCCGGACGACGAGACAGCCCGTCAGCAGAAAATAAAAGAGTTGACGGCCGGTTTTGTACGCAAAGCCTTTGCCGAAACCGGCGGGGATTACGACAACCCCGATAAAGCATCAATCATACGGGTTCTCGAGCAGCTGAAAAAGTTCGCCAAAAAGATGAATCATGACCAAGCCATGATCGACCGGCATGTGGCTGATATTACCAAGCTGGCGGACAAACTGCCATAATTGCGTATATCACCTCCTCAAAAAACATCTCCCAACAAGGGAGATGTTTTTTACTTAAAAACCCACCTCCGATTAAGGAGGGGGTTAGGGGGGGTTACGACGTTTGGCGTGAAGGTGCCACTTGGGCCACTGAAGAACTTTTACGCGGGAGAATAGCCAAGCTATAGACCGCGGCAATACCTACTATAGTATAAACGATTCGTGCCAGGGCACTGCCTTCGCCAAATATGGCCGCTACCAGGTCAAAGTCGAATACGCCGACCAAGCCCCAATTGAGGCCGCCCACTGCCAGCAAAACCAACATTACCCAGTCAAGTGCTTTAAAGTTTTTCATATACAAAAATTAATAATTAGCTACTATTATAATACGGTCGGTATCTATAACAGTCAAAACGTGCATTTACTACTGTAAAATAAAAAACCGCCGGTAACTGTATACTACCGACGGAATGATTTTCTAACCTTTACATAAGGCATAAATAAAGGCAATACATATTGTCAGGCCCGCACCGGCCAAGGCGACACCGCCATAAAAGAAAAAAAGTATGCCAACTCGCTTCAAGACACCTTTCAATATGTTTGTTTCAGTCACCATTAGACTGCGGCTATTTCGCCTGCGATACGTACGATATAAAAAAAATGAAATAACCCATAGTATTATGATTAAAAGAACTGCTCCAATACCTTGCATTGCTGACATGATACGACCTCCGTAAGAGCAAAAGTTATTTATAACCTAGCTTAACATATTGTAAGACAAAGTCAAGTCGCCGCAAACACGGCCGCGCGACTATTACCATACCAACATTGCATAGACTACTGCTTAACCAGCTGAAAGACTGCTACCTTTCCCTCAACATACTCATAGCCGCTTACTGATACGGCATCGCCCAGCTGCAGTGAACCGTCAGCAATTGCTTCAGAACAATCCTGTTCCTCGCCGCCGACAATGCAAACGCTGGGTATATATTGATAATCAAAGATTAATTCAGCGCTCATGCCGGGACTGCCGATTTCTTCATACAGTAAATTCCATTCGCTTGTATCATCTTCTTCTGCTGGTCGATGCAATACGCCGTCCCAATTAAAATCCTCAACCAAGGGCTCCACAAAAGTAATGCTATCAACCATGGTCTCCAACGTATCTTCGTTGGCCCTTAAAATATCCTCGTCAGTAGCACCCCACACAATACGGTACATGAGATTGTCTTTGGCTACATATATTGTACCGCCCGTATCAGTAGCTAAGCTGCTTCGCTCTAGCTGTACCGCCTCGTAGCCATCGACCGTGGTGGCCGTTTTGGTATACCCGTCTTCAACCAAGGAGTCAATTTCTGCCCACGTATGCAGGGTTTCTCCGGCCAAATCCCCAACTAAAATATTAAGGCTCGCATAGTTGGCTGATGAAACCTCGCTTTGGCTGGAAAAAAAGGCAGTGGCCGGCGGCGGCGGACCGCTCATGGCGTCTTTGATATAATACCAATCGTTGGGAAACTGCAACTGATACCCATACGTATTGTTGTGATACGTCTGCCAGCCTGCTGTTGGTGATACCGCAGCGGTATTGCTATTGCTCTTGGCGTTGGTTGACGATGCGGCTGGTTGGCTAGCCACCTCATCAGTTACCGGTTGGCTGGTCACATACCAGATTACTACGCCGATGATTATGATAATAACTATCGATACAATGATAGCGGTACTCGAAGCGCCTTGGGATTTTATTGTTTTCATACGAAATATTTATAATAAATCTTCTAATAAAATACAATCCGTATGTTCTTGATCAGCGCAACAGCCTATCTTTTCATACGTGCCATCGGCTTTATTGCACCACGGGGTATCAAAGGTACAGGCTTTGATAACTTCTTTGGTGTCTTTGTCAATTATTTTTTGCGGCCAGGACCACTCGCAATAGTACTGGCGATCTTCCGGATCAACCGTTTCGGTATTAACGTTGGTCTTAGTATTCGTCATAGTCGGCTGGCCAACATCAGCATTGGCGCTGGTCTTGGAGGCCGTATTTTTGTTGGTCTCTGTGGCTACTTCCTCTTCATCCTCACCCTCAAGGCGCTTGCGAGCTTCGTTTACTTCAGCGGCAGTAGGCGAATAGCCGGTCTCTTCGGTGCACTGCTCATCGCACGCTTGTTTGTAGGTATTGGTAATCATCAGATCATAGCACACCTCATA
Source organism: uncultured Gammaproteobacteria bacterium (assembly GCA_964549245.1). Classification (GTDB taxonomy): domain Bacteria; phylum Patescibacteriota; class Patescibacteriia; order UBA10025; family JAHIVO01; genus CAZJUO01. Next base: position 7,379 of record CAZJUO010000046.1, read on the forward strand.
ACATCGCTCCCATTGTCCCTTTTTGGTGATCCCCCCGCTGGACCATAAATAAATCAAAACAGCCCCCACTATGAAAAGCCCCGCAATGGATAAAATAATAATTGTTTTTTTCTTCATACGCCCCCTTTTATTATTTATGCGCCTTTATTGTAACACATATTTTACTTAAATAAAAAACCGGCAGTCGTTCGTATCAACTGCCAGGTTTGTTATTGGCTACCTCCTTTTCTTGGGCAGTAAGCGCCAGTTTGCATTTATTTTTTGGTAACAATGATGTTGCCTCGTAGAACCGCTGACCGAAGTAATCTCCAGATGATCCTCATCTTGAAAATCCATAGCTATCGGCGTACCACAAACACTAGCTAATTTCTGTTTACCCTTTTCATCCCCAATTATAATTGTGTCCATACCACCAGAATGGACCACAAAAGCTATGCACCGATCGCTGACCGTGACTGTACGAATTGCATCACAATACCCGGAAAATATACTTTTGAATGCGCTAGGCCCGTCTATCATCACCTCGCAAAATCCATACTCCTGCCACAGCACCACCGCGCAACGGAGGCGCTGGGGCGAAAGAAAAGGCCCCTCCACCTTAGAACAGTGTTTTATCTTGTCGCCAAAACCCAGAATTTTTTCTTCGGATAGCTTGTCAGTAGCGATTAAGGAAGCCGAATATATCAGCGTGCCGTTTCTTTGAAATAAGGTAGTAATATCAACGTGTCGGCCCTTGGTGGGAATTTTAACGGCCTGCTGTTTCGCAACGATAAGCTGGCAATGCTTTCCTTTGGGCACCAACTGTATTAAATGGGTAGGCACCGTTTCGATAGGCAAATAATTGTTTATCACAAACCCTCCTTCCTCGATGTTCCTTGTATAAAGACCAATATATTGCTATACCATATCACGCTTTACAAACGACGACAAGGAAAGGTGATAAAAGTGCATAAAAGGATTTTTTTTGATACAATATGACTATGAAACCCAAAAAACTTCTGGTCAGCATTACCGGCCGTCAGAAAAAGGATTGGCAAAATAAACTGGCGGAAATTAAATCACATACTATTACCGAAGCGGCTCTTTTTATGGAAATCTTTTCACCGCGTGAACGAAACGGTTTGCAATCCGCGTTACTAAATTCCCCTTTAAAAAAAATACCCTTAGCTCACCTGCGCCAAGACACAACCAAAGATGAAATCCGTTTTTTAAAAAATAAATTTGGCTGTCAATACTTTACTATTCACGAAGACCACTTCAGTAAGGCTATTAAACAATGGAAGGGGCATTACCAAAACCTATACCTTGAACTCAATACTGACAATCAATTAGCCCGTTACGTCCGCGTGGAACAAATCGGCGGATTTTGCATTGACCTGGCACACTTTATGAAAGAACAGACCAAGCAAACCAAAGAATACCGCTACATCATCGAAAAACTGGGCAGTGTCACTACTGCCTGTAATCATATCAGCGGCTACTCATACCACCGTAATAAAGACTTGCATACTGTAACGAGCATACGTGATTTTGACTATCTTTACAAATTGCCGCATAATTTATTTGGCAATGTCATGGCTATAGAAGTCTTTAATTCTATCAAAGAACAACTTCGATACCGCTCACTGCTAAAAAAAGCGCTAACTTCGAAAATGAACTTTCGAATAATAAATTAACTTTATAAAATTATGGTTATCGATTTTGCTGACGATATCGTCGATGAAGACGGTGCGCTCAAATATTTTTCCTACAAAGAGCGCATGCAAAAATTATACCCGCTGATGAAAAAGGCCAAGGAGACACACAGTAAGCAGCGCACTGAATTTAAATTTTCCGGGCGCACCTACGAATTCGTGGTGGATAAAGACGGCACGGCCAGCTTGCGCAAAAAGCCGATTAAAAGCGGCTGGTTTTAAAGCAATAAAAAACCAGTGGATTATTTGATCCACTGGCTGCCATTTTCTTTTACAAAGCTAATAAGTTCATGAAAGCTTTCTGGGGAAGCGTAGAAGTGTTTTTTGATAATATCAAGAGCTTTATTCAGGTTTTTTTTCCAACCCAATTGACCAGGTGTAAAGCCGAATAGCAACTGGAAAGCATTATACTGATATTCACTAAAGCGGCTATAAAACGGCTCTTCTGAATTACTTCTCATTTTTGCAGACCATGACTTCAAAATATTTTCTACTTCCCAGGGAAAACGGTTATTAAATAGAGCGTGATACGCATTATGCATATCTTTTTCAAGCGGCCGTTTACTGCTTTCTGTAATGTACCCCTTAAGCCGTAAAGTCCATACACGGGATCGAGGCAGGGTATGGTGAGCATTTACCCTTTTATTCCTGTCGGGGACATCATCTTCTTCCATAGGCCCTCCACCTCCTTCTATGGTTGTCTGGTAATGTGCGTTTATTCATTTTTATTATAATAAAAAAACAGTATCAGGACAAATAGCAACTCTGTTTTCTAGTCAATAGCTTCGCAACACCTGCATCGGCGTTTGCATGTTTAAAC
>CAZJUO010000047.1:0-9636 GCA_964549245.1 uncultured Gammaproteobacteria bacterium
AGCCTGGCCAATATAGTGAAACCCTGTCTCTACTAAAAATACAAAAAAAATAGCCTGGCATGGTGGCAGGTGCAATTTCTGTAGTCCGGCTAATATATTATCCAGATCAGGATAACCTGTTGGTAAGCCTCTCATCTTGCCAGATTCGCGATGCAGTTCGTCAATACGGTCAAAAGCGTCGGTTAAAATAGATTTTATGGGTATGAAATTTTGTTTGAGAAATTTCTGTGAAACGCCAAAAATACCCTGTTCGGCTTTGTCCAGGAGCTCTTCGATATTTTCCGTTTCCGTATATCCCAGCTGGGTGATTTCGGAGGCGACACCAAGCAGCCTTCTCAAGGTGGCTTTTTTTTGGACAATTTGCGCGTAGTTTACGATATGCGATGAACTGGGGACCGTGTTTGCCAGGCTGACTAAATAACTGCGGCCGCCAATAGAGTCGAGCTGTTCTTTCTCTTGCAGTTTATTTGAAAGTGAAACCACATCTATGGGTTCTCGATTTTCATAAAGTTCGAGCATGGCTTCAAAAACGATACCGTGCTTGTCCTTATAAAAGTCATCTGGATTGACAATATCGGCAATTTTGGTAATAGCATCCTTGTCAATTAAAAGTGAGCCCAGGGTTGATTGCTCGGCTTCGATATTTTGTGGGGGAAGTTTTTCTAGGGGTTTGTCAGTCATATTTTTTAATTCGGGTGAGTATATTGTACCTTTAAATGTGCGGATAAAGCAAGTCGGGGTTGGATACACTATGTATACACATTTTTTCCACCAGCCGCTTGACAAGAGTATAACGGAGAGTATAATTATTGACAGTAATAAAAAGTTCTTTTTTTCATGGAGGTATAAAATGGTGAGAAAGAAAGGTAAGACACGTAAAAGGAAAGTAGATGACTTTTCTTATGTCAGGGGCGATAAACTTTATAGAAATGTTGATAACGCCGAAATCGGCGAAAAACAGTCTGATGGAAGATGGCAAGGACCGCACCCCTGGGGAGAGTGCATGCTGATTGCCCCGACACCAGAAGAGCTAAGAAACCAACAGCGCGCTTTGGCATAAGCATGCCAGACCGGCTAACCCGATTTTTATTTAAATCGGGTTTTTTTATGCGTTCAGTTTTTTCTATTTTCAGATAATTTCTCTGATGGGTCGTACCCCGCCAGGCAGCGGGGCCAGCTGGGGAATAATCAGATTTATTGCATATTCGGTTAATTTCTGTTTTTGGAGTGTTTCTATGGTGGGTCGTACCCCGCCAGATTGCGGGGCAAGCAGGCATCTTTCCTTTTTATATTATTTTATTTACATTACAGAGAATATTTGAATGTATCAGAGGCAGGTGCTCTACTTCACCCCGCCTCCTTAAAGAGGCGGGGCAAGCTGAGCTAATTTCTTTTTATAATGCCTATTTTTCTTTTTGAGCCACTTTTCGTGTTTTCTGGCCTCAAGGTAGTTATCGTGTGCTTTTGTGTAAACTAAAACATAAGGTTTAAACCTGGCTGTATACCAAAATTTACCTGAATTATGCTCACGTAATCTTTTAATTGGATTTTGGGATATGCCGGTATAGTACGATTGAGTAACTTTGCTTTGGATTAAATAGGTATATATCATAAAACCTTCTCTTTTCAGAGGAAGGCTTTTTATCTTGTATTTATTGGTTGGTGGGTCGTACCCCGCCAGGCAGCGGGGCCAGCGGGGGAATAATCAGATTTATTGCATATTCGGTTAATTTCTGTTTTTGGAGTGTTTCTATGGTGGGTCGTACAGGTCTCGAACCTGTGACACCCTGCTTAAAAGGCAGGTGCTCTACCAACTGAGCTAACGACCCGCGTCAAAATTATATTGCGAGTTCCGCATCCCGCCCTAAGCGGGTTCGGTTTGAACATTGTCCCATTTCAGGTCGGTTTTTAAGGAGGTCTTAGTTATTTCATCGATTTATATAGCAGTATGGTAACAGAATTGCTGGTATTTGACAAGGGGGCTTGATTTATTTTGGGGTTTATGCTACATTAAAGACGTTCAAGTATATTTAATTAATATTGTAAACACAATACTATTGCATGGAATTAGGAGCTGGCAAGACCTTTGTATTAATACTATTGATCATTTTTATAGCCTTTTTTTACTTATACACAAGAAAGAAATTTTAAAACGAAAGGGGGTGAAACAATAATGAAAAAGATTACGACTGGTTTATTAGCTCTTGCTATCTTAGTCGTGCCAGCAGTGGCTGCTGCGCAGGTTACGGTTGATCCAAATTTAGGTTCTACCTTTAATTTGGGCACAGCTGATCTCGAGTCAACAATTATTAAAGTTGTACAATGGGTTTTAGGCTTTCTAGCCTTGATCGCGGTGATCTTCATCCTGTATGGTGGTTTTGTCTGGCTGACTTCAAGTGGTAATGAAGAAAAAGTCGCCAAAGCCAAGAGAATTATTTCAGCTGCTGTTATCGGCCTTATCGTTGTCCTATTAGCATGGGCCATTGTCATCTTTGTGGTAAATCAAGCGACTGATTGGACCACATAATGTTTCTGCAATGGAAGTATGCAAGATTCTAGTAGAACATGATTCTGAACACACAACTTAGCTAATATAACATTTTGCAAAAACGGCACCTATCTTTGGGAGCCGTTTTTGTGTTGTAATAAAATATGGTAAGATATATAGGATTATGAGTAAACAATATTGCACTATTAGTCCGGCAGAAGTATATAAAGCTTTGCAAACAAGCGAGGATGGATTAGCCAAAGACGAGATACAAAAACGGCAATCGGAATTTGGTTTGAATTCGCTGCCGCAAGAAAAATCATTTTCACTGTGGCTGCTTTTATTCCAGCAGTTTAAAAGTGCTCTGATATACATTTTGCTGATTGCCGCGGTGATCAGTTTGTTTCTGAAAGACTATGTCAATATGTACGTTATTTTGGCGGCTGTCGGCTTGAATGTTCTCGTGGGCTTTGTGCAGGAGTTCCGCGCGCAAAAGGCATTAGAAAAATTACGAAAAGTAGTAACCCAGTATGCCTTGGTTAAGAGAGGCGGCCATGAGAAACAAATAGAAACAAAAGAGCTGGTACCCGGCGATGTAGTAATCTTGGAGGCCGGACAAAAAGTGCCGGCTGACATACGCCTTGTGAAGGCCACGGATTTACAAATAAGCGAGGCTAGTCTGACTGGCGAATCAGTAGCGGTAGATAAAATTTCAGACACGCTTCCTTCTGCTGTCATATTAGCTGAACAGAAAAATATGGTTTTCTTGGGAACTACCGTCGTGGCGGGAAAAGGGGAAGGAGTGGTGGTGGCAACCGGGAAGGATACGGAAATCGGAAAAATTGCTGAACTAATAAAAAGCACCCCGCAGGACAAAACTGGTTTACAGATGAAACTAGAGGCTTTAGGGAAGTCTCTTGGTATCATAATATTGGTTTTGTCTTTTGTTATTTTTTTGGCCGGCATACTGTTGAAGTATGATTTCCGTGATATGTTTACTACAGCCGTGGCCATAGCAGTAGCGGCTATTCCAGAAGGTCTTGTGGTAGTAATGACTGTAATTTTGGCCATTGGCATGCAGCGGATTCTCAAGCAGAAAGCCTTAGTCAGGAAACTTATAGCCGCTGAAACGCTCGGTTCGACTACCGTTATCTGCACTGATAAAACCGGCACGCTCACTGAAGGAGAAATGAGAGTAGTAAGAATAATCACCCATGACCAAACCCTGGATACGGCCCGCCAATCCCTAGTGCCCGATCATGGGCAGCGGGGGTCAGCCCAAAGTTACTTTTTGGCTCTAAAAATAGGGGTTTTAGCTTCTGATGCTTATATTGAAAATCCGGAAGCGGCGCTAACTCATCGGGTGGTGATTGGCATGCCAACGGAAAAAGCGCTTGTTTTAGCAGCTTCTGAAGCAGGAATATCTATTGATGATTTACGCAAAGATAACTCCCGCGAAGAGGTTATACCCTTTGATTCCGAAAAAAAATACATGGCTAGCTTGCATACTACTACTACCAAGCAACATATAATATACTGCAAAGGCGCACCGGAAGTGTTGTTGCAAAAGGCTACCAAAGTTGATTTGGACGGCAGTATCAAGAAACTTGATTCACATCGGCGCTCGTCATTTCAAAAGGAATTTGAAAAATTAAGCAGTGAGGGTTTGAGGATTTTGGCCCTGGGTTTTAAAGAAGTTGATAAAGAGTACTGCCATATGAAAGAAGACGAAGGCGTGCTCGATGATTTGATTTTTGTAGGATTTGTGGGAATCAAGGATCCTTTGCGTAAAGAAACGGTAGAAACAATGAATGTCTGCCGGCAGGCGGGCATTCGGCCGGTGATGCTGACCGGAGATCATCGGCTCACCGCCCAGGCGATAGCCAAGGAATTGGATTTGCCGCATGAGGATAAGAATATCATTGAAGGCGCTGCCTTTGAAAAACTTAATGAAGAAGAATTAAAAAAACGCATTACGGAGATATCGGTCTATGCCCGGGTGAATCCGCGGGATAAATTACGCATTATCGATGCTTGGCAGGAGCGCGGTGATGTCGTTGCTATGACCGGTGACGGCGTTAATGATGCCCCTGCGTTAAAATCAGCTGATATTGGGGTAGCCCTTGGATCAGGTACTGATGTAGCCAAGGAAACAGCTGATATGGTTTTGCTTGATAATAATTTCAAAACTATAGTTAAAGCGGTGGAGCAGGGTCGCATCATATATGAAAATATTAAAAAAGTTGTACTGTACCTCATGTCCGACGGTTTTACAGAGATGATAATTATCGCAGTCGCGGTAGTGTTTCGTTGGGAGCTGCCGATTTTAGCTGCTCAGATTTTATGGGTGAATCTAATTAGTGACGGGTTTCCAAATATTGCTTTGACAGTTGAAAAGGGGGATAAAGACATTATGGATCGAGAACCGGTTCCCCGTAAGCGATCGATACTTGATGGAGAAATCAAATCTTTAATTATTATAATCAGTACTTTATCCGCCATATTATCACTGGGCATATTTTGGTGGTCGTTAAATGCAACGGGGGATATAGACATGGCGAGAACCATGACCTTTGCCGCGGTTGGCGTCAATTCTTTGCTATATGTTTTTTCTTGCCGCAGTACTAGAAAATTTATTTGGCAGAGGAAAATGTTTAATAATCCTTATCTTGTCATCGCTGTAATGCTAGGATTTTTACTTCAAATTTCAGCTATCTATTTGCCATTTTTCCAAAGTATTTTTCATACGGTTAATTTAGGAATTAACGATTGGTTAATTGTTTTGTCAGTCGGAATAATTGATATTTTGGCCATTGAGCTGACAAAATGGTTTTTTATTCACCGTCAGCGCCAGAATAGTAAAAAGCGACAGACTGCTGTAGTGTCTGCCTGATATATTATAAAAAAATACCTATTGTAATAGGATCGTTATTAAAAATAGCGACTTTTTTGTTATTTGCCAAATCATTAAAAAAACAGTATAATAACAATCAAGATTATGAAAAATATTACTATTGCTGAAAGTGCGCAAAATACTGAAGAGGAGGTAACTATTAAAGCTTGGGTGTTTAATTTTAGAAGCTCAGGCAAGATTTATTTTCTGCAGCTGCGGGACGGTTCAGGCCGTTTACAAGCAGTTGTTTCAAAAGACGAGGTATCAGCGCAAACCTGGAAAGCTTGTGAAACCCTATCGATCGAGTCAAGCGTAGTAGTAACGGGAGTTATCCGCCGAGAGCCCCGTTCGCCGTATGGCTACGAGATGCAGCTCAAGACGCTCAATATGCTCCAAAAAGCAGAGGAATATCCTATCGCCAAAAAAGAGCACGGCGTTGATTTTCTGCTGGATAATAGGCATTTATGGATTCGTTCACCGAGGCAGGCGGCGATATTGAAAATCCGTGATGAACTTATTTGGCTAATGCGTCAATTTTTTCGGGAACATAAGTTCGTTCTAACTGACACCCCTATCTTGACTCCTACAGCCTGCGAGGGAACAACTACCCTTTTTTCAACGCAATACTTTGATGAAAAAGCTTATCTGTCCCAATCCGGGCAGCTGTACTTAGAAGCCCTGGCTTTGGCTTTGGGGCGGGTGTATGATTTTGGGCCTACCTTTCGGGCAGAGAAATCAAAAACACGGCGGCATATGATGGAATTCTGGATGCTTGATGCGGAAGCGGCCTTTATGCAGCATAAAGAAAATATGGAGCTTCAAGAAGCGCTTATTGGATATTTGGTAACGAATATCGTTGACTCATGCAGCGACCAATTGGAAATATTGAAACGGGATGTCGCCGCGCTGCAAAAAATAAAAGCGCCGTTCCCGCGCCTTCGATACGAGGAAGCGGTGGCAAAGTTGCAAAAACTAGGTTCGAGTATCAAATCGGGCCAGGATTTGGGCGCTGACGATGAAACGATACTGATGAAAGAATACGAACAACCGGTTTTTATTACGCATTACCCCGCCAGCATTAAAGCGTTTTATATGCAGCCCGACCCTGACGATGCGCACTATGTCTTATGCGACGATTTGCTGGCGCCGGAAGGGTACGGGGAGATTATTGGGGGTTCGGAAAGAATCTGGGATTTTGAATTATTAAAAAAACGTATTTCCGAACACGAACTGCCACAAAAAGATTTTGAGTGGTATTTGGATTTACGCCGCTACGGATCAGTGCCGCATGCGGGCTTTGGCATTGGTTTGGAGCGGACGATTACCTGGATTTGCGGTTTGCATCATCTGCGGGAGACGATCCCCTTCCCAAGATTATTAAATAGATTGCGGCCATAATAATATGTTGACTATCCCCAATCAAAAAGGCATATCAACCGTTGCTATAATGTTATTTGGCGTCTTGACCTTGACGGTGGTAGTGGCTAATGGAATCGTTTTTTCTGTTGAGGAACAAGAGCGCCTGGCCAACGGAGAGGAGATAGCGCGGTCATACTGTACAAAAAATCCCGAGCAATACCCTTCGGTATGTTCCGTAAGCAGTGTGGTTGCTTGTGAAAATTGGTATGTCGTAAGCAGTGACTGCCTGGGAGTCGGCCATGTCATATATGATACCTACGGGAATTATCTTGCCTGGTGTGGTTATAATTCGCTTGATGGCCAAGCGGTGGCTTGTGATAAATACCTGACTGATTCAAAAGGTAATAATTGTTTAACCTTACCAAATTTATGCCAATAAGCAAGCTGGCCAATAATCAAAAAGGAATTTCCACATTTTGGGGTATTTCCCTGGTGGTTATAGAGGCTATGGTGGTTTTTTTCGTTTTTTATTTACTGTACTTTTTTTGGATCGAGAATCCAACACCAACCTCGAATATTTTAATAGTACGCGCTTTTCAAAAAGAGTCGACATTGGAAATTCCCACCTCGGTCAATACCGAGGGATGGCAGTATTATATAGATGAAGAGCGGGGTTTTTCTTTTCGCTACCCTGATGGGTATACCTCGGCTACCGATGAAATAGTATATAATACCTACGCCGGTTCTATGGTTAGCCTTCGAAAAGAAAATAGGGATGCTTTTTCGCTCCGTTTTTTTTCAGTAAACGGCGAGGAAGATGTTGATCAGGCTTTTGAGCGAATTACCGGAATTCGACCGGTCGTATTTCAATCTTTTCAGGAAGAGGTTTCAGACACCAAAGCGGTGGTGTATCGGCAAGCGCCCGGGGAGCCAGTAAAGGATAGGATATACTTTATTGCTAACGGATATTTTTTTGAGTCGGCTTTCGATGAATTATCAACTTTGATTTTGGCAACCTTTAAGTTTTTATAAATACGTATGAAGAGAAGCTTATGCAGTGAGACAGTACAAAAAATAGGCGAGGATGTTCGCCTGAACGGCTGGGTACAAACAACACGGCGTATCGGTAAGATGGTATTTATAGATTTGCGCGATATTAGCGGTATTGTACAAGTCGTTTTTCTAGCCCAGGATAAGAAATTGCTGGAAGCGGCACATACCTTGCGGCCGGAATACGTGGTGGAAATTATCGGTTCCGTAAATGAGCGGCCGCAGAAACTAGTTAATAAGGAGAAGCCTACGGGCACAGTGGAAATTCAAGCTAAACAGCTGACCATATTAGCTACTGCCAAGACGCCGCCGTTTGAAATCGTACCAACCGAAAAAGAAGAGCCTAGTGAAGAATTGCGCTATACTCATCGTTATTTGGATTTACGCAGGCAAAAAAACCAGTCAAAAATCATTCAGCGTTCGAAAACGATTAAATACATACGTGATTTTTTGCATCAGCAGTCGTTTATTGAGATCGAAACCCCGATTTTGGCAAAATCAACGCCAGAAGGAGCCCGCGATTATTTAGTGCCGTCGCGGCAGCATCCCGGCTCATTTTATGCCTTACCGCAATCCCCGCAGCAATACAAGCAGATGCTGATGGTGGCCGGGTTTGACAAGTATTTTCAAATAGCCCCTTGTTTCCGTGATGAGGATGCCCGGGCTGACCGCGCCCCGGACCAGTTTTACCAGCTTGATCTGGAGATGTCCTTTATTACCCGAGACGAAGTGCTTGATCTGACTGAAGCCTTGTTTACCTCGCTTATCAAGGAACTGTATCCGCAGAAAAAAATTACCGCTACACCGTGGCCCCGGTTATCATACCAGGAAGTTATGCAAAAGTACGGAAGCGACAGGCCAGATTTGCGTACTGATAAAAATAATCCGGATGAATTGGCTTTTTGTTTTATCCTAGACTGGCCGTTATTTGAAGCAGAAAAAGAGGATGGCCATTTTGCTCCGGCTCATCACATGTTTACGGCACCCCGCCAAGAGGACATTGCCTTGCTTGATTCTGATCCGCATAAGGCAAAATCAATGCAGTATGATATGGTAGTCAACGGTTTTGAAGTGGGTGGCGGCAGTATCCGGATAACCGATGCAGCGCTGCAGGAAAAAATATTTGAGCTGGTTGGCATCCCCAAAGAGGAGGCGAAAAAACAGTTCGGGCATATTTTAGAAGCCTTTCAGTACGGTGTTCCGCCTCATGGCGGTATCGCCCCCGGCATTGACCGCCTGCTGATGGTAATGTTTAACGAAACCAATGTACGCGAGGTAGTGGCTTTTCCGAAAACAGGAGACAATCGTGAACCGATGACGGGTTCCCCGTCGCCAGTACCCAAAAAACAGCTTGATGATTTGCATATTAGCATCGCTAAAAAATAAATCATGCGTTTATCGCGCTTACAAAAATACATTTTACTGCTGTTAGCCGGCGCTCGGGGCAGCCTTACCCGGAAGCATATTGAATCGTATTACAAATCTTATAAAAATCCCCCCAGCAAAGAAGATCAGCAAAATATCATTACCAAAAGCATAGAGCGCCTGATCAGGCGGGGGTTATTGATCGGGTACGGCCGGAAAACACCACAGAAGTGGTTTATTGATGAAATACGCCTGACAACCCAAGGCAAAAAGGAAGCCAAGAAGTTACTGGGACAGCAGCAGGTCTTGCCGTTGTACTTACGAAAAAAAATTAAAAAATAATATTATGACCAAAGCGCTTAAAAAAGCATTACTCATTATCTGCGGGTTGTTATTGGTGATACCGCAATTGACTTTAGCGGATGGGTCGATCGCGCCTCCGACGAGCATCCCGTCGTCGCCGTAGCGTCCGCCGACCAGC
>CAZJUO010000048.1:0-9316 GCA_964549245.1 uncultured Gammaproteobacteria bacterium
CTGTGATATCTGGTTTTGCTGCCCAAAGGAGGTTATATACTGGATACCGCCCCAAACGATCATCACTGCAGCCAGCACCCCCGCCGCGCCAATTAAAAAAATATAGAGCGCTGCAATATACTCTCCCATAGTAGAAAAATCAACCTCAACTGCCTGGCCAGCGATAAATTTTGAACCCGGTATGGTAATTTGGGGTACAAAAAACACCGGTCGATCTGCCTTGATTAGATCCTTTACATAAGGATCGTCAACCGCTGTAGCATCGGCGGCAATTATAGATCCTCCCTTCAGCTCACCCGTTTCTTTATTAAAGCAACCGCCGCCGCCGATATCCAAAAAATCAGAACAGCATATATCGGTATTGGGTGCGACATCACAGTAGCATCCCTGTACCCCGTTACACGTATCAATGTAACAGTCGCCCGGTTCATAATTATCATTATCATAAAACAATTTACCGATTTCCTCACAAGTGTATGTGGCATGAGCCACCGACGGCCAAATCACCCCACCAATGGCTACCAAAAAGATAATAACAATTATTTTCTTCATAATCACAATTGTATAAATGCAGTGCTACAAATTAATTTCAAATAATTGGCCAGTAATGCTGTCCGAAAAATATAAATAACTGCCATCGTTAGACAGGGCCAGCGATTCGATGGCATAATCACGATCACCGCCGAAAAATGAGGGTAGGGCAATAGGATTGCTCACTCCGGTTGCGGTATTAATCTTATATAAGGTATCGTTGGTCGTGGTAGCCAGTTCCGGATACAAACCGCTGCCTGATTCCAAATACTCCGGTACTGCGCAGTAAACAAAATTGCCATTGCTGGTAAATACGCACCTACTGACCCATGTTTGCAGCTCTAGGTCCATATTGTCAGAACCGGTCTGGTCGCCAGTTGCGTTAACCAAATGCAGTTTAGGATTATACCTTGAATCAGCGCTATAAACAGAATATAATAACTGGTCTCCGCTTGGTGACCATAACCCTTCGAAACCCCGCCCGTCGGTGACTATTGATTTGAAATTCTCACCAAATAACCCTATGGGGTATACTTCCTGGCCATCAATGCCGTATGACTCGCTGAAGAGCGCTACTACTTGCCCGCTTGGCGACCAATTAACATTCACCGATCCTTGATTGTCTCCCAGCGGCTCAATTAAATTAACTTCAGATCCATCAGTATTGGAAATGGCCAGCCAGCGAGCGCTCTCCTGGTCAGAAATATTTTTGAATCCCAGCTTACTGCCGTCTGGAGAAAATTCCACATCGTCCCATTCGTTGGGCAGCGTCACCTGTTCATTCGTATCAAAGTTATATACAATTTTACTTTGGTCAGGAAACATGATTACCGCCTCGTCATCCACCGGCGACCAGCGGATTTCATCAGCTTCTGGAAAGGACTTATCGCTCATTTCTTGGGTGGTGCCGTCGGATAATAATATAAAGAACTTGTCCTGCACTTCATCATAATACCGTATGCCATCGCCTGTGGCCACCGGCTCGGCAGCTTTGACACTGCTCTCCACGGCAGTTTTAGCAAGGGTCTTGCCGCCCTGGGCTGAAGTGTCAGGCGCTTCCTGGTTGGTCACGACTGCCGGCCCAAAGTTGGTAATCCCGTTTACATTAGCCGTCACCCCATTGACGTTTGTCACGCCGTTTATTACCGGCAAACCTGCATTGGTATTTTCATTAGTGGAAACGTTTACATTCTCGTTTTCATTGCCGTTTCCTGGCGCTACCAAATCCTTAATAAACACGAAATAAATCAGCGCGCCAAAAGCTAAAACCAAAATTACGAAAACGATTATTAAGAATGTTTTTTTTGTATTCATATCTTTTTACTGATTATCATTATTCGTTTAATGTTTTTAATTCTACCTCCTGACAGCATATCTCTCCAGCACCACAAATTTTGTCAAAGTCAGAACAATCAACCGGAATCTCATCTTTATTACATACGGTTCGGCAATCTATGCCTGATAGTTTGCCGCAGCATATAGCGTCTAATGATTGGGCGGCTTTTGTGCTGTCTGAACAAAATACATCCCACCGGTCACCAAAAGCGTTTTCCACCTCCTTGCTTTCGGGCTGGTCAGTAGTTCTATTCCAACATTTCATTTGTAATCCTGATTTACAGTTAACACGTTCCCAGCCTGATGGGCAGGATAGTATCTGATACAGATAACAATGGCCATCATTAAAGGAAGCTTTTCTGGGCGCCCGACAAACAAATTTTTCAAATTCTCCTTTATAATAAGGGTAATTCGTTTGCGTATAAAATTCGTGGTTCAATTTGTAAGCACGGTTCACCTCATCACAATTGTCTCTGCTCGTACTTCCGCATGCGCTTCCCATAAGCTGGCACCACTGACTTTTTGGTTCGCCCTCTTGGGGCCAGCACATCCACGTTCCTGGTTCATTTAATTTCACTGCGGATTCGTAACATCCCATAAAGTGGAAACACTCATCACCGTTTTCGTCAACTCCCGTAGCGCCGCAGCGGTACTGCGGATCCCCTCTTTGGGCGCTTCCATACTGCGTATCGTCGCACCAGTTAGTCTGCAAAAAAATTGGGTCAACCCTATCAATGCCCGCCGGCAACTTAAGCGTGGTTAGATTAGGATTAATAAAATATAAAATAACATAGGAGCCTAGAGCCAAAGCCAAACCGATAATAGCTGACAATATCGTATCCTTGGCTTTAGAAATCTGATCAGATTTACCAAACGAAGTAAGGTACTGAATGCCGCCATATACTATCATTACCGTAGCCAATATCCCCGCCGCACCGGCAAAATAACGATATATCCCCACTATATAGCAAGGCAAACTTTTTATATAGTACTTGCCGTCAACCGGACTCTGATAGGTAACCCCCGGTATCTCAATCTGTACGACAATAGCGTCCAAAAACTCATCCCCGGTTATTTTACAAAAATCACCGCTGGTGGCGTTTTCCCCGCTGGTGCTGCTTGTTTGGGCATGAGCGAATAATGGAGCGCCCGCCATGGTGCAAAAAAATACCAGGATAAATCCTATACAAAATAGCAGCGCTGTCCTTGGCTTTTTCATTACGCAAAAATCCTAATGGTATTAATTCCCCTCCACCGCTTCAGCGTTCGTGAGGCTGTTTAAAAAATCACTGCTTTCACTTGGGTCAACCTCACTGCTCTCGCTGGCCGGCTCGGGCAGGCCTTTTTCATTCCAGGTTGCCTGATCAACCAACCATACTCCCCCTACCTTATTAGCCGATATGGTAATGGTTTGGTAAAATGGGGTATCAAATTCGGTGCTATCGGCTTTGGTCTCCCGCCGCTGGGTAGTCACCGTTACCGTAGCGCTATCGCCTTTAATCGAGTCAACCTCGACCGTAATAACGTCCGTCAGAACGGCGTAATACGTTTGATCAGTGCCGGTCGTGAGCTGTATGTTGATAAAATCATCCGACCACGTCTTCATCCGATCAGTCATATACGGACGCAATTCAGTCAGGTTGCTAAATTTCGCATCGGATGAATAGCTGCCAAACCGCTCTACAAATAAGTTGGCCAGGCGCGTTAAGCTGACTTCATCATCCTCTTCGGTGGCAGTATTTGTGGCCGGCGCCTCGTTGGTTGCTGTATTGACCACGACTGTCTGGATGTTGGTATTAGTCTGTACCGTAGTATTATTAATCACTGGCTCTTCGGTTTTGGAAAAAAACTGCCACCAGACAACCAGCGCCGCGGTTAATAAGATTACCACACTGACTACGATTATCATTATTTTCCTTAGGGATGGCTGTTTCATAAATATGTCAAATAATAATTACTGTTCTTGTTGTTGGGATTCGGTAAACTCTTTTTTAGCGGCTTCGATTTCCAAAAGCTGCCGCGGATCAGAAGTGATGATCTGGTCCTCGGTATATGAAGCCACTACTTTGATGGCCGCGTGTTTTGACCCGGCAAAGAAGATGCCTTCTCCGACTCCGCATTCTAATAATAAATACTTTTCGCCTTCGGTTAATAAAAATGTTTTCGCCACCAGGTCAATAGAAGCCGGTGATTGCTTCATCAAAAGCTGGATGGCCGAGTTGGTGACGATCGCCTGCCCATACGGCGAGCGCAAGAAATCATTAACATCCTGCGTGATATTGGTTACTCCCAGGTAATACTTTCGGCACCGCTTGACTAAGGCGTAAATAAATTTAGCCGACTCTTCCTGCTGCATCAACCACCATCCTTCATCAATGACCATAATACGTTTTTTCATTTGCGACCTAACGATATTCCATACATAGGAAACGATTACTGAAATGCCGATTGGTTTCAGCTCATCTTCTAAATCACGCACCGAAAAAACCACCAATTGGTTATCAAGCTCCACATTGGTAGGACTATTAAGCAGTCCGGCAAAGGTGCCTTCGGTATATTTTTTCAGCCTAGTAACCAGGTCTTCAGCCCCGACCATACCTTCTAATATTTCCTGGAAATCAGACATGATAGGCGGCTCTACCCTAGTTAAATCTGCGTCAGCGGTTATGTCTTTCTTGGCATACGTTTCAATCAAAGCACGGTCGATAATAGAATCTTCCTCATGCGTAAATTGTCCGAGCATTAACCGCAAAAGCCCTTTGAGGGTGATAACCGCGGATCGGATGATATCGGCGGTTTTTTCGTCTTTGCGCGTTGGCCGCGGCAAATCAAAAGGGTTAATCTTGCTTTCAGAACTTAAGGAAATATTGATAAAGGTTCCGCCTACCGCGTCGGACAAATACTTGTACTCCATTTCCGGATCAATAACGATAATATCAGTCCCCAGCATCATGCTGCGCAGTATTTCCAGTTTAATAGCGTAACTCTTTCCCGCTCCGGAAGTGGCGAAAACAACGGAATTGGCGTTTTGCAGAGAAAAACGGTCGAATAATATCAAACTATTATTATGCCGGTTAATGCCGTACAAAATGCCGTTATCAGAAGTTAGTTCGGAAGAAATAAAAGGAAACGACGACGCGCACGGCGAAGTGCTCATATTGAAAGTGATGCCCAATTCATCGTTATCAAACGGCAGGGTGGAATTAAAACCCTGTTCCGCCTGGTACAAAACCCGCTTGGTATAGACTAGCTTAGAGCCGAACAGCGACTCAACTTTTTCAGAAATCTTGTCCAGCTCCTCCTTGTCGTCAGCATATACCGTTACATACAAAGCGAATTGGAAAAACTTTTCAATGCCCTGTGTCAAGCTGTCCCGCAGTTTTTCAATATCACGCAGGGCAGTTTCACGGATCGGATCACGCGGCGCTCCCTTTTCCGCGTCAGCCAAAATCTGCGCTTCCAGGGCTCCCGCTTTATTGCGCAGCTGTTTCAAAATAACTTCCGACCCGATAGGATAAAAATACATGCTGATATCAAGCGGTATATTGAGATTGATCATCGGAGCAAACCAGCCTACGCGGATATAGCGCGGATACATTACCACAAATAGCGTCCGCACAAATTTAGAACCAAGCTCCAGATACCGCGACTCTACTTTCATCGAAGCTGGAGCAATTAGGTCACGCACGGAGATAACCCCGCGCCGATATACTTTTTCAGCTTCGATCAGCTCTTTCTTCCGCTCGATCTCCTCGCGAGCCAACTGCTCCTTTTCCCGTTGGGTGAGCTGTGGTGCCGGTTCGGTTGGTACGGTTTTAGTTTTTCGAAATAGTTCAACCATAATTATTCTTCAACACGTAATTTATTAACATTGGCCATCTTTTGCTGGTCATAGGTAGCTGGATTATAGGTATTATAATACAGCTCAATCAGGCTTTGCGTATCAAGCGGTATCGCTTTCAAGCCCATGGAGCCAAGGCCGTCAATGATATAGTCAACCCGCTTGAAAAGCTCCAAGCGGTAATTCTCAAATTTCTTCTGCTTAATATGGATCACTGTAGTGGGTGATACCGCCTGCTTCATCCGGCCAAAGAAACCCTGGTTTTTCAACGAACCGGACGAATAAGGAACAATAATATAAAACCGCTTACTCATGATATCAGCCAGCTGCACCAGTTCAGAAATATACTGGCGGTATTCACGGGTTTGGATCTTGAGCAATTCGTTGGTTTGCTCTTTTTCCACTACCTTAAGCCGGTCAATATAATTATCGATATTCAGCTTCCGCGATTGGATAAGTATCTGAATAGAAAAATTAAGTGAATTCAAAAACTGCACATATCCTTGGATAATGGCGTTCTGTTCATCTTCTGATTTAAGTGAAAAATTAATTGATGATACCAAAATCACCGAGCGCAGTGTCCCGTCTTTCATAACCACCGTATCGTCCTTTATTTCCAGCAAAGGCAAATACGCCTGTACTGAACTGGCTTTTTTGTTTTGATTTGTTTTGGTTGCAGCCATATAATATTATGGTAAGTCTTCCTGGTACGCTCCGCCAGTATCAACGACCAGCGATAATTCGCTCAATCTCGTTTCAGTTAATTGTTTTTTGGTTGGAGGCGGCGTGGGGGCTGGTTTTTTTTCTTCCTTTTTCTCTTTAACTTCCGTATCCTTGGTCCATACTTTGAGCAGCGGCCGGCGTAAGGTCTGTACCAGCGTCAATAAAAAATAATGAAACGGCCGTCCGTTAATTTTCAAGAAAGCAAACATGCCAGTCAAGGCAAAGAGCAACACTCCTTCAACGGCGGCAATCCAAAAGCTGGCCAGCTTAAAAACGATAAAAATTAAACCGGCGCCGATTAAAAAGGTGACAAACTGGCGTACGGTCAATGGACCGATAATTTTATTCTCAACATCCAAAAATTGTGGAACAATAAACTGCTGCATGATATTTAAATACCCAATGAATTATTTAATGAATTAACGGAACTAAATTCCTCCATGAGGATAGTAGGTTGTTTTTCACTTTGGCGCTTGCGAATAACCTCTGCTACCGGTAAATTGTCTTCCATACTCTGCCGGCCAATATCTAGGTAAAGCTTATAAACCGGCGATTGCTTCCATGATTGAATGCCCTTCATTTTTACATCCCACGAGTCCTCTTCCAAAAGGTCAATCTTCTCAAGGATTTTTTCAGCCGTTTCCGACGGGCTATTTCCCATTCGGCGGAACTCTTGTAAATCAATATCGCCCAGTTCTTCGACCGGTCCCATGGGCTGTATCGGCTGCTTCACATCCGTTACCTGGGGCCGCTGCGCCTGCCTATCAATAGAAACCCGTCTGGGCATAGCCCGTTCTGATTGTTTATACAATTGACGCGTCTCTTCTGCCGATATCTGCTCTGTGCCTTCAACAGGTTGTGTGGGCGCTGGCGCGGGTTCTTTTGGCTCTGGCGTCACCGCATAGGCTATTTCCTGTTTGGGTAAGGAAGATTCTTTTTTGGGCATTCCTGTCGGCTCTTTGGCGGGTGATGGTTGGGCAGTAGGTTGCTGGGGTGGTTCAGTGGGTTTGGGGGGAATGTGCTGCCTATCATCAACTGACTCTTTTTGCTGACCGGGCCGCGGCACATAGGAAGGCGGGGCTGAAGCGTACATAGTCTTTTGCTGCTGGTGTTCCGCCTCTTGCTCCAGAGCCTGTGGCTTCATAAATCGAGACGGCTTTTCTTTTGAGGGAAATTCTTCACCCGATACTTTTGATCGCAATGAATCCAGCATGGCCGTTACTGTAGCCGCCTGCTCTTCGGACAGCTCCAAGCCGCCTATCTTACTCGGCC
This sequence comes from uncultured Gammaproteobacteria bacterium, assembly GCA_964549245.1. Lineage (GTDB taxonomy): Bacteria > Patescibacteriota > Patescibacteriia > UBA10025 > JAHIVO01 > CAZJUO01. The sequence goes on from CAZJUO010000048.1 coordinate 7,703, forward strand.
GTTTCAGGACCTCTTTTGTTTCCAGGCTGTCGCGGATGTCTTTCAATCGCGATTCCGCCACTTTGAAAAAGCGTTTATTCATTATTTCAGAATCGAAATGCAAATCCGACTTAGCGAGAATGGAGGCTATCTGATTGTTATAATCGTCTGCTTTGGCGCTTTTCTTTTCAGCCATCATATTGGCCAGTGCTTGCGAATGCTGCAGTATCTCTTCCTCATCCTCCGGATCCATATAAAAAGCGGCTTTGGCAGAACCGGAAACCGGGGACTGTGGTTTCAGGCTGTGGGGCGGAGCGGCTGGTGGTGCATTGCGCTGCGGCGCTTCCTTAGCTTGTGGCACATCAGGCGAAGATTGCGGCGGCTGTTTTTTGACCACCGGAGTATAATCAACAACACGGCCGTCTTCAACTTTTTTATACGAGCCGTTTTTATCTTTAATGATAAAACCGTTAGTAACGGTATTATCTTCTGATGGTGCGGTAGCCATAAATAACTATAAGGTGGTTATTGGTCGGGTCTGCACTATATAAAATTTTCCTTTTTCCAGGGCCCATTCAATGTCCTGGGGTTTTTTGTAATGTTGCTCAATTTTTTTACACAGCTTTGCCAGTTCAATGATTTGTTTGCCCGTTAAAACCTGCTTTTCTTGATCGGACTTTTTTACCGATGTTACCTTTGTGCCTGGTTCCGAGGGTTTTCTAACGATCATTTTTTCCTGGTGGGCTATATTAATATCCAGTATCGAATTGTCTTCTTTATCTATGACATAGGTATCGGGTGTAATCATCCCAGAAACGATAGCTTCTCCCAGGCCCAAACCCGCTTCGATAACCATTTGGTTCTTATCTTTGGTGACGGGGTGGACCGTAAAACAGACGCCTGATTTTTCGGAATTGACCATTTTTTGCACCACCACACCCACACTGACCCTTTTTTTATGCAATTTTTTTTCAAAGCGGTAAAAAATTGCCCGCTGGGTGAATAAAGACGACCAGCACTTTTTAATGGTCCTATAGAGCGTGGTCCTATTGATATATAAGTACGTTTCCAATTCCCCAGCCCACGAAGCAATAGACGAGTCCTCTGCGGTGGCTGACGAACGCACTGCCACATAAGGAGCGCGTAAGGCGCTAAAAGCGGCGGCCACCTCTTTTTTAATATCGGCTGGAAACGTTGCGTCGTGTATCAAGTCCCGAATTTCATTTGAAAACCTGTCAACCGAAGCCATGTCCTGATGGTTAAGTCTGTCAAGTTCTGCATCAATCTCCACATTGATATCTGTTTCTTTTAAAAACTGATCAAAAGCTCCGGATAGCACTACAAAACCGGATGGTACGGGTATGCCTGTAGCAGTTAATTCGCCCAAATTAGCTCCTTTTCCGCCAGCAACGGCAACGCTTTTGGCTGATAGTTTATTGAATGGAAGTACAAATTGTTTCATCAAATCATTAATCCTAAGTGATTTTAAAAATGAGCGGATCAAGGTAATTTTAGTGACTGTATTATAGCATATTTTTAGCGTAAAATCAAACTAACCAAATTTCAAAATACTAATATCAATGTTTAGTCCACGATGATATTCAGCATTAAGGTATTAGCTCTTTAATGTTCTCA
>CAZJUO010000049.1:0-9135 GCA_964549245.1 uncultured Gammaproteobacteria bacterium
ATTTTTTTATTGAAATGTGATATAATTAAAAATAATTAAAACAAAAATTACTATTAATTAAAAAAATATGGAAAATGCGGGTGATTACAAATCATTGCTTACTGAAATTATCGGCAAGCAAGCTGTTATATTAGGCCCTGATATTGCAGTGCTAAAAGCGAGAAGCGTACAAGGACTGCAAGTAAGTGATGATGGGCAGGTTACTGGCTTTGAGGGGGACCCCAAAGAACTCATTCAGCAATTGGTGGATAAATATGTTGAATTGTCCGGGCAGATAGTGAAAAATGCTCTCGGGTCTGTTTTCGCCAAATACCCAGAAATAAACAAATAATCATTAAAGTATAAGGATATGGTAGAAATGATAAGGAATATAATTTTAATAGTCGGCTGGCCCGTGCTCATATTAGGCAGCGTCTATCTTGTTATTAAGGGTAAGAATGTTTATCAATTAGTTAAGGGATCTCTGGTCGGTAAAGTTACCAAAGTTTTGGTGATTTCTATGCTGGTGGGCATGTACAGCTTAGGTATCGTGGCTACCACACTGATGTTTTGCGATGTCACGGTGGGAGTTTGGGTAGTACTGCCGATATTTTTGGCCTGGTTTGCTACATTTGTTTGGAGTTTGAAAGTGCTGGTACAGGCGCAAAAAGAAACAGAGGCTTTGGGCGGGGGCAATACTAGTAATAAGAAATAGTATTAGTAAAAAATAACCCTTTCGGACTATGGCTACAACCTCAATAGTTATTCTTGGTTGCGGAATTCTGGCCTTAGCCGGGGGGATTTTTTTGTATTTTAGCAGCAGGAGATTAAAAACCGCCATGCATAAACGCGAAGAGGAGATGGAGCGGCGAATGTATGAATTGGCGATATTGAAAGAATTAGCAGACCGGACGGGTTATTCGTTTAATGTGCAGAAAATTATAGATATTATCACAGGTTCGCTGCACCAGTTTATGGAATACAGCGCTGTTTCGTATATGCTGCTGCAGCCTGAAAAAATAATTTTTAAAGTGCATCTGGAAAAATCCGTTTCCAGGGGGTTTGTCAATGATATCCAGGATAGGATGCTCAAGTCAGTCTCCGCATTGCTGAGCAAGGAATTCAAAAAAGACCAGGTTGAAGAGGTGATCACCGGTGCTATATTGGTGGAGGAAATGAAAGAACCCGTTCGTTCATTTTTCAATATCCCGCTGGTTATTGGCGAAGAGGTGGTTGGGGTTTTGACCATTGCCGATACCAAGCCGGATTTATACGGTGAGGAAGAAACAACTATTTTGTATAAGATTACTCGGCAGGCCTCCCAAGCAGTTACGCGTTTGCAGGAAGTCATCGAAACAGAACAAAGGAAATTGAATGCCATGGTGGAGAGTATGGCAGAAGGCGTGGTCATGACTGACAAAGATTATCGCGTCCTCGTGGTCAATCCTGCGGCCAAAAATGCCGTTGGCATGGAAGACAAAAAAGAGGTGACCATTTTTGATTTTATTGACCGGCTGGGCGGTAAATTTGATATACGAGGTAAACTGGAAGAGAGCGTAAAATTGGACAAACAACTAAAATCAGGAGATGTTTTGATAGGCGATAAGTATTTTCAGATTTTCGTATCGCCGGTAAAAGGAAGCATGGGCATGAACAAGGAACAAATTTTTGGCGGAGTGGTTATTTTCCATGACATCACCCACGATAAAGAGGTTGAAAAAATGCGAGAAGATTTTACCTCCATGATGGTGCACGAACTGCGCTCCCCGCTGAACGGCATTTATATGCTGACTCAACTTATGGAAAAGCAGAAAAAAATGGAAAAAAAGTTGATCGCCAAGAATGTGGGCATCATCCAAAACAGCGCTTCAAGCATGCTGACCTTGGTAAATGATTTGCTGGATGCCGCTAAGCTGGAATCAGGCAAATTTGAAATTCAGCCAGCACCAACCGATTTGAAGGGACTGATAAATGAGCGCATCGAATTTTACAAACCGCTAGCCCAAGATAAGCAGCTTAGCATAACGGCGAAGTTCGGCCCTGATCTGCCAGCCAAAGTAAATTTGGATCCAGTGCGTATTTCTCAGGTACTTAACAATTTAGTCTCAAACGCCATCAAGTTTACGCAACCGGGCGGGCACGTTACAATTAAAAGCTTTCATCATAAGCAAAACGTCAACATTCAAGAGGAAGCCAAAGGGGCTGGCGTGGATTGGCAGTCTGGCAAAACTATGGAAAATGAAAATAATTTTCAGGATTCCGTCGTTGTAGCTGTTACTGATACGGGAGAGGGGATGTCAACAGAAAATATCAGCAGGCTTTTTAACAAATTTGTACAATTTCAGAGCAAAGCAAAAGGCAAAGAGCAAAAAGGAACTGGCCTGGGTTTGGTTATCGCCAAAGGGATAATCGAAGCCCACCATGGGATAATCAAAGTCACTTCAGAAGAGGGTAAGGGCAGTACTTTTTATTTCTTGTTGCCGATGTAAGTATGGACAGTGAATAAGCCACTAGTGTATAATAAAAATAATTAACAGATTATTACGATGGCAAATAAAAAAAAGGTATTAATAGCAGAAGACGAAGAAGCCGTACGCAGTGCTATCGCGCAAGCCTTGGAGGCGGAGGGCATTGAGGCGATCCAGGCGCCGGATGGCCAGGCAGCTTTGGATTTGGCTTTGGAGCATCATCCGGATTTGATCGTTTTGGACGTGATTATGCCCAAGATGCACGGTATCGAGGTGGTCAAGAATTTAGACGCCAATACCGACAGAAATAATATCCCGATCATTATTTTGACAAATTTTTCAGTTGATGGAAAAGTTCGTGAAATCGTCCAGCAAGGAAGAGCTGAATTGCTTGTAAAGAACGAAATAAAACTTCCTGATTTAGTCAAAAAAGTTAAAGATAAGTTAGGAAAATAATATTTCCATGAGCAGCAAAGCTTCAACCAAAAAAATATTAGTAGTTGACGACGACGATGCTAAGCGTATAGCGGTAGTAGGTGCGCTGCAATTAGCCGGATTTCAAATCTTGGAAGCAGAAAACGGGGAAGAGGGCCTCACTTCAGCACAAAAGGAGAAGCCTGATTTGATATTATTGGATATTCAGATGCCAAAGATGGACGGTTTGGGCATGCTGGCTGAACTGCGCAAGAGCGCATATGGAAAAGAAGTTCCGGTTTTACTCTTGACGGCCTTTGCTGATTCGGATAAAGTGGCCGCTGCTTTGCGGATGGGGGCAAGTGATTATCTTTTAAAGAGTAATTATAACCTGGATGAGGTAGTAGATTTAGTTAAGAAGCGTTTGGAAATAGAGTAGTTTATTGAAATGATCTCGGATAATGGAAAGGGGGTATTAGTAGCCAGTAATCCGTAATGAGTAACTACAATTGCACGATTTGCTTTATTGGGGATTTGTCAGTAGGTTGAGGGTATGGCTACTTGGGGAATGAAAAAAACAATAGGTTTTATCAGCATCGTTATACTGCTGGGAGTGTTTGGGTATGCGGTGTATTTTATATATTCCAATACATCATTATTACGCTCCGGCCTGACCAATGACCAATTGGCTGACAATAATTTTAATACAGTAGATTCTACCAATACAGTAGCTGTTCAGAATGATAACATGGAAGTAGCCGCTGATTATTTCAACTTACCACCGCAAGTTTTATCTGTTCCAGAACAATATAAAATAGGCACCTTTGAGCAGGAACTGATTTTGAATGTACCGGAGGGATTTACTGTCTCCCTGTTTGTGGCCGGATTGGATGAACCCCGATTTATTGATTTTGATCAGGAGAATAATATGATCGTAGCTGACAAAGGAGCTGGTGTTATTTATTTGTTAAAAGATAATGACCGTGATGGTATTGCGGATCAAAAAATTGTCATAGATGAAGGGTTGCGCGTTGCGCATAGCGTTTTTTATTATCAGAGGGATCTGTATGCTGCCGAGGAGAATAAAATAAGCGTTTATAGGGAATTGCAAACTGATGGAACGTATAGTGACCGCCAGGTACTGGTTAGCGATTTGCCAGCTGATGGAGGCCACTCAACGCGAACCGTCATCATCGGTCCGGATGAAAAAATGTACGTTTCCGTCGGTTCTTCGTGCAATGTCTGTGAAGAGACGGATGGACGCCGAGCGGCGATTATGCGCTATGATTTGGACGGCAGTAACGGCGAGGTGTTTGCCAGCGGGTTACGAAATACCGTTGGTATAGAGTTTTTTAATGGCCAGCTGTGGGGCGTCAATAATGGGCGTGACCGGATTGGCGACGATATTCCCCAAGAGGAAGTAAATATTATCAAACAAGGGAAACATTATGGCTGGCCGTATTGTTATGCAGATGGGGTGGTCAACCCCGAATACGAGGGTGAGCGGGAATCGTTTTGTGCCAACGAAACGGCTTTCCCAAAATATCTTATGCAAGCGCACTCTGCCCCCTTAGGTTTGGAATTTATGGACACCGCCCAAGACAGCATGAATTTTCCACCTGCTTTCAAAGATAATTTATTTATTGGATTTCACGGTTCATGGAATAGAACTGTGCCTACCGGGTATAAGGTAGTGCGAATCGATACTACCTCAAATACCAACCAGGTCATTAACTTTATTACCGGTTGGCTACAAGAAGACGGTACTGCTTGGGGGCGGCCCGTTGATGTCGAGTTTGATAATCAGGGGATGTTATTTATTACTGACGATAAAGCAGGGGCTATATATCGAGTTGAATACAGAGGATGATAAAAAACCCTTCTGTATCTTTTTATTACAGAAGGGTTGTTTGGTCAGGCATGGCCAATTTCTGTTTCGTACTGCAAAAAAATATCTTCCATGTCCATTAAAGCAAAAGCTTTATTGCGAATCTGGTCATATAGCATTGGCCGATGAGTGTAGAGCAGCGCAAGGATTCCGGCCAGTTGGTCATTGTCCATGCCATCTACTTGGCTAAAAAACACATTGTGTACAAAATCATCGCCAATATCAGTGCGCTGTATTAATTCAATCAGAATTTCTTCTGGAGGTCCGCAATAAAGTATTTCGGCAGTGGCATATGAGCGCAGAATAGTGTCATTGGTAGTACTTAAGTATTGGCGGTAGGCCTGCATGATCGCCTGGTCCAGCTCTCCCTGGTCGGTAATTTCTAGGCATAGTTGGCTTATAGTATTCTTAAAAACTTCAATCGATGATGCTTGCTGCTGGGCGGCTGGTTTGTTTTGTGTCATTAGCAATCTCCTTATAAAGGTGCAATGTATTACATCATCATACGATGACGAGTTGGCAATGTCAAATGTATGGTATAATGAGCGTAATACTTTTTAATTGTGTAAACTGGTATTTATGCGGAAAAAAAGTGAAAAGGCTACTATGGCTTTCTATGACAGTAAAGGGCGCATCTTATTGCAAGACCGGCGGGGTATTGCCAAAGTAGGAGAGGAGTGGGGATTTTTTGGAGGCGGCATTGAAACAGGAGAAACCCCGGTACAAGCCTTGCTCCGGGAGATACAAGAAGAGCTTAATTTTAAGTTAACAGAGTATGAATTGCTTACTACCTATCGGGTATTCTTACCCGGCGATGAACAATATAATAAAATTTGGCTGTTTATCGGGCCTTTAGGTGATAATTTGCAGAACATGAAACAAAGTGAGGGCAGGGGCATGAAGCTTTTTACTACTGATGAAGCCAGGACCTTAAAGATGCCACGCCGTGATGTTGACGTTTTTGAAATTATTGAAAAATATTTGAATAAATTGCTACTGGTTTTTAACCGACGGTAGTTAATTGACAATCACGATAATAGCTACTACAATACCACAATGGTCTTTTGGGGGATTTTTTCAGCTCTTTTACATTGATCAGAGGAAAGGAGGTTTTATGATCATATCGGTGTCTACTATAGACACGTTGGCCGAGAAACTGGGGATAAAGTTTACTGACAAAAGAAAGTTTAGCCTGGTGGTGGATTGTCTATATGATCCCAGCAGGGAGACAATGAAGGAAATCAAGAAGCTAGCCTATGTAGGTGATACGGTGGTAGAATTGATTGTTCGCGATATGATAATTAAATACAGCAAAGATAAACAAAGAAAATGCGAGCTTGTAAGCTATTTGATGTGCAATGAATTGTTTTATTACATCATGAAAGAGGAGGATGTACTCGGGAATGAATTGAATAGAAAATTACGTATCGAAACAGTTGCCACCATTTTTGAGGCTATTGTGGCTTGCCTGTATTATGACCAGGGTATCAGTGCGGTGAAAAGATTTTTAGTTAATACGCTTATTTCCAGAGCCTCGAAGTATCGTGATTTGATTCTCAAGAAAAAACCAATGCACTATTTATCATTAATGTGCGTAAAGTTTTTCTTATCGCAGCCAAAGTATGAACTGACCGCCAAACCCCCGCCGCAGTACGAATTTACCGTTCGTTTTGCTATCAATGGAGTAGCTACCGGAACAGCCGGCTCTCACCGGGCGGCCAAAGAAGCTGCCGCCATGAACGCTATAGCGCAATTAGAGTTTTTACAACAGCCATAAAAGCGGCATATGCGTGTTATCGTATGTCGCTTTTTTATTGTGGAAAAGTAGTTGGAAATATTTTTTCGTTTTTTGTATAATGAATACATAAAACAAAAAAGCACTTTTTTGGAGGTACTAAAGTGTTGAAACAATACAAGAAACCACAAAGCAATAATGCATTAGCGGCACTGATTTTTAAATTTAATCCTAATGGGACGGCGACTTCGTGTGAGCCCGATGAAATCGTGTGTAGGATACCTATTGATAAAAATAAAACCGTAGTGGGTAAAGTGGTGCCGGGGTTTGTGGCCAATATTATCACTGGCGTTCCGTATCGAGGGGACATCAAGAAAAAAGTCCGTCGTTTGGTACAGCAGAAGCTATTGAAGGGCGGAACATTTATCACCAACGAACTAGGCGAGTTCACCTATATCGAATGGCAAGTGCTGAAAAACTAAGGTGGTAGAGCGCCTTTTATCAAAGAGGCGCTTTATTCTATTGTAAAAAAAGGATAAAAAAGCTAAAATAGCAGTGTATTATTATTAAGTTTGAATTATATGAGTATTGTACAATCAGTAGCTGATACAATTACTGGCAAAGAAAAGCAATATCGCCGTTTGCGTACCTTTAATAGCGTTATGGCTGTTATTCATTTTGTGCAGGGCTTATTAATGCTGTTTCTTTCCAGTGATTTTGCTTTGCCCGTGACCACGTCATTTTTAGAATTTGATGTTGCTAGCCAGTCACTGCAGCAGAATTTAGCGTCCGCTTTTGAGTTGCGTATCGGTCCCTTGGTAGCCGCTTTTTTATTTTTGTCGGCCATCGCCCACTTTTTATTAACCATACCAGGCATATACCAGTGGTACATAAAAAACTTGCGAAAGGGCGCCAACTATGCTAGGTGGATTGAGTACTCGGTTAGCTCTTCGCTGATGATCGTGGTGGTAGCGATGTTGGTGGGGATTTACGACGCGGTCAGTTTATTGCTAATCTTTTTCCTTAACGCCATGATGATATTATTTGGCTGGATGATGGAGCTGCACAACCAGGATACGAAAAGGACAGATTGGACTTCATTCATCTTCGGCTGTATTGCCGGGGCCATTCCCTGGGTGGCGGTGGCGATTTATCTATTTGGCTCTGGTGAGGGAGAGTATCGAGCCCCAACATTCGTATATTGGATATTCTTTTATATCTTTTTGTTTTTCAATGTTTTTGCTGTTAATATGGTTTTGCAGTATAAGAAAGTGGGTAAGTGGAAAAATTACCTCTACGGAGAATATGCGTACATCGTTTTAAGCTTGGTAGCCAAGTCATTATTGGCCTGGCAGGTATTTGCCGGGACATTACGGCCGGTATAAAAGCTTAATATTATAAACTTAGGTAAAATATGAAGCGGGGAATAATGAGCATAATAGTAGCTATTGTGATTTTTGGTGTTGGTTTCGGTTTATTTTTTATTTTACGTAATAGCGAATCGAAACAGAGTGGAGATGACAAACTAGCGATAACCAATAGCGGCGTTTCTTCTAATACATATTCAAATGATCTGTTTTCTATAAGACCACCATCAGGTTGGGAGCAGACAGCAATTCAGGGTACGTTAGCAGCATTCCGCAATGCCAATGAGACATACCCGGACGGAAGCGCGGCTGCTCAAGTCAATTTTCAAAGTTATATCGCGGTTAGTTTTGATAGCGCCAAAGAAAGAAATCTGGAGGATATCGTGGCCCTTACCAAAGAACAACTCGAGGAGGTTATTCCTTCGGTGGCTTTCACCAGCAGTACGAGCGGCGTAATCGACGGACAAACAGCAACTTTTATTGAAATGACTATGACTCAACAAGAAGTTGATTATAAAGTACTGTTGGTGGTTACCATGAAAGAGGATAAGTATTTCTCAATATCATGCAATACTACTCAAGAACGGTGGGCTGAATATCGTGATACGTTTTATAATGTAGCAGGTAGTTTTACGTTTACTATTGAGAGTGAAAGCATTGAAAGCGATGCAAGTGGCAACAGCCAGGTTGTATCCAATAGCTTGACATCTGATAACGACGCTCCGTATGAAATTATGAGTGACGAACGTGGTACCAAGCATTTTACACTTGATTTGATAAATGGAACATTTAACTATTCCCGCCTAGTGGTCTATCCGGGTGATTCATTTCGTTTGAGCGTGATGGAAGACGGCAGCCCGGTTGATTTTGAGTTTGCCGAGACGGGGCAAACGTCAGTAAACGGTTCTTTTACTATGGTAGTGGCAGACGACGCACAACCGGACACGGTTACGGTCCAATGTTTGGAAAGAAATTGCGGTAGCTTGGAGTTTATTATTGCCAGTGAATAACCTCTGGTCGAATATTACGATTGCACGATTTGATACATATACAGTATATGATATACTGCACAATACGAATAACTTATAATTAATAGTAAACAATATGGAAATTACCAAAGAAAAGGTTATCCAAGAACTAAATAAAGATTTGGAGTGGGAATATTCCGCGGCTATACAGTACGTACAGCACGCGGCTACCATGACGGGACCGCAATATGATTCTATCATCAAAGAGCTGGTCGTGCATTCCAATGAAGAAATGCAGCACGCCTTTCAGTTATCA
>CAZJUO010000050.1:0-9021 GCA_964549245.1 uncultured Gammaproteobacteria bacterium
CGACGCATCCGTTACAGTATAGACAGGGTTTACAAAGAAATGGGTACCCGCCATTAATTTATATTTATCTGCTACTGGCTGAAAGAATTCTTCCACTAATTCTTGCTTACCTCCTTTTTTACCCAAATTGCACATGGCAATTTCAGCATGACAGACTAAAAAGAATATTTTTATTGCATCAACATCTTCATGATTATCTCGTCTCAGTGTATCGAGAAAGTCGCAGATTTTCACAGCTTTGGCGATTTTAGCAAACAAATAGAAGATTACCCGCTGGTCAACATAATCAAGGGTTATTATTTTATCAAATAAATTATTTGCTTCGACGTCAAACTTTTGGAAGAAAGAAATTATTTCTTTCTTACTATTTTTCCAAGTGTTTAGTTGCTCTGATTGCCATTTCTTCTCCAATGAGTCCGTTTTGTTTAAAGTCATATTTTTTATTTAATCCTATTTAATTATACTGCCAATAAATGGAATAAAACAACAACGGCCTACTAAAGCCGCTGGTGTTTTTTTGGTTGTCGACGTTTTTCCTATCGGGGCGATCCGAGGGCTTTTTAGGCATGTGGGTCACGTCCGATAAAAAATAGTCGATCCGGAGGGTGTGAGATTCGAACTCACGAAGGGCTATTCACCCTTACTTGCTTTCCAAGCAAGCGCACTAGACCACTATGCGAACCCTCCGAACAGCACTAAACTCAAATACACTAGCTTGCCCCGCATCTAACGAACGAAGTGAGGTATGGTGCGGGGACCACTATGCGACCTCTCTATTAAATTAAAAAATTACACCACAATACTGCCCAATGTCAATATAGCATACCATTTATCAGGCTAAAAGCAAAATACCTGCACTTGACATCGTATTAATAAATGATACAATACTCCCGTAACACAGGTGTGGGAGGAACGCTGTATGTACTTTATAATGTGTCTTTTTTTGCTGATAGGTTCGCCTATGAGCGAAAATACGCATGAACAATTCATGCAGATACCACCATACTTGCCCTTTCTACCGGATGATCAGAGCGATCATGATGGTAGACAGCCGGTCGACCAAGCTATACTAATTTGGGCTTCTACAGCTCCAAATAACGATGGTCTGGTCGCCAGATCTTTTCTTGCTTACTCAAGGGCCCTATACCGGGGCTACGAGTACCTTATTGTCCCACCATGGACAGAAGATGTTTTCCGGCTCACCGGCGGGCAGCTATGGTAGGCGGGACTCTTGTAAAAGCCTTTTTTCAAATAGGTTGAGTCTCGCCGTAAACAAAATAAGGACGATGTTTATTAACATCGTCCTCTTTTTTTCTTTGGTTATATCAGACGCGTATTTTTATATAACGACCATTCTCCTTAATATAGTCCATAATACGTCTAAATAATTGCCTGATGTGCTCATGCTTGCATTCCAGGAATGTTTCGGAATTGGCTATAATGACAAGCCGGTTTTCAGCACGGGACATGGCTACGCGAAGACGATTTACATTTTCATTAAAACCGATCTCGTGGCCACTATTGGAACGCACAAAGCTTATAACAATCACTTTCCGCTGGCTACCCTGGAAAGCGTCAACGGTGTTGATCATGCCTTCCAAGAGTTCCTCCAGCAGTTCATTCATTTTTTCGATTATTTTCTTTTGCTCTTCTTCATTCCGCTCTTCTGCCAGGTCGTTCCATTGCTCCAAACCCAGCGACTCGGCCATTACTTGGCGTAAACTGGCTAACCGCGTATTGAACAGAATTTCCTGTCGCAACTTAGCACGCACTAGATTGATCTGGCCTCGGTATGGCGTGATCCCGGCAATTTCATTCGGCCTCAAACCTGCTGCCAAACGATTAACGATACAGCTAACCATGATATTAGCCTCTCGATGATTGCAAAAAGAGGTATATGCTGGGGCCTCTCCATTGTCTTTAGCTTGAACCGTATCATACATCATGACCAAACCATTATCCGCTGGATCGAAACGCCCGGATATCAGCCTTCCACCGTAGAACAAATCACTGACCAACCTGCAAATTACCGGCAACGAGCGCCGGTTAATCCCCAAGAGGCTCTGCGGTAACCATTGCTCCAATAGAATACAGTTGAACCAGCCTTGGCTAAAGTAGCCAATCTCTTCGGCAGTAAAACTGCAAGCAGCTAAATGTTTTTTAGCGTCAGGGGAAATATCGATATTGCCCAGCTGGTCAGGGTCCCCCACAAAAACTACTTTTTCTTTGGCCGCGTTAACAATGGGCAGCAGCTCATACATAAAACCGCGGGAAGCCTCGTCAACAAAGGCAATATCGATGCCAAAACCCTTTTTTCGCTTCAATCTCTGCAAGGTCTTATCGATCATAAACGAAGTCATGGTACAGGCTATGACAACTGGTTTACCTGACCGGATTCTGGCCACTATAGCATCAACTTCCCGTTTAACTAGCCACAAGCCCTCTGCCAAATTATCAGGATTAAATCGCTTTGACCGATGGAACCGCAACCCCTTGTCAGTAATGTTTGATTTGCTATTACCCAGCCGAAAAATGGTTTCGTCGTCCTCTAACTGTTTGGCTACTTCTACCATTACATTATCAAGTCCCTGGTTGCTGTGAGAAACCAATAGTATCACTTTATTGGAAACGGCAAATTGCTTAACCCCAAGCGAGGTTACCATGGTTTTGCCGGTTCCGGCCGGTCCTTGGATAATGCTGATGGTGCGTCTTCCCATCATATCAGCCATAGCCGCAGTCTGTGAGGCATCCTGATTGAGCATGCGCCATTGGGGTTTGGTCAGATAAAGATGCCGTAAAGGCTGGTGCGTGTTGTTGCCGGTAACCCCTGACATTACCATCAAGGGAAGAGAATGGATGCCCGGTTTAAGAATTGCTTCTGTCGCTTCCTGGTACTGCCCGACTAACTTTTTTCTTACATCTACGGAAAACGTTTGAAAACTATTTACCCGCTCTCGCTTCAATTTCCAAGGGAACCTGATGATAATAGTCTCCTCGTTAGCAAACTCAACCGTTCCACTCTCTGTGCTTCCGATACGGGTATGAAAGGTAACTAGGCTCTCTTCAGCCAATACTGGTAACCCGCGATGAATGAATTCATAGCTCATGGGCAAGGTAACTTTTTTGATGTGCTTTACTTTTTTGGGGTAATCAAAAGCGCATTCAAACTGCCTCCTGCCGACTTCATCCAGCCATTGCGCGTACCATTCAAGGTACTTGCCCGACATGCGTCCCATGGCGCCATACAGCCAAGCCAAATCGTCAGCAGTATCAAGATAGTATGGCCGTTCACTCGCCTTATGAAAGTGGATCTCACTATCATACACCGGTAAAATCCTCGCTTGACGTTTCAATGGACGCCCAATTAATGAAAGGAATTCCTGCCAGCTTTGAAAATAACATACCTGCCAATCATCCGCTCCGTATACCACTGTTATGCGCGGCGTAAAATTCTTTTTACCGCCAGAGCAAACCACCACTTGAGCACTGGGAAAGTGCTCTTTCAACGGCGTGGCAACCCTATCTACTCCTTCATTGACCACCATGATTAATTGCTGGTCTGGTTTGAGCTTTTCATATCGGCCTGGTTCACGCATCAAAAACCTGATGCCCGCTCGCTGTAATTGTTTGGTATATATATTATGCCCGCGTGACACCACCAAAACACGTTCGAATTGAAATGCTGTTGTCTTTGACAATTGTATACTCTCCTTTTTTTATTAAAGAACTAATTCAAGGATTTTAACACTCGTTGGGGGGATATGTCAACCAAAAAGGCGATTATAATGATAACCGCCTTGTCTGGCATATATAAATGTTGTTTTTTACTTTTTTCTGCCCATGCGTTTTTCGGTTTTGAGAATATCCAGGGTAGTTTTGATAACCGTATCCGGTATCAAAGACATGCTATCGATGTGTTCCTTGGTAATAAAACGGGCGAATTCCGGATAATCTGACGGCGCCTGCCCGCAAATGCCGATCTTGCATTTGTTTTTACGGGCTATGCGGATAACCTGTGCGACCAGGTTTTTAACGGCCTCATTCCGTTCATCATAGACATGCGCTACCAGCTGCGAATCTCGGTCTACGCCAAGCGTTAGCTGGGTTAAATCATTAGTGCCGATGGAAAAGCCGTCAAATATTTTTGAAAACTCTTCGGCCAATATTACATTGGAAGGAATTTCGCACATGACATACAGCTCAAGTCCTTTCTTGCCGCGCTCAAGTCCGTATTTTTTCATTATGCCCTGTACCTTTTTTCCTTCCTCGACCGTACGGCAGAACGGCACCATGACCTTCAAATTTGTTAAACCCATAACTTCGCGTACCCGGCGGATAGCCTCACACTCCAAAGCAAAGGCCTTTTCATAATTCTGGTCATAATACCGGGAAGCGCCCCGCCAGCCAATCATCGGATTTTCCTCTTCTGGCTCAAAATATTTGCCGCCGACAAGGTTGGCGTATTCGTTGGTTTTAAAATCCGATAAGCGCAATATAACGTCCTTAGGATAAAAAGCTGAGGCAATGCGGGCGATGCCCTCTGACAGTTTTTGGATGTAATATTCCGGTTTTGATGCAAAACCGTAGGTCATTTCTTCAATGGTTTTCCGCTCACTGGCGTCCTCAACCTTTTTAAAATTCAATAAAGCTAAAGGGTGCACTTTGATATACGAAGTGATGATAAATTCCTCACGGGCCAAACCGACGCCGTCATTGGGAATAAAGGAATCAGAGAAAGCTGTTTCTGGGTTGCCGACATTCATCATGATTTTTGTCTTCGGCCGTCCCAATTTTTTCAAATTTGTACGGCGCACTTTAAAGGGCAGCTCCCCGCTGTATACATATCCCCGCTCTCCTTCCGCGCAGGAAACAGTAACCGATTTCACCGAATGCAAATCCTCGGTTCCGCTGCCTGTCCCTACGATACAGGGTACGCCCAACTCGCGGGAAATAATTGCCGCATGGCAGGTTCGACCACCCGAGTTGGTGACGATAGCCGCGGCTTTTTTCATGATCGGTTCCCAATCCGGATCAGTCATTTCAGTAACCAGCACCTGCCCCTCTTTAAACTTATGGATATCTTTTACATCCTTGATGACATTGACTTCTCCTACACCGATTTTTGAACCAACCGATGATCCCTCGGTTAAAACTTTGCCCCGTTTTTCCAGCACATATGTTTCTAACATATTTGGGTCGCGCTGGCTTGCTACGGTTTCCGGACGAGCCTGTACGATAAACAATTCCTTGGTCCGGCCATCCTTGGCCCATTCCATATCCATAGGTTTAAAACGCTTGGCTTTTTTGGAATAATGTTCTTCGATAATCATCGCCCACTTGGCCAACTGCAGTATTTCCTTATCTGACAGTGCATATTTCTTCTGGTCATCTTTGGGCACTCTGATGTTTTTTACTGGCTTTGTATCATCAACCGAATAGACCATTTTGATATCTTTGACCCCTAGTTGCTTGCCAATGACTGATTTGTACCCTTTTTTCAAAGTCGGTTTGTGGACATAATATTCATCAGGGGTTACCGCGCCTTGCACGATATTCTCCCCAAGGCCATATGAAGCGTTGATCAACACCGCATCGCGAAAACCTGACTCTGTATCGATAGAAAACATTACCCCCGACGAGGCCAGATCAGCCCGTACCATTTTTTGTATAGTAATAGAGAGTGCCACTTCGAAGTGATCAAACCCTTTGGTTTCCCGATAGGAAATAGCGCGATTGGTAAACAACGAGGCAAAACAAGCTTTACAAGCCTCAATAATGGCATGGGGGCCTGAAATATTCAGGTACGTCTCTTGCTGGCCGGCAAAGGAAGCGTCTGGCAAATCTTCAGCCGTAGCCGAGGACCGCACCGCCACATCAAGATTTGAAGTTTTATACTGCTTTGATAACTGCTTGTATGATTTGATAATCTCTTCTTCCAACTCTTTAGGGAATTCCGCATGCAAAATAGTCTCGCGTATCTTGGCACCGCGGCTATATAAATTGCGCAAATTGCCGGTATCAAGCCCTTTTAAAATATCCTTAATCTCCTCTTCTATGCCCGCTTTTTCCAGCAGGTAGCGATAGGCGTACGCCGTGATGGCAAATCCGTTGGGAATCTTCACGCCTGCAGCGGATAATTCCCGGTGCATCTCCCCCAAAGAAGCGTTTTTACCACCCACTAACGAGACATCACCGATCGAAATTTCATTAAACCAGAGAATAAATTTTTTCGTTTTGGGATTCCGCTTGGCTTTAGAGCGTTTTATTTTTTTCTTTTTTGGCATAAGGTAATGATTAATTATTTGTAAAATACTTATATAGTATAACACAAAAAACCCGAAAACGAAAAAGTCCCGAGTCTTTTGTTATAATTGCAAACTAGTAGGTTTTTAAAAATTTATCTTAGCCGCCAAATCTCCGATCAAGGGCAGTTTGTAGCGTTCGCCAGTCAAAGCTTTGATAAAACCAATAATGATAAAGATAACGACGATCACGTCAATTATCCAACCAATAACCGGAATAACACCTATCCAGGAAATAATAAATAGTATCAGTCCCTGCTTTGCATGAAACTTCACAAATTCATCATCCTTTTTTATCACCAACATAATAACGCTGATCAACCAAATATATGACAAGGCCGCCATGAGATTACTGTCAGTATTTTTCGCCGCTGGTTTTTTATCTTCCATAGGACACCTCCTTTCTTAATAATTCCAAATTAATGTTAAATCGCTTAAGTATAGTAAAGTTACTTTTTTTCAGGATTTGATTTGATCAGTATTGATAATAATACACTAACGGCCACCCCTACAACGCTATATAAAAAAGGGAGACGGACAATATTCAGCAGGTACCACCATTGATGATACCAGATTACATCAAAAATAGCTACCAGCAAACCAGCGCTTACTGCCCATACTACTGATGCCGTAATCACCGCACCTCGGCTGACCGATAACCGTTTTAGTAACCAAAGCGTATACAGTATGCTTATGGCCGCTACAATAATCCACCGGCTGTATTCATAGTCTACAATCGCGGTGTTAATAACTTCTAATACCAAAGCCAACAATATAAAAAACCAACTGGCACGGAAATAAAACCGTACATTTTTACCGGCGATAGAGGCGGTGATATGCGTAGAATGCGCCACATCAGCCGCTTGTTTTGGTTGTCCTTCGTTGTTCATAATAAAACAACATCATAATTCTCTTCCTCTCACCTTTATTATAAAATAAAAACAAAGCTTTGACAATTTCACAAAAACCCCCATTGGATAATGGAGGTTTTTGCTTTATATATAGTAAGGTGCAAAATATTTACACTACTACGTATGTAATTACGCAATTACTAATTACTTATCACTGAATTTCCTCATCTTACATCATCGGCATTCCGCCACCCATACCGCCCATTCCAGCGGCTGCAGCACTGGTGTCTTTATCGTCTTTATCCGGTAAATCAGTAACCACCGCTTCAGTCGTCAAGAGCATAGAAGCAGCTGAAGCAGCATTTTGCAGGGCGCTGCGGGTGACTTTGGTCGGATCAACGATGCCGGCGGCCACCAAATCTTCATACGCACCGCTGGCAGCATTGTAGCCTTCATTACCCTGTCGTTTCTTGACCTCTTCAACAACTACTGAACCTTCTTGGCCGGCGTTGACCGCGATTTGCCGCAGGGGCTCTTCCAAGGCGCGGCGAAGCAAGTTAATGCCGATCGCTTCGTCACCAGCCACTTCGACTGACTCCAGCGCTTTTATCGCTCGGATCAGCGCTACACCACCGCCGGGGACAATACCTTCTTCAATAGCCGCACGCGTAGCATGTAAGGCGTCTTCAATGCGATGCTTTTTCTCTTTTAATTCCGTTTCCGTAGCCGCACCGGCTTTGATCACCGCTACTCCACCGGTTAACTTGCCCAGGCGCTCTTGCAGTTTTTCTTTATCAAAATCAGAATCGCTATCGTCAATCTCCTTTTTTATTTGAGCAATGCGGTTTTTAATTTCTTGTTCATCACCGCGGCCATCAACCACCGTGGTTGTTTCTTTGGTAGCGACCACGCGTCCAGCCTGGCCGAGCATATCAATTTCCGTATTTTCCAGTTTGAGCCCGACATCCTCGGAAATTACCTTGCCGCCCGTCAAAATGGCAATATCTTGCAGCATTTCCTTGCGCCGGTCGCCAAATCCAGGAGCTTTGACAGCCAATACGCTAAAAGTGCCCCTGATTTTATTGACCACAAAGGTGGCCAAAGCCTCACCTTCCACTTCGTCAGCGATGATAACTAACTCTTTTTTACCGGCCTGGGCCATTTTTTCCAGCAACGGCAAAATCTCGTTCATAGCCGAAACTTTCTTGTCAGTAATTAAAATATAAGCATCTTTGTGTTCGGCTTCCATGCGGTCAGGGTTAGTAATCATATAGGGTGAAACATACCCTTTGTCAAACTGCATACCTTCCACTACTTCTTTCGAAAGACCAAAGGTTTGGGATTCTTCAACGGTAACCACGCCGTCTTTACCGACTTTTTCCAAAGCTTCAGCGATCAATGTGCCGACCGCCTGGTCTTGGGAGGAAATAGTTCCGACTTGGGCAATTTCTTCGTTGGTTTTAACTGGTTTTGAATTATTCTTTAACTCGCTTACTACTGCCTCGACGCCTTTTTCAATGCCTTTTTTAATGACCATAGGATTAGCACCGGCGGCTACGTTTTTAAAACCTTCGGCTACCATATTCTGGGCCAGCAAGGTAGCGGTGGTGGTTCCGTCACCAGCCACGTCATTAGTTTTCTTTGCCACTTCTTTGACTGCCTGCGCGCCGACATTTTCAAATTTATCTTCCAGTTCGATCTCCTCGGCGATAGTCACACCGTCATTGGTAATAGTCGGACCGCCAAAACCCTTATCCAGCACAACATTGCGTCCTTTTGGGCCTAGGGTTACTTTTACCGCGTCAGCTAACTTATCTACTCCTTTTTTGATTAGCTGGCGGGCTTTTTCATCAAATAATATTTGCTTT
>CAZJUO010000051.1:0-8867 GCA_964549245.1 uncultured Gammaproteobacteria bacterium
TATTATATATTTTTATGTTACCGTCATAGGCATTGATCACAACTTTTACCGAATTTCTAATGTAATTTATTTTATTATACAAATATAGGTCATTAGACGATTTACTGCTTACTATTTCATTAATTAGTTCAGCATAGGGATAGGCATTACTGGTTGTGTAAGCGTCATAAATCCATTGTAAATTGCCCTGATCGTCTATAACTATGTAGGGATCGCCATCAAATGTAAGGAAGGGCAGAACCTTTTTTGCCCTATCGGTGATATTTCGGTGATATAGTATTTTACTGTCGGTATTTATATTACTGGAAAATAATATTTTACTTGAGCCGTATTTAGCGGCATAAATCAATTTTTTCCCAAAACTGTCCAAAGCTACGCCTCCAGCACCTTCATAATTTGCAAACACATTTTCATCACCTGAAGGATAGTCGAATTCATTCTCTTTTGTGTTGACAAAAACATAATCAGATGACAGCTCGCCAAAATATATTTCAGGCTTTTTCACTTGTATATCATCTATTGACGATGCGGGTGGTATATCTTTAATGAATAATAAAGGCAAACCCTCGTCAGTCACTTCATTAACCGGACCCATAGCCAATCCATAACCATGTGTAAAGACCAATCGCTGGTTAACAAAAGTAGCAGCTGGTAGACTGGCGCTATTCAGCTCACGAGGCGATATCATAGTTTGCCGGTATTCATCGTTTATGTAATATCGGTCATCATCTATTGAAATAAAATCATAATAAGTGCGAATTTCCTGAATTTGTCCGAACGTATCAAGTAGCGGTCTACGGTCCCAAAGACGTATATTTTTTATGGTAGTTTGATTGTTTTCAATATCATCCGTTGTTAATTTTGTTTCTCCTGTCAAATCCCTTTTTTCTATGCGGTCTAAATTGTAAGCGTGTTGCGTTGCTTCAATGTTTTGTTTAATATATTCACTTTCTTTACTTAACTCGTTGGGCAGGACAACCAGCTTTTGTATTATAATCGGATAAATTACATACCCTCCAATTGCCACAACTAAAAAAAGACCAGCAAGCATGGCTAATAATTTTTTTCTTTTTTGAAATATATTGATAATCAGGCCTAAGGCAACTAGCATCGAAATACTTGATAATATCCAAAGAACCGGCAATTTTGCGTTGATATCTGTATAACTAGCGCCTGTAAAAGGCCCCGTATTTGAGTATAGCAGGCTGGATGTTCCTACGATATACAATTGGATTGATAATACAATAAAGAATAAGGATGCGAGTAGGAGCAGGTGTCGTTTTGCTTTTTTTGCAAAATCTAATTTTCTGGAAACTACTGAAATAAAACCGCTTATTATATACTGAAAAGCGCTCATAAGAAAACTTACTACCAAAACCCAAAACAGCCAACCAATAACCAGTTTTATAGCGGGAAGGATAAAAAAATAAAATGAAATGTCGCGGCCAAATAGCGCTTCTTCTATGCCAAATGAAGTATTATTAAGAAAAAGCAATATAGTTTCCCAGGAAGATGAAATGGCTAAAGCAGTAAAAATACTGATTATGGCCGCTATTGATAATTGTAAAGCTTTATGGAGTCTTAGTTTTGATAGCTTTTCATGTATAACGTTATACACTGCACCTTCATTTCTTTTCCTTGAGATCAATATATTTATTGATAAAATTAAAAATGTAAGTACAAATGCCCCAGCTCCAATCAGCAGTTTCGCAGAAAGTACGGTGGTAAATATTCCTGCATAACCTTCTGAAGAAAACCACCAATAGTCTGTTAGCAAACTGATGGCGCTTGGTACCAAAACAATAAGCAGAATTGCTAGCAGTACGATAATAAATTTATTTTTTTTCATGTGAGAGATAGTTAACCATTATTAATAAGGATATTTTTTACCAATGTTAAATTTGTGTTGTCTGGCTAAATAAAAATGAAATAGCTTCAAATAATCCAATACATGGCGTGTTATAAGGAAGTTTTTACGGACATGTTCTTTCCCCTGCTTGCCAAGCCTGTTTCTTAAATTTTTACTATTCATAATATTTAATACCGCTGATGTGGTTTCCTTAATGTTATTTACCAATAAACCTGTTTTATTGTGTATGACCTGAAGCGGTATACCGCCAACACGGGATCCAATAACCGGCGTGCCTTTCCATAATGCTTCACTTACTGTTAAGGCAAAACCTTCTTTTAAAGATTTTTGCAGAACTACCGTGGATGCTCTTTGCAGCGCATTGACAGTCCGGTCATTATCTGAAACATTCATCAATACGGTGATGTCCTTATCGTTATTCACTTCTTTCATTACGGCTCTATAAATTTCCGGCCCTTCTGGATCATCCGAGGCCATATTCCCTAGCAGTACCAATTGGCAATCTATTTTTTTCTTTACCTGTCGGTAAACTCGCACTACACCTAGCGGGTCTTTCCATTTATCAAATCTGGATATTTGGGACATGATCGGTTTTCTCGTGCTGATACCTTTTCTTTTTAATAATACTGTTGCCTGATTCATTGACATATCTTGATTTTTTTCTGTCAGAGGATCAATAGAGGGATGTATGACTATTTGTTTTATATCAAATATGGATTTCTTATAACTCTCGGAGGATACAATCATGGCATCATATCGTTCAATAAAGGGTTTTAAAAATTTCATCAGTGATTGGTTTGGTTCTGACAGATCAGGATGGAACCTCCATATCCAGGGTATTCTTTTTTTATAAAAATAAATTAATGGCAAAGGTTGAGGATCATGTACCACTACCAGGTCATGTACATCGAGATGGTTCATCAATGCATTATTGAAATTAGTCTGCTGGTACAGAGATTTCATGCGTTTGTGTATGTTTATATCACCTCCCTGAAGAGCGTTATGGAAACTTTTTGTAATGCTAAAAAAACTGTCCGACCCTTTCAATATACGCCAACCGGTTTTTATGCCCAAACTATTTAGCAATAAAACCAAACTATTTAAAATTTCTGCCACACCTCCTCCAGCGGGCGTGGAATTTACCATAACAATGTGCTCGCCTTGCAGTATCCCTGCGTAATGATATATCTCATTCAAGACGTCATTTTGAACTATACTGCGGTAATCTTCGATAGTACGTTTTACGGGTTCAAAAATATTTTCTTTCATAGCTACTCCTTTTTAAGATGTATTGTTTGTGTGGGATAAGCCATTTCGATATTTTCTTTTTCAAAGGCATAACGAATTTTTAAATTAATTTCCTGCTGCGCTGCCATATATTCGTTATAATCAGGAACTTCTACGTAATATGCTATTTCAAATACCAAGGCAGAATCGGCAAACTCTTTAAAGTGCGCCCTATCGAGGGTAACATTTTCTATATTTGAAAACGCTGTTTCTATCATATGAGGAATGCTTTTTAATTTTTCTGATGGGGTTTCGTACGTACAGCCGATAGTAAACACAATCCTCCTCTTTTTCATTTTCTTGAAATTTTGAATTTTGGCGGTAGTTAGTTCTTTATTCGATATAATAATTTCCTCCCCTTGCAGAGCTTTAACCGCGTTGTCTTTATGCCGATCTTTTCTACGGTTCCCATTTTATCACCAACGATGATAAAGTCTCCGACAATGAATGGGCGATCAAAATGTATGGCAAATGAACTAAAGAGATCACTAAGTATATTTTGCAGCGCCAGAGCTACTGCAATGCCACCTATCCCCAATCCCGCAATCAATGAGGTAATATCTATGCCCAAATTGGACAGCAACAACAGTAACCCCAAAGACCAAATGACGATTTTTATAATTATTTTTATGGCGCTAAAAGCAGACTTGCTTCCTCGCGCATCATCTTCATCAACCTTTTTCTCAAATATTCTACTAATAAGAATTTGAGCGGCTTTGGTTGCAATAACAATAATCCAGACAATAACAATTACACTTATTATTTTTACAGCTAAATCAGGTAAGTTTAATGTTTGTATACCGATATACAGTGCAATAAAAAAGTATAAAGGCGGCTTGATTTGAGTGATAATATCAATGATAATATCATCAATTTCATTTTTTGTTTTACCGGCAAGTTTTTTTAATTTATTCAAAATTATTTTTTGAAATATCAAGAAGGCAATAGTCAAGCCGATAGTAATTGCTAAAGCTATTATCCACTCTTGGTATGTATTATTCCAAATAATTTTTTCTAAAAAATCACTCATAACAATTGTACATTAATTTTTATATAATTTTCTTTTTATATACTATCCCCCACCATATTCTTCCGATAGCATAACCACCCGCGATACCTACAACCAATAAGGTGTACTGTAATACCGGATGCAAGGCGCAAGAGCCAAGCCCAAAATGATGATACCAGCGTATTTGATTCCCAGATTCTACAGCCAAACGCAAGTAGGTAAACTCTACGATAGCATGTATCAAATAGCTCGCAATAATCCCAAGTATACATGATAAAATGACATAAACAGTACGTTTTTTCATTACTGTATTATAACATTTATCATATTATTATCAAAAGTTGCTAACAATAATTATATTTATTATACTATAGACAGCACTTTCAATACTGATAGTGCGAACGAAATCAGTTATACTCCCAATTGGCGAGCAAGCTTGCCAATCAAGGCGGTCTGTATGTGAATTCCGACCGCCTTTTATATATTCCAAAATGCCCTTTTTATAACTATTTGACCGTTTATATATAACTGGTATAATAAACGCCAATTAATTATTATGTAAACAATAATGGAAAATAAGGAATTTTTTGTGCTTCGATGGGCACGTTTTTTTATTACCCGATACCGTATCAGCATTATTATCATTATCGCAATTTTGATTGCCGGTATCTGGGGTGTCAGCAATAACCAACGACAGGATTTCCCCTCTATTAAGCTGAATTTTTTATTTGTCACGGCAACGTATCCAGGCGCTTCTCCGGCTGATATCGAACAAGAAGTGGTTATTCCAATTGAAAAAACCGCTTCATCTTACGATGAAGTGGATTATGTGCAGTCAACCTCACAAAACAGCTTTGCCATGATTGAGGTATTTCTTAAAGATGTAAATGATTCAGATACGGTTGTATCAGAATTAACAAGTGATTTGTCTACCTTACAACTACCAAATGACGTTGAAACAAACATTCAAACCATAGATTCAACAGGGCCATCAATAGCATTTGGCATTGTTGGCTATAACGGACAAACTACCAATGACTTGCTGCGATATGCAACTGAAATAAAACCACGGCTCGAATCAGCATCAGACGAAGTCAAATATATTGAAATAGCCCCCAGCGACGAATTTAAAATTCAAATTACGCTTGATCTCGAAGCAATGACCAAAAGCGGGATTAGCTACGACCTAGTGAAAAATACTATACAATCACAAATCACTTCATTGCCAGGCGGCCAAGTTGAAACTGAAGAAGGAAGAAAAGAATCTATAACTATCAATGCGCCAGTTAAAACCATAGAAGACATCAAAAATATCCCTATTGGCAGAACCTCACTTTCTGCCATCAGCTCAATTCAACGTTTGCCAAAAGACGACCAAACCGTCCACTATGTCGGCTTTGTAAAAGATGGAAATCCCCAAGCGAGAGAGTCTGTATACTTGATGGCATACAAAAATCCAGATGGTGATATTATCACTATGTCGGAAGATTTACACGCAGAAATCGATCAAATAAAATCAGACGGTTTGTTACCCGATGATGTTGATATTGTTACTGGATACAATTTATCTCCATACATTGATGACCAAATTAGCACATTAATTACGAATGGATGGTACGGCCTCATTTTGATATTAATTGTTTTACTCTTTTTTATTAATTTAAGAACATCAATTGTCGTAGCTTTGGCTATTCCTACGGTATTTTTGATCGGTTTGTTTGCCTTGACAGTATTTAATTTTACACTGAATATCCTTACTTTATTTGCCATGATACTGACACTTGGTATATTGGTCGATAATGCTATTGTCATAGCTGAAGGAATGGTACATGAAATAGAAAAAGGAGCTTCAAAAAAAACAGCCGCTCTTACTTCAATTAAAAAATACGGATCAGCAGTTACCGCCGCCACATTAACAACCGTAGTTGTCTTCATACCGGTAGCGAATATCGGCGGCATCATGGGTGAGTTTTTAAAATTTATTCCTTATACGATTATTATTATTGTATTAGCTTCATGGTTTGTGGCCATTTCTATAATACCACTTGCCGGCCGTTGGTTGCTTAAAGAGCAAACATACTCACAACGTAGGGAATCAAAATTAAAGGATTGGCAAAAAGCATTAGTTATACCGGCCATAATATTTTATGGGCAAAATTTCATCGATTGGTTGAGTATAAAATATCGGAATATGATGAATAAAATTTATTCTAAAATATCTTTAAAACTTCTGGTAATCGGTGTAGTTACAATTCTGTTGGGTATTAGTTTTGGATACTTTTTTCCAAAATTAGATTTCGAACAAATGCCTTCAAAAGATGGTGACACCATACAAGTAGATGTATCGTTCCCGTCAGGAACTCCTTTCCAGCAGCAAAAAGACGTATTTATTGAAGTTCATGACGCCATTGTAGAATTGCCGTACTTTCAAACATTTTATACTTTTGGAAACACAGTCTGGGCCACTTTTGATCAACCCGTTGATCGTCCAGATGGCATGAAAATATCTGAAATTGTTGATACATATAATGCAAAATTGGATATTATCCGACAGGGCTTGGATAAAGATATTGTTATCACGCCACAAGCAAGCACCTATGGCCCTCCTTTAGATCAGTTTCAAATTGTTGTAAACTTTTTAGGTACTGATACCGATACATTGGCTGCGGCCGCGGATGATCTTGAGGAGTGGTTATCTGATAAAAAGGGCATAAAAAAAGTGATGAATGGGCCGCGAGAATCATTGGTCCCGGCTATTGAGATCAACTTGGATCAAAATAAGCTTAGCCAAAGTGGTGTCAGCTCCTTATCCGCCGCTGGTACCGTCAATGCCGTATTTTCCCCTCAAAATATAGGCACTGTGTCTGTGAGAAGTGACGGGATTTCAGACGATGTTATAGTAAACTTTTCTGAAGCCTCGACTGATTCAGTTGATGATTTAAGACAGCTGACCGTGCCCACATTAGCAGGAAATTCATTAGTTCAATTATCAGATGTGGCTTCTATTAAGAACGTCAATAATCCAATCAGCATTAAACGCCTTGAAAACAAACGCGTAGCAACTATAAGTATTGAGCTGGAGGAAGAAGTTGACAGCGCTGAACTAGATACACAAATTCGTAATTATCTAACTGATCAAAAGCTAGCTTTACTAGGTTTAGAAAAAAACGCAGTAACCTATGGTGGCGAATTCTCTACTTTTGAAAGTGACTACAGCAAATTACAAATCGTTTTCTTATTGGCGATATTGGCTGTATATTTAATTTTGGTATATCAGTTTTATTCTTACTTGCAGCCCCTTTTAATCTTATTTGCTGTGCCTTTAGCGTTAATTGGAGTTTTTCCGGGATTAGTAGCAGTGAACAGTTCATTAAACATGATTTCAGGTCTTGGTATCATCGCTTTGGTAGGTATAGTCGTTAATGACGCGATCGTATTTATTGCTACCTATAATAGGTACAAAGAAGAGTACCCTGACGATACCGTGTACCAACGTTTAGCTAGAACGGGCCAAACTCGTTTTAAACCAATATTTTCCACATCAATAACTACTATCGGTGGCATACTGCCTTTGACTTTGATGGACCCGTTTTGGACTGGACTTGGTACCAGCATAATATCTGGTTTGATATTTTCCACTGTAGGTACGCTAATTGCCGTTCCTGTATTATACGCTGTTAGCTTAAGAATGAAAGGCTACTTTAGAAGATTTTTGAAGCGATAATTTATTTCGCTGATAATAAAAACCCGTTATCTTCCTGCTAACGGGTTTTGTGATTCTATTCTCCGCTTTGATAATGGAATGAAAAACCATTTTCGGTTCTTTTATACTTCCCCTTTTTTGCAATAACAGCTCCAATGATGGCGAATAATATTCCAAATGCTATTAAGTATATAAGCGGAGAGATAACCAGGGCTGTTACTATGGGCAGCAGCGATATCAAACCGCCAACAACCAAACCCGCAATTCCGAGTATTATAGATATTAGGATGCTACCAAAAAATATTCCCAATATCATCCCACCAATGCAAAGCACGATCCAGGCATGTAAAATAAAATAGCCAAGGATTAGGCCAAATATTGCGCCAAACAATAACCCTACAAAAGTTCTAGCCATTCTTACCTCCTATATGAAAAGACCTATAATAATCTAAGCTACAAAAAATAGTATAAAAAAAGACATAAAGGTAGTCAGTACAAAGCCTGTTACAAATACGGTGTTCAATAATCCAATTACTAAAAAATTACTATTAAAACCCTTGATACCAACATACATACTGGCCAATATAGTATAAATAGATAAAATAATATAATAATAAATCCAGGTATTTGCATTTACCGATTCGGAAAAATAGGAATGCGTAGAGCTAAGCGAAATCATCATCGGCAAAAAAAGCAACCCAAATATTGTAGCTCCCCACAATAAACCCAAGGTTCCATAAACAAATATTTTTTTTGGTACTCCCGGATCTATTCTGTCATCAAATAACGGGTTATCGTTGATGCTTTTTATGATATTTGTATTTATTTTCTTCATGTTAAAATCTATTATTTCCGATCAAATAATATTTTTTGCGAAGCTAAGCAAAAATAATTCTAGTATAACCTAAGTATACCATATTTTATTATTTTTTTCAATATAAAAAGGTATTATCCACGCACATATTCAGCAATCTGATACTATGGGGGTATATGAAATA
>CAZJUO010000052.1:0-8866 GCA_964549245.1 uncultured Gammaproteobacteria bacterium
ATTGACTAAATATAGGTTTGCAGTATAATGAATCGTTTATTAGTTCTTTGATAAAAACGAGGAGGAATAATGCAACATGAATCAGCACAAAAATTAGCTTTATATCTGCGACGGAACGAAGATAGCGTACCGCGGAAGGTAGCCTTGCTAAGTTTAGTTTTGTGCATTATGGTATTTGGTACCTATTATCTGGTTACCAGACATCTACCCATGGCCACAAAAATACCCGTTGTGTTTCAGTCTTTTTGGACACTACCCTGGCTATTACAAATTCGTATTTGGGATATCGTATTGGCGCCGTTATGCGTCTGGTTGTTTACTGCCTGTGTAATCCAAAAATGGATTGATGAATACCGATATGACTCGGATATTAGCGGATTTGATGTGGCGCTACTGCTGTGCTGTTTGGCCATAGGGGTTGTGTTTAGGATTGATCTTCCCCTTGGCGGCTTGTTTGCTTTTTTTGGCGGGCTGTTTATCTTGGCTTTAGGAATAGTACCAGCAGTTTTTGGTCAGTTGTATTTCCGTGAATTTGATGTATTGGCCATGCTGATGGCTCTCGTATTGGGATTTGGCTGCGGATTTGGGTTTTTACAGGTTGGTATCTTGTTGGTTTTGGTACTTGGGCTATCAGGGGCTCTGCCTATGTTCATTATATGGGTTTTGTACAAATTTATTGTGCGCAAAATTATGGCTTGGTCTTGGAGACGGCTGAAATTTTATTTTGGCTGGAAAGGCTAATTTCAAAAAACCCGGTAGGCGTATAGAGCGCTGGTCGGGTTTATTGTATATGGTAGTTTGCTAAGCGGTATGTTCAGGCAAGTATTTCACCGGCCAATCGTTCATATCAGAAATATATTGCAAATCTTCGATGCCGATTTTACCGATGTACAGTTTCTTATATTCATCAGCGCCTTTCTGGTGCAAGTATCGCTGAATCATCTTATAGCCCACGAAATAAAGCCGGTCTTTGGTAAAAGTGCCGCCTTGGCCGGTATTTTCCAGCCCCCGTTTGACGCGCAGGCATAGCCGCCAAGCCCGTTCTTTGGGCAGGTGGTACGTAGTAGTTAATAGTTTAAACAATTCGGCAAATGATAGCTCGGCACCGTGGTGAATAGCGATGATATTAAAAGCCGGTGAGAAATGCTTAGCGCCCAGAGGGACGTCAAGCTGGTTTTGGTTGTAGATAGCTAAACCTTCTTCAGTTAAAAGGTAATTTGCACTGCCCTGCTCAAAGAGCCGATACTTTTGCAGGCGCCCGTTTTCCAAGCGGAAAATATGCGTTTCAATTTCATGGGCGATTAATGCCCGAAGCCTATTTTCGGTAATGATCGCTTTTTTATTGATGAAAATCGTATTGTTTTTGTTTATTTGCATGCCAGAGGTGGCCTGCTCGAGGATTTTTATTTTCCATTTTAATAATGTATGCTGTTTCAAACATTCGTTGATGCGGGTGATGATTTTATCAAGGCTTAATTTTTTGCTGGTATCCTGGTTGCGCGGTTCGTTTTGCACAAACTGTTCTGCTTGCCGAAAGAGTTTTTCGTCGACTGAACCGTACAGCTGTACGGCATGATCAGAAAAATCAGATTGGCCGATATGCTCGATCAATGATAGTTTGTTTTCAATTTCCTCTATTTTTCTGATATACAGGGGCATGAGGTAGTGGTCGATCTGCCGCGGTATTTTTTTTAGTTCTTTGCGCATCAAGCTGATATCAAGATCAAGTTTTTTATAAGTGAATCGCGGTGAATAGGCATTGTTTTTTAAAAATTTCTTATATTCTTCCATCAGGTTGGTGGGTTTGAGCCGGGCGATCAAATGTATTTTTTCGTTGAGAGAACATATTTTATGGTCGATATTTTGCAGGATTTTTTCTTCACGGCTCTCGGTCACGGGCTGTTTTGGCCGTTCTTTGTTAATTTTCGTGGTGTCGATATAAAACTCGGTTAAAAATTTACCAGACAAAACAACGTCATACGGCTCGTTATGCAGGTCCTTGGTTATAAACGGAGTCTTGATTTTTTTATTTTTAATTTTAACTGTAATTAATTTGCCCGCTGGCGCTAATTGTATACGGGTATCAATGATATTATTTTCAGCGTGAGGGTCAATCTTGGCCAATAAACGGTTGCCGTTGGTGGCATTGATGATAGCTATATGCTCGTAGAGGCCGATGACCGGTTTAACGGTTTTTGGTTTGGTGATGGCGGTTTCTTTGGCTACGCGGGTAAATAACGTTTTGCCGATTTTTACTCCTTCTGCCGGCGCCACGACTTTGAGGTCAGCTACCTTGTCGAGACGTTTTCTCAAGAGTGCCTGATTTGAAATCTGGATAGCAAGTCCGGCTCGGGCATTGAGCTCAAGAATTTTGATGCCGTTTTTTGCCAAGGCTAAATCAACCGCCAAATAGCCGATTTGCGTGTAGTATTGGGTTTTGGCGGCGGTTAATAAAATATCATCCCATTGGGGGATTAGGATGCTGCGTATCGTTTCACCGTTGGGTAATTTTCGTAACAGGGAGTTGTGTTTTACTCCAAAAGTAGTACGGCCCGTACCAATATCGATACCTAGACCGATTGCCCCAAGGTGCAGATTGGCCTTGCCTTCTGATTCGGGAGTTGGCAGCCGCAGCATGGCGATAATAGGTATATATTTGAAGACAATAATTCGGATATCAGGCAATCCCCCCTCAATAAATTTTTTAAAATACTCATGCGATACCAATAGCTCTTCAAAAATAACATAGTCGCGCAATCCGGAAATTGCGTACCGGCCGTCCAGAATGCTCATGCAGTGCTGCTTAAGGTCAGACCAGCTATATTTCCTGTTGGCCGTATCAATATAGTGGTCTCCCTTGCGGCCCTTAATGGCAATAATTCCCTCCCCGCCATATCCTTTATTTGGTTTGATGATAAAGCTTTGGGGCAATACCTTGGGGTTGAAATTACGCAGTTCAGAAAGTGATTTTATCAAAGCGTACGGCTGGGCTACGCCAATACCCCGAGCCTGCAAAAAGCGCTTGGTAAAAATTTTATCGTCAGCCAATTTTTTATTGGCCCGCGAGTTGAAGCGGGAGATGTAGAGCAGGTTACGGGCGTTAATGCCCAGAATGGCCGATGATTTTCCTAAAAGAGACATAGCTATTATTCCTCGATATTTTTTTCTTTGAACAGCGTGCGGAACCGGAAGTACTCATTAAGGCGTAAGCCGGTAAATTTCCCCAAAATTATCAGGCCAAGGAGAGGTACGATGATTAGCTCGGGCCACGACAAAATAAGGTTAGTAAAAGCGGTCCAGACAACCAAGTAATAGGCAGCTATGGAGATAATGATGGTTTTTAACACACCCCAGAGCGCTCGCTGGAGGCCTTCTTCTGATTGGGCGGACAGGAATTTTTCTGAAATAGTTGACATCACTAGCATGGGGAAAATTGCCAGAGAAATCGCTAAGGAAACCTCATAGTAAGAAAGAAACCAAATAAGGCCCAAAAAGGAAAGCCCGATGGAAGAAAGAATAAGCCCTGTCTTGGGCATATAAAGCAGTTTAAATTTATTTAAAAGAGTGCGCAGCAGGTAACTTACGAGCACTACGATAATGATCGTACCAATGCCAAAATAAATACCTAGGATTAGCAGTGAGAGTGAAATAACCGACGGTGTGTATACTCCAAAGCCGCTCCAGCCAAGGACTTGACGGGCAAATACGATAATAAATACGATAAAGGGATACGCTAATACCAAATAAATAGTATTGGTGGGGATACCCTTGACAATGAAATTGGTAATAGCATGCGAAAGGAAGAAGGCGCTAGATTTTTCACTGCGCGAATCTACAATTCGGTACTCAATCGCCCGGCTTGCTAGCTCGGTAGTAAGTTGGTTGTAATCACCATTTTCGAAAATTGGATTGAGTGCTTCTGGCCTGGTCAGTAAGATAAACTTGGGATGAAAAACGCTGTACGACTGCTGGGCCAGTTTGGCCGCGATTGACATATTCTGCTCCGTGATTTTAACCAGTAATTTTTCCTGAAGATCAAACTGCTTACCGCTTTCCAAGTTTTGCCAGTAGCGGGTAAACGCCTGGATGGCCAAAGAAGAACTGGTGTAGAAGATAATCCCGTCTGCTTCAGTGATAAATTCATATTCTTCCCCAATGAGAGGCACTAGTTTCTCTTCCGTCAAAAAGCCCGTTTCTTCTTCAACGGCGGAAATAACTTTGAGGTATACACCCTGATCAGCCGCTTGGTTGACCACCAACTGAAATTTTTCATTGACGTTTTGGTCGGTAATCATCAATATTTTTTTATTATAAACAAAAACCTCTTTTTCAGTACTGGCTTGAAATTCGCCTTGCGTAATAGTCAATTGGATTTTATGGATGCCCAGTGTGTTAAACTCATGGATTACTTCGTTGCCAAATTGGGCGAGGCTAGAATCTGAAAAATCCCACCGGTAGGTTGGCTGTGAGGTGGAAGGAAGCAGCGTTGATTCGGCCGCATCAAACAAGGCTTTCTTGTCCGCTACTATAAAGTCTTCCGAGGTAATCTGCGGGGCCAGTTGCGCGGTTTCTGTAGGGGCGTCTGTTGGTTGGGTATTGTCGAGCGGTGATAATTCCTGCGCGGATACTGCTATTGGTAAGGCTACAATAGCCAAGCTTAAGCTAATAAAGGCTGATATGGTGATTTTTGTTAATAACATAGGGTTACTTTAAGCAGCTTAATAATACGGAGAGCAGGGATTTGTGCCATTTACGGTAGTACATATGCCAGCTTGGGTATGGCAATCCTGGCTGGGGATTTATTTCGAATAAGTACGGCTTGCCATCCTCAAAGCCGAAATCAATAGCATATACCCTGGCTCCGTATTTTTTTAATTTTGTATCGATTTTAAGGGCAATAGATTTAGCGGATCGGGGAACTTTTTTAATAGGTATTTCTTTTAGGGCGCCGCCGCGCGCTACATTGGCCAGAAAGGAGCCTTTTTTGGGAATACGGATATAGGTTTGGACGATTTTTCCGTTCATGATCAGTATTCTCATGTCGTGGTAGGTGTGATGAAGATTAGGAATGCCGCCGGAGGTATCGATGAATTCTTGCAGCAAGCCGTCGTAGGCTCCCCGGCGGAATTTATATTTACTGCGGTCAAGTTTGAAGTTGGCAAGTTTTTTGGCTACAGTTTTTTTCGGCCCAATGATAATCCCCTTTCCTTCCGCTCCCCGATTCGGTTTATAGACTACCCAATCGGTTTTGATTTTCGGCAAGGTTTTTAAAAATTGCGCTTTGTTTCGAATGCGGTAGGTTGGCTTCATGTATTGTTTGAACAGCTGGTATGACCGATATTTATTAAAAGTAATTTTATATAAATTCCATTTATTAACCACGTCCCAGTTTTTTCCTCCATTGCTATACAGCGTTGTTTTGTTATAGACTACACGAGCGTAAATTTTAGCATTATAGGGAATAAATTTTCCTTGCTGAAAGCGGTAGCCTTGTTTAAAAACGCCCTGTCCTAGGTGTCTTTTTTTATCACGGACGTAAAAAACACTGAAATATTTCTCCGCCAAACGGAAAAAATCAGTATATGATTTTTTATATGGAGCGATATTAAAGGGGTAATCTTTTAGCGTGCCGGGCGGATGGATAGTAACCAGATTTGGCTTCCCTTCAAAATATCTTTTGGATTTTGTTACGGTAGGCATAGGCCTACAAACTAATAATTATGTGCCGCGGTCGACCACGCGCAACTTCTCTCTTCGTGCGAATTATGCGGGGCATTGACTCTTGTGATTGGAATACCGGAGGCCGGAATCGAACCGGCATAGAGCATTATTTCCGCAAGATTTTAAGTCCAGCGCGCCCACCTGCCATTGCCACTGCCGGGAGAGAGACTCGAACTCTCACGGCTTATACAGCCACAGGATTTTAAGTCCTGCGTGTCTACCAGTTCCACCATCCCGGCAAAGGCAGTGGCGGGCAAGTATGCCAATTGCGTCACCGCGGCTTATGTATGAATTATTTTAAATATCGTTATGCCCGCAGCGATGCTAACATTAAGAGACTCTTTGCGGCCATGCATGGGAATTTCAATAACCTTGTTGCATTCTTTCAGTAGACTGCTGGGCAAACCTTTTACCTCACTGCCTAAGAGAAGGGCAAGGGGAAATTTTGGCTTGAAAGCAGTGTAGGAAACACTACCATCAGATTGTTCAAGCGCGGCAAGATAGTATCCGGATGATTTTAATTTTGATAAAGCTCGTTTAGTCTGCCGATGATGTTCAAAGGGTATGAATTTATCTGCGCCTAAGGCTACTTTATCGATTTTGGGGTGAGGTGGCTGTGGTGTGATGCCGGTTAAATAGATTTTACTGACACCAGCCGCGTCCGCTGTACGGAAGATAGCCCCAACATTAAAACGGCTTCTAACATTATATAAAACCAGCACAATTTCCGGAGTATGCTTAGGCATGTTTTTTATTTTTAAAAGTGGAGCCACACAGTGGACGACGTTCGAAAATGGTTTATTAAAAATCAGCAAGATTATTCATTATTCTATCCATTGCGTATGCTAAATTATACCAAATATAAATGATATTGTAAAGGTTTAATAGGTGGGTAAATATTCCCTGCCACATCAAAAGAATATTCGAACTTTTTAGGGAGCAGGTAAGTAGAATGCGGATTGTATAAACATTTTGATAATAAAATAACCCTCAAAGCATATCTTTGAGAGTTATCAGAAAATAAATAATGTTGGTATTTATTGATAATTATTCATCTTCCCAGGGAATGCAGGGTGGTGGTGAACCTGGGATAAATATCCAGTTAATCAAATACACGGCATCGGAAACATTGACCTGTTCACTGCAATCTACATCACCAGCTAGGTATGGAATAGGCGCTGACGCACCGGGGATAAACACAAAGTTGATGATATAAACCGCGTCAGAGACGTTGATAACACTATCCCCGTTAGCATTGCCAGGCATCCACAGTTCATCCGAGGCACCGAGTACCAGCGCGTACGGGTAATCGGCATACGGTATATCAATCGGTGTAATTTCAAAAAACCAGGTTCCCGTATCCTCTGGCAGGTAATAAACAGTAAGCGGCGGTTCTGATGATTGCCACTCACCAAATATGGTACTATCAGGACGGTAAATAATCAGCTTGAGCTCATTATTGGAACGGCCGATAATTGATTTGTCACCGTCAAGCCAGTTCAAAATCACCTTAACCACTTCCCAGGAGCCTGGAAAATAGATTTCAACTGTCTCGAGCATGCCGCTATATAGACCACCGCCATCAGCAAATATTGAGAAAAAGTCATCCGGCAATTCTTCTTGCGTATCAAGAATCAATCCCGGAATATCATAGTTCAGCCATGGCCGGTAGGTAACATAATCAGACACCGCGTCGCCTAAACCATCGGGATTGTAATCCGGATCTCCCGCACTGCCGTCATAGGGGCCAGTATCGTCACCCCACCAGTTTTGTGCGGCCTCTATAGTTGTGGTAGTAAAGTTATGAATGCCTGTACCGTTGTTGTAAATAGCGTTATTGGTAATTAGTGGATTGCCACCTCGAATAACAATGGCTCCGTAGCTGGACGTGTTGCTGTAAATATCATTATGATGTATGTACGGTGAGGCGCCATCCCTGATATACAAGGCGCCGCCATCATATTTGCCTTGGTTATTGAAAATTTCATTATCACATACTTCCGCCTGATTACCAGCCAGATAGATACCACCACCGCCGACAATACTGCCATAACCGGTTACCAAATTTCCAGAGATAGTATTACCGTTTATGATACCGGAAACATCAGAGGCAATATACACGCCACCGCCAGTACAATTGTCACCGCCGGAAACAACATTACCAGTAATCATATTATCACAAATATCCGTAGTGCCATGCTCGATCAATATACCCCCGCCGAACCGCGCCGTATTATCAGAGATAGTATTCTGCTCAATGGTTGAAGTGGCGTAGTAACAATATATCGCCCCACCTTGGATGGCGCTATTGTCATGGAAATCATTATCAACCATAGTAGCGCTTCCGTATTGTAAGTGTACGCCACCGCCGTGATAATTGCTGACCAAATTATCCTCAATCACATTGCTGGCTAATGCAACCGAACTGCAGGATAGCAAATATATACCGCCGCCTGATTGCTGGGCATAGTTGTCCCGAAACGTGCAATGAGTTATGTTCGGACTGGCGTAGGTGGCATACAGACCGCCTCCATTTCCGTGATCCGCGCGGCAGTGCTGTATCAGGCAATGGCTGATCATTGGGCTGGAATAATTGCACAGTATGCCCCCGCCATGCTTGTCCAATCCCTCGTCAGGATAGGCCTTGCCATACTCAATGCGGCAATAGCCTAATTCCGACTCACTCCCGGCTTCCATAAAACGAATACCGTGCCAGCCGTTTTCCGTGTCTTGAGCGGTAAATATGATTGAATCGGTTTCCGTGCCAAGAGCGTACAAAATAGCTCCTGTACGAACGGCCAGCTTGTAGTGGCCGACAAAAATCAGTTCACTGCCAGGCTCAATAGTTGCTGTTTGGCTGGCCGGCACGTAAACATTGCCGGTAACGTAATACGGGCTGTTTTCAGCCAGAATAACTTCCGGCAGCGCGCTTGCCAGTTCATGGCGGCATTCGACACGCACCCGATTTTCCGTCTCATCAGCCGGGTCAAAGGTAATGGTACAGACCAGCGTACCGCCGTCGGAAAACTTCTGCACATAGGTTTCACCTTCCGCGTACACCACGGTGGTGGCCATGCCCACACCCGCCCGGGCGCCGTTATCTTCATACGCCCGCGCAAACAGATACGAGTACCGCGGATCCCAG